>NZ_DS990556.1:610415-860940 GCF_000155635.1 Cyanobium sp. PCC 7001
GGACCGGTCACGACCGCGCCAGCACCGGCAGCAGGGTGGGCGCGATGGCCACGCTGGACCAGGCACCGACCACCACCCCCACGCTCAGGGCCACCGCGAACCAGAAGAGGGTGCTGCCTCCGAACAGGATCAGGGCCAGCAGCGGCAGCAGGGTGGTGAAGCTCGTGTAGAGGGAGCGGGTGAGCGTGGCCGCCACGGCGGCATCCGCCTGCTCGGACAGCGCCAGCTCCGTGAGCTGGACGCGCTTCTCCCGGATCCGATCGAAGATCACCACCGTGTCGTTCACCGAGTAGCCGGCGATGGTGAGCAGGGCCACAGCAAACAGGCTGTTCACCTCCACCCCGCCCAGCAAGCCGAGCCAGGAGAACACCCCGCAGGTGATCAGCACGTCATGGCCGAGGCACAGCAGGGCCAGAAGGGCAAAGAGCCGGTCGTAGCGGATGGTGATGTAGGCCGAGATGCCCACGAAACTCACTGCCAGGGAGATCAGGCTGGCGCGCAGCAGCCGGCTGCCGAGGGTGGGGCCGATCGTCTCCACCGACAGACCGGCCGGATCGGTGGGGCCGATCACCGGGGCCAGACCCTCCACCACCGCCTGGCCCTGTTCAGCGCTGAGGCTGGGCAGCCGCAGCACCACCTGCTGGCCGCCATCCAGCAGCTGCACGGCGGCCCCCCGCAGATTCGGGGGCGCGGCCGCCCCCTCCTCGGCCGGCAGGGGAATGGACGTCAGCCGATCCTCAACTGCTGCAGCCGTCAGGGCCGAACAGCCGCTACCGCAGCTGCGCGCCAACTGGATCTGGGTCCCTCCGGTGAAATCGAGCCCGGGCCGCAGCGGCGCCCGGATCGAAGGGGTCAGCCAGCTGATCGCGATGCCCAGCAGGCTGAGCACCAGGGCGGCGCTCGACAGGGCCCAGAGGGTGCGGCGGCGGCGGTTGACCTGCACACCCAGCAGACGACTCGGAAGGGACATCAGGGCGGGATCGGTTCAGGAGGACGCCGCCGGGAGCTGAACCCGCGGCAGGAAGTAGGTGGGCTGGCGAAGGGCCGGATAGCTCATCAGCAGGCGCAGCAGGGTGCGGGTGCAGGTGAGGGCGCTGAACAGGCTGAGCAGCACGCCGATGCCGAGGGTCACGGCGAAGCCCTTGACGAAGCCGGTGCCGAGGGCGAACAGGGCCACACAGCTGATCAAGGTGGTGAGCTGCCCGTCGAGGATGGAGGAGAAGGCAAGGTTGAAGCCGGTGTCGATCGAGCGGATCAAGGTGTTGCCGCTGCGCAGCTCATCCTTGATGCGCTCGAAGATCAGCACGTTGGCATCCACCGCCATGCCGAGCGAGAGGATGAAGCCGGCGATGCCCGGCAGGGTGAGGGTCACCGGAATCAGGGCATAGAGAGCCAGGTTGAAGAGGGCGTAGAGGCTCAGCGCCACAACTGCCACCACTCCGGCCAGCCGGTACACGAGCACCATGAACACGGCCACCAGGGCCAGCCCGGAGAGGGCCGCCACCAGGCTGGTGCGGATGTTGTCGGCGCCGAGGGAGGGCCCCACGGTGCGCACCTCCACCACCCGCACCGGCAGGGGCAGGGATCCACCACGCAGTTGCACTTCCAGGTCGCGCGCCTCCTCGGCGCTGAAATTGCCTGTGATGCTGGCCGAGCCGCCCGTGATGCCTGCCGCCTGGAACTCGGGACCCACGCTGGCCTCGCTGATGGAGCGCCCATCCAGCACGATCCCGAGCAAGCGGCCGCTGCCGGCGATCTCCTTGGTGAGCCGGGCGAACTGTTCGCCGCCGGTCTGGGTGAAGCTGAGGGTCACCTCCCAGCCGCTGCCGGACTGCTGCTGCTGCCGGCCGGCCGTGACCAGCTCCTTGCCGGTGAAGGCTGCAGGCTCGTAGAGCTCCACGATCCGGGTGTTCACGGTATCCAGCAGCAGCTCGAGCTGATCGGCCTCGCTGGCGCCATCGGGCACCTCCACCCCGAGTTGGCGCAGGGCCGCCGCGAGCTGCTCGGCCGGGAAGCTGGCTTCCGCCACCTCGGGCGGTGTTTCGCCGTTCCCCAGGGCCGCCTGGCGCGCCCGGGCCAGGCCCAGCACCGCCTCGGCCTGACGCTTCAGCTGCAGCAGCCCCTGCATCTCCTGCTCGGTACCGGCCCGCTGGGCGCGGAACTCCAGCAGTGCCGTCGATCCGAGCACCCGGGCGGCACGGCTGGGGTCCTGTTCACCGGGGAGTTGGAGCACCAGCTGGTCAGTGCCCACCGTCTGCAGGGTGGATTCGGCCACACCGAGACCGTTGATGCGCCGCTCCAGCACCTCCTTCACAGCCTCCAGCTGCTCCTGATCGACGCGCTTGATGGCACCGGCCGGCATCACCTGCAGGGTGAGCTGGCTGCCGCCGCGCAGGTCGAGACCGAGCTGGAGCGGAAAGCTCATCAGCAGAGCCCCGGCGGCGATGGCCAGGGCGAGGATGAGGGCGAACCAGCCCTGTTGCCTGGCCATCTCAGAGCGACCCGGCCTTGAGTTGCCGCGCCGCCTCGACGATCTGATGGGGCTGGATGATCGTCAGGTTCTCGAGGGCACCGTTGTAGGGCGTGGGGATGTCCTGGGAGGACAGCCGCACGGGCCTGGCGTCAAGGTCGTCGAAGCAGTGCTCGGTGATCAGGGCCAGCAGCTCGGCGCCGATGCCACCGGTCTTCATGCACTCCTCCACCACGATCACCCGGTGGGTCTTGCGGATCGAGGCGGCGATGGTGGCCATGTCAAACGGCTTGAGGCTGATCAGATCGATCAGCTCCACATCCACCCCTTCGGCCTCGAGCTGCTGCACGGCCTTGAGGCAGTGGTGGCGCATGCGCGAGTAGGTGAGGATGGTGACATCGCGGCCTTCCCGCACCACTTCAGCCTGATCGAGGGCGCAGATGTAGTCGCCGTCGGGAATGTCCTCGCTGAGGTTGTAGAGCAGCACGTGCTCGAAGAAGAGCACGGGGTTGTTGTCCCGGATCGCCGCCTTCATCAGGCCCTTGGCGTTGGTGGGCGTGCTGACCGCCACGATCTTGATGCCCGGCACGGCGTGGAAGTAGGCCTCGAGGCGCTGGCTGTGCTCCGCCCCCAGCTGACGCCCCACGCCCCCCGGGCCACGCACCACGGCGGGGATGGTGAAATTCCCACCGCTGGTGTAACGCAGCATCCCCATGTTGTTGGAGATCTGGTTGAACGCGAGCAGCAGGAAGCCCATGTTCATGCCCTCCACGATCGGCCGCAGGCCGGTCATGGCCGCTCCCACGGCCATCCCCGTGAAGCTGTTTTCGGCGATCGGGGTGTCCAGCACCCGCAGCTCACCGTATTTCTCGTACAGGTCCTTGGTGACCTTGTAGGAGCCGCCGTACTGACCCACGTCCTCCCCCATCACGCACACGTGGGGATCGCGGGCCATCTCCTCGTCGATGGCTTCGCGGAGAGCGTTGAACAGCAGCGTTTCGGCCACGCGTTGGCAAGCACCGAGTGGGCGCCAACCTATCTCAGCCGGGTTGGGCGGGAACGCCTGACCGGGGTGGTGGCGCTCAGCCTCCGGCCGCGAAGGTGCTCAGGATCAGCACCGACAGCAGCATGCCGGGCAGGAGCAGGGTGACAAGGAGTCCCAGGTCGTGGAGAGTCATGGGCCGACCCTAGGTGGGGTCCTCCGGGCTCGCCGGAGTCGGTGCGGATCCCGAAAAAAGGCTGCGCACGAACACCAGCGTGAGCCCCAGGGCGATGAAGCCGAAGCTGAAGGTCGCCAGGAAGGCCATGCCCACGATCAGGGTCTTGAGGGCCGTGGCGATGCTCTGGGCGATGGCCGAGCTGTAATGGGGTGGATGCAGGGCGTAGTAGAGCGCCATGCGGCGGCTCAGACCCAGGCACAACCAGCTCAGCAGACCCGCCGTGAGGGCCCCCGAGAGGAAGCTCAGCGGTCCCTTGCGCGCGGGCGGGCTGTCAGATCCGGGCGCCGGTTGGGACGTCGATGGGGGCGTCGGTGGGGGGAGGGTGTCGCTCACCCCTCCAGGCTGACACCCCGGCCGCGCAGCCGGCAGGCCCAGCTGGCGAAACCGTCCGACTCGATGGCGGCCGCCAGCCCGGCCTGCGCCTCCAGCGCCTGATCCAGGTGTTCGAACAGGGCGAACACGGTGGGGCCCGATCCACTCATGGCCACCGCCAGCGGCTGCTTCAGCCGGCGCAGCAGGGCCAACCCCGCCTGAACGCTGGCCACTTCCGGCTCCACCACCGCTTGGAGGTCGTTGCGCAGGGGCGGAAAGGTCCCGGGAGCCTGCACCCCCTCCCGCAGGGCGAGCAGCAGGGGCGAGCGCCTGAGGGCATCGCGCCGTTGGGCGAAGTCAGCCTCGCTGTGCAGGTAGCTGGCCTGCCGCAGCTCCCGGCAGCGCCCGTAGGCCCAGGGGGTGCTGACACTGGCCTGGGGGTGCTTGAGCAGCAGCACGGCCAGCCCCGCAGCGCCGGCAGCGTCCTGGGGCTCGAGCCGTTCGCCGCGACCGAAGCAGAGCTGGGTGCCTCCCGCCAGGCAGAAGGGCACGTCGGAACCGAGACGGGCGGCCAGCTCGAGCAGCTCCGCTTCAGGCAGTCCGAGCCCCCAGAGGCTGTTCAGCCCCACCAGGGCAGCGGCCCCATCGCTGGAGCCGCCGGCCAGGCCGGCCCCCACGGGGATGCGCTTCTGCAGGTGCATGCGGGCCCCCAGTTCCGGCAATCCCGCCCGGGAGCGCAGCAGGGCGGCCGCTTTCACGATCAGGTTGTCGCCATCCACCGGCAGCCCGGGATCGTCACAGCTGAGGGTGAGGGCGCCGTCGGCCGTGGGGGAGAGCCGCAGCGCATCCACCAGATCGATGCTCTGCATCAGCATCGCCAGCTCGTGAAACCCGTCCTGGCGCTGGCCCAGCACCTCCAGGTGGAGGTTGACCTTGGCGGGAGCCCAGACGATGAGATCAGCCATGGGATTCAGATGACGGGAGCCGTGCGTTGGTGCTGCGATTCAACCCGGCGGCCAGTCGCAGCCAGGCCGCCGGTTCGATCTCCTGCGGACGTTGCTGCAGGTTGATGCCGGCCTCCCTGGCCAGGCCCTGGAGCTCCGGTTCCGGCACGAGCCCGACAAGGCTGTTGCGCAGCATCTTGCGCCGCGCCGCGAAGCTGCGCCGCAGCAACTGCTCGGTGGTCCTGGCCAGGGCGGCCTCCGGCAGGCGTGCGGGGCCATGGGGTTCGATCACGATCACCTCCGACTGCACCTTCGGCGGCGGTTGAAAGCAGCGCGGCGGCACGGCGCAGACACTGCGGCACTCCCCGAGCAGCTGCATCCGCACACTCAGGGCCGAGTAGGACGCGCTGCCGGGGCTGCAACGGATCCGCTCAGCCACCTCCCGTTGCAGCAGCAGCACCAGCCGCCGGTACGGCGGCTGCACCGGATGGTCGAGCCGGCCCACCAACCGCTCCAGCAGTGGCCCGGTGATGTTGTACGGAATGTTGGCCACCACCTTGTCGGCCGGTGGGAGGGCAAGGGTGAGGGCATCGCCCTGGTGCAGCTCGAAGCGGGCATCACGGCCGAAGCGCTGCTGAAGACCGGCCACCAGGTCGCGGTCGAGCTCCACCGCCGCCACCGCCGCCGCGTCACTGGCCAGCAGCCTCTGGGTGAGGGCGCCGCGCCCCGGGCCGATCTCCAGCACCCGCTCGCCCGGTGCCAGCGCCGCGGCGGCCACGATCCGATCCAGCACCGCAGCATCGGTGAGCCAGTGCTGGCCGAAGCGCTTGCGGGCGCGATGGGCGGCGAAGGTCATGGCCGGTGACGTGATCCCCCCAGCCTGCTCCCCGGGCCTGGCGGCAGCTGTTGAAGCCATCACGGCTGCCGCAGGGCGCAGCTGGCGCTAGAGCGGAGTCATCCCTTCAGCCCCAGGCGTGTCGAGCCTGGCCCTGCCGTGTTCCGCTCTCTTCCGCTGGTGCTCCCCCTGCTGGCCGTGGCCCTCACGGCGCCGGCCGCCAGTGCCGGCAGCATCACCTCGTCGTCGGTGTGGGACCGGGACAACGCCCTGCAGCGCGCCCGGGAACAGATGCCTGCCGGGGCAACCGAAACCCGCCACCGCTGTGAGGAGGTGGAGGTGGGCATGAACAACGTTCGCTACCGCTGCACGGTCTGGTACGACGAACCGGCGGCGGCCGACGACCCGGCACCCTGAGGGTTCAGCCCGCCAGACGGATCCAGCGCACCGGCCGTCTGGAGGGGGGCAGGGGCACCAGAGCACAGACCTGCTCCACCGGGGAATTCGCCCACTGGGGATGCTCCTCCAGCCAGCAGGCCCAGGCCCGCTCCAGCCGGATCCGTTTCGCCGCTCCCAGGGCGCCACGGCCCCAGCCGTCCGGGCCGGCGCGGGCGCGCCCCTTCACTTCCACCAGCAGCAGCCGCGGCGGCTTGGCCAGCACCAGATCCACTTCCCCTCACCTGCCTAAGCGAATGGCAGTTCAGGGTCAGTGCCGAACCGTCGATGGCGACCACGCCGCTGCCCCGAGGGCCTATTGCCTGATGCAGCAATGAGACACCGCAGCTACGGGGGCGCCAGCTACAGCCCTGGCGGGCCTATAGCCAGGCTCTGCAGTGGCGTGCAGTCCCTTCCCCGCAGCACCCCGCCACCGGCCTTCACCCTCGCTGTGGTGGTTCCTGGCGCCGTTCCTGCTGCCCGCAGCACTGCTCGCCCTGGTACTTGCCCTGGTGCTGTGGTGCCATCCGGTACCCCCGCCAGAGCGACCACATCCGCTTCTCCGACGGCCTACTACCCGATCCAGCAGCGGTTGCAGCGGCGGCCCTTGCCCTAGCTGCGCTGCTCGTTCGGGTCCCTTGCTCGCCTCTCCCATGGCAGAGTTCCTCGTCTACATCCAGCGCGGCCTCTCGCGGCTCCGCCGGCCCGTCACCACCACCCGGTTGCACCCAGCACCATCGGCCTCCATGGGGCTCGAGGATCTGGCGTGGCTGATCGGCTGCCCCCTCACCGCCCTGGAGCTGACGCGGGTGGCCACCGGCTTCGTCGCCCACGACGGCGCCTAAGCCCGCTGCCGCGAGCTGGAGAGCCTGTACTGGCCCCACCTCGGCAGCGTGCATGTGCACGGCCGGGCCATCGCCGTGTACGCCATCCAGGCCCACGCCTGGCGGCCATTCACGGTGCAGTAGGCCAACATCTGGTGCAACCACTTCTGCCGCCACGGCGTCGAAATCGCCGACGAGTACTGCTACATCCATGAGCAGCTGGAGCGGCACCTCCCCTGGGATGAGCTGCAGCACTTCCGCGCTACCGATTCTGCCGGCCGGGCCGAGATCGTGCAGGAGCACCTCTGGCACAAGCAGGAAATCCACGCCAGGCTCTCAGCAGGTGAGCCACTCAGGCACGACATTCTCGGTCTGGCTGGTGTGGGGTCCCATCTCGGCGCTTCCAGTGCTTCGGAGGGATACCTGGGCTTGTCCAGTGCGCCGGAATCAAACGCTCTTGAAACCGCCAGGAGGCCAGCTGCTGGCAGACCCCAGCACCATCACCATCCAGGCCCAAGTCGCCACCCTGCTGGCATCACCCTTCCCCTCTCTCGAGCGTGTCGAGCTGCAAGAGTAACTGGCAGCAATCCGTGAGGCCGCAGCTGCCGAAAGCGTGGACCACCTTCAGATCGCCGAGGCCCTGAGCAGACTCGGCCAACGCGGTGTGCGCGTGCTGAGCACGAAAGTCCCGGCTGGCCCAACCCCACCGAAGCCATCCGGTTGGACGCATACCTACGGCACCTGCAACCGGGGATCTGCAAACTCGCGGCGGTGGTCCAGATAGGTGGGCTCCCTGGCGAGCAGGTGCACAGACAACACCTGTAAGGGCGAGCTAAGAATGCAAGGAGGATGGCTTACTAGTTGAGCTTGCGAGGAGATTGTCCATACCTACTCCATTGCCAGCATCAATGCAGCCAAATCGGAGTCACTAAGCTGAAACAACTCGCGGTTATTAGCACCCTCAATGCGCTTGTCAGACAATTCCCGGTGGATCCTCCTTTCAATCGCAAGAGCCTGCTCCATGTTTTGTACTCGCATCATACGAAGAGTGACAGCGGGCACTGGCAAGACATTTTGTTCTGCATCTCGGCGATCCGGATTGTTGGTGACGCCCACTTTTAGCCAGCGAGGACCTCCAGGCACGGTCCACTGCTTGAGGTAGACGAATCCGCAGGCAGTTTCGACTTTTGCAGAATTAATACCCTTAAGCAGTCGGTCTGCCAAGCTATTATTAGACTTGGCTGACTTGTGCAGCTTGTCCTCGACATCAGAGGCGGCAGCCTCAGCAGCAAGAATAGCCTCTCGCCGACGATCACGATGTTGCGAGAGTTCCAGCAAGACTACTTCGAGCTTCTCAAGCTTCTTCTGAATTCGTTTGTCTTCAGAATAAATAGGTATCCCTCCCATCTTCTCCGCGTTCTTGTAAGTTAACTCTTTTACCTTATAAGCGAATGCAATGCGATAGTGCAATAGTTCAAGGTCATTCCCAACTCCCTCGACAAGAGATTCATAATTTGGGATGCTCAATAGAAAGATCAGTTCGTGAACAACATTTATAGCTTCAATTGTCTCGTCTAAGGTCAGCTTACTTGGTCTTAGGCGACATGCTTGCTGATAGCGAGATGTAATTGAAGCAGGGCTATAGCCTTGTGTCCAATTGAGAATGCTGCCGCTTAGAGCTAGAGCCCCCTCCTTGCTCTTGAATGCTCGTAGCATGGCTGCATTTCTGTCTTCGACTTCTCGTTCTTCCGGAGAAAGATTGGCACGTCGCTCCTCCTCTTTCTCACGAGCAACACGCTTGGCCTCCTTTTCGTTGGCACGGGCAATCCGGTTGGCCTCTCTTTTATTCTGTTGGGCGGCGCGTCTGGCTTCGCTGTGCTTATCGCGGGCTAGGCGCTTCTGTTCTTTACGGTAACTTACATTGAATCTAAGATCGCTTTTTGCTTCTTCGAGCTTCCGCGCAAGGTATTCATCATCTTCTCTCATTGCCCGGATGCTCCGTTTTAATCGGAAAACGCTTTCAAGCCAGACTGGGCATTGATAGGCACTCACATGGAAGCTTTTTTAGAAATCTTAAGAAGACTCTGGGAAACCAGGATCGACTGGGCGGGGAATTAGGAACCGGCACTCGTGCCATCTTTCATGCCTACCTGCTGGCCTGGGCCGAGGAATCGCAGCCCGACGCCTGGGAGGCGCTGCAGAAGAACCATGGCGCCAGCGCGACAGCCACCCTGCTGAACCGCCTGCGAGCTCAGCTGGATCAGCGCTGCACCCTGGACGTGCTCCGCCATGGCATCGAGCTTCTCGACACCAGGAAGCCGCTGCAGCTGGCCCAGTTCAAGCCGGCCCTGGCCCTCAACCCCAAGATCCTCAGCCGCTACGACGCCAATCGGCTGCGGGTTGTGAGGCAGATGCGTTACCTGACCCACAACGAGCACAGCATCTACCTCGTGCTGTTTCTCAACGGCATCGCGGTGGCAACGCCCAACCTAAAAACCCATTTCAGCCAGTCGATCGACAATGCGGTTGACCAGTACCGCTTCGATCGCAACCACAGGCCCAAAGGGCAGAGACCAGAACCCTTGCTCTCCTTCCCCACTGGTGCCCTGGTGCATTTCGCCGTGAGCACCCGTGAGGTGCGGATGACGTCCAAGCTCCTCGGCCCAGGCACCATCTTCCTTCCCTTCAACCGTGGCGACGACGGCGGCGCCGGCAACCCCCTTGATGCTGAGCGTGGCTACCGCACCGGCTACCTGTGGGAAGAGGTGTGGCAGCGCCACAGCTCCCGCGCCTGTCTGACCGACAGCTCCCGGCGCCAGGCCAGCAGCGCAGGCTCATCCCCCATCGCCCGGCCCCGGATCACTTCCAGGCTGTAGTGCCAGTTCCCCTTCGCGATCCACCGGAACCGCAGCGCCCAGCCGGTCGCCGGGTCGATCAGCCACCACTGCTCACCGCTGTCCATCGACCTCAAGGCCACGATCCCCTACTAGCTAGAAGAGCAATACCAGCGCCTGGGCCAACTCAAACCTCTTTCCCGTCGCCTCCATGCCCGAATGGGCCTTACGGCCGAGGCCCGCTGGGATTGCGCCCCGAACTACACCGGCCCAGCTAACGCCCCACTGAAGCCCTGAAGCGCTGCCATCAGAATGACTACACACCCTCCACCCGCTGCCCCGCCATGGCCGACACCCCCTCAACGCCGCAGCCTGATCTCAACGGTTTTGAGATCCCTGCCGACCTCCTGAAGGCTCGACTGCGTGCCTGGCAAGTTCGGCCTGATGCTGCCCTGAAGATCTACATGGATGGGGATTTTGCCTGTGAGTTCTGCGACTTCTGGGTGCTGGTCAGTAGGGTCGAAAGGCTTGAGATTCAGGTTAACATTGAGGAGCAGAAGATTCCCGTAATCGCTATCCCCTCGCAGCCATGAACAGCACCAGCCGTTACAAAGAAGTTCTAGAGACTGCTTCCCTGGAGGAACGCAAGGTTCTGGCGCTGGAGCGCCAGGCGGCGGCGATGGAGCGCCAGGCGGCGCTGATGGAGGATCAGGCAGCGGTGATGGAGCGCCAGATCCAGATGCTCGGACACATCGCTGACCCCCTGACAGTCGTCGCCGCCGACATCAAGATCGGTTCCCTGCAGTCGAAGTTCGGGCAAATGGAGGCAAGGCGCGAGCGTGGCTATGCAGAAGAAACCGACGCGCAGGCGGAATTCCGAAGGAGCTACATAACGGCTTGCAGGGCCAAAATCGAATCCATCGCTCGGCCGGAGCCTCCCCTTGATCATGTCTCGGCGAAGTACCTGGCTCAGTAGATCCTGAAGCTGGTGCGGGTGCCACCTCCACCGCCCGCCGGATACCACGTCACTCCGTAGCGCACGGCATGCAGGGCATGCTAGCAAGACAGCCGTTAACATTTGAAGAAGTCTGCATAACCCTAACTTGTGTCACCTTTGCCAAACTTGGTCCAACTGCTGGTCTGTCATGGCAAATCTGTTCACAGAGGCCCTCATCCTGATTTGAGCTGTGATCGCCCTGGATGCCGGCCTAGCGATGGCAAATACCTGCAAGCAGTTCCAAAGCTGTGAGGAGGCTATAGCGCTCTTTAGGGCAGGCAGCACTAAGCTGGATCGAGATAATGACGGCATGCCGTGCGAATCATTCCGTGGCCCGAACTAACAGTAAGTCACACGTTGGCAGGAACATGCCTAGATGTGTAGTCCACCACGTTGTTAAGCTGACAGGTAGGCGTGAGTCATTACCTATTGAGTCACCGTATAGCGCGTTCTATCACCTGACCGCAATGATCAATTGCTCACGAGTTCTCCGCGGGAATGGCATCATGACGGCGGCGGCTCATGTAGATGACACGGTTAGAAAGTCTTCTTAAGCAGTGACTTTAACTCGGAAACCGAGGGCCAATCACGTCCACGATGAAGCATTCTGTGACAGTTTGCACAAACGATGGCCAAATCACTCATGCGCGTCTTCTCACCGGGCATGAGCTTGCTGATTGGCTTTGTATGGTGACATTCAGCAAACCCATGTCCGTGTTCGCCATACATCTGTTGGAAGTCGAAGCTGCAGACTTCGCAGGCTAACCTGCCAGTCTTGCTAAGAACATCTGTCTTCTTCTTCTTGATCAAGGCCGCATTTCGCTCTCTAGCTTGATGGATCCGTGTCAGGACTCTGCCTTCTGGTGCTTCGGTCTCCTCACCGTAGTAAGGGCCACTATTAGCGGCTTCACCAGACTCAACTGTTCTCCTAATCGCGTTGGCGGTTGCCTGAAGCCGTTTGAGGTCCGCCGAAAATGTGCTCCACACCTCCTCTTCAAGGTGGGATCCTCGTTTAAGCCCTGCGCCTTTGTAGCTTGGATCGAAACGCAAGAAGTTGCTTAACTTCATTCCTACTCCATTAGGATTCCTGAAATCCTCACCAAGCTCGCCTACTTCATGGATTGGGAGTGAGTTGAGGACGTTACTCAACTCCAACACGCCTGGATGCGTCTTACTTCCTCGGGCTGAAGGCTCTCGAAAGTACAGATCCAACGCCAAGACTAGTTCGTCACGAGTCCAGTCAGGTTTGCTCATGGTTTTCTTATTTCGTTCTGTCTAACGCTCAAGATCAGCGGCGGTCATGCTCTATGACATTGAACAACCAGCATTGCTCCCGTCCGCTGTATCTTGTTGTTATCCCGATACGTCTTCCTCATAGTCGCCTTTGTGGCGGGTATCCGTCTCCTGGGAACTTTGTTCTGATCTTTCAATCATTTCAGCACATTCATCGACTGCAAGTAGGCTCAAGATAATACTCTTTGTAGACCCGAGGTTAAATGCTTCAGCCAACTTGCTTCTAAATTCTGAGGGTGTTTCGGCTACCCACTGATTTACCTCAAAACTCTCTAATGTTTTGAGGGCCTGACTCGCCGCAGATATTCCAAATCTGCTGTCTCGTTTTGGGTACTCTTTTTTAAAGATATTCGGCAAGTCCTCTTCAAATGGTTGCAAACGAGCGGGATATGGCAAGCCAGGTCGCATGACAATTGAAAGAAGAGATGCAGTCCGGTTGGTAGGAATGTGTTTGACATGAACAAATATCATGTCATTGCCGGAGTTCGACTGGCCTGTCTGCATGACCAAGTCGAGTAAGCCTTCGCTATTGGTTTTCCACTCATTACAAGCATCCAATAGAATATTCATGGGTGAGGCTGTGTCGCTCAGTTCGAGACCGCTTGGCCAATAGCTAGGCATTGCTTTGTTCACGTAGTGTTAGCAGGATAGGCAGATGGTCCGAGAAATGGCAAGAATTCGGTCGACCATATGTGTCGAGTAGAGCGTAAGTGCCGGCTGTTGACAAGATCTCCACGCTTTCAAATAAATGCACAACTGAATGGCTCAGTATAACTTGGTCTAACATGTTCCATCCATACGGCCCCTGATTACTGGTGTCGTATGTGGTTCCTGGCGGACCAGGCGTACGGTCCCCGAATAAACTCCACATTGGATTATAGTAAAAGTCATAGTCACGGCCAAGGTGACGACGCGATCCTGATGCAACGCATCTTATTGTCATCATTGCATTGAGTCCAGGAGCGAGGTTCATGCCTCGGTCATATGGATTCATGTTGAAGTCCCCTATCAGGATCACTCTATTTGTCTCTTGCTGCTCTTTGACTAGCTGTATCTCTGATGCTAGAGACTGGGCAAATGACTGCCGGGTTTCAGGATCATAATTTCTCATGTCTACACCATGCACAAATGCCATCAGCGCAAATTGCTCCGAAAGCCAAGCCTTCCGAACACTAGTTCGAAATCCAGAATGAACTTCAGAGAAGTCCAAGCTCGGACTTCTGCAAAAGCAATGAAACCGATTGATCTTCCTTGTTGCACTTGGCATGTAGAATGCCGTCGATATCCTATCCTGAAGTGCCGAAAGGGTATATTCGCAATCAACCTCATTTTCATTCAGGACAATCACATCGGCATTGGTTTCAGCTGCGATTGAGCAGACCTGGTCGGTCAAGTCAGACTTGTTGACGTTCCAAAAAACGATCTTCACAAGACCCTTCGGTTCTGCCGTTTGGTGCATGTTAAGAGTTCAAGCCTTGAAAGCGGGATAACTAGTCATTGGACGGTTTCGTGAACCAATCTAACTGGGGCTGCCGCTTCCGATAACCACACGACGATGATCCCAGGTACCACGGGCAAAGCAGTGTGGCGTAAAGCATCAGGCGCATGATCAACCCAGTGTAGGAGTGGTTCGCGGGTCCGATAACCACCTGTTCCAACCGATACACAAGGCCTGGTCGCGCATGCAGGCAGACCAGGGTGTTTCGCAAGCCGAAGTGTTGAAGATTTGGCCTGCCGTCCCGTCGATCGTCTTGGATTGATCGCGGTAACCGGTGAGCTGCTGGCCGGGATCCGACCTGATCGAGCGCAGCCGCAGCCGCTTCACCGCGGAAGCAGTCCGCCACGAGCTTCAGCGCTGCCGCAGGGCCATAGCCCCTGGGAATGGCTGCGGAGTGCTCCAGCGTCAGGCCCTTAGACTTCCATGCCCGGAAGCCGCCGCGCATGTTCGTCACCCGCGTGAGCCAGTTCCTTTGCAGCTGTTGTGTGGCCAGTGCTGAGTCGCTGCTGAGTGGCAGAGTGAGGTGGGTGCCTTTTAATGATCAGCTTTGGCCCCTGACATCGTTAGCCCTGGGCGGGGGGAACAGGGTTGGATTTCAGTGTAAACCTCATTGGGGGTTCTGCCTGCCAGAGAGCTGTGCGGCCTTACATGGCAGTACCTCCATCAAGATCAACCAGGGTTATCGCTTCCATGGCGACCCTGGCCTTGAACTCGGGGCTGTGGGTGCGGCGCTTGCTCATCGGTGGGAGCCCCCTTTAGGGGCGCTGCCCTGCCTCAGTGTGTAACGATGGGGGCTGTCCAGAAAAGTCAGTCCACCTCAATCGCTTGTGCCTGAACAACTTGAGGAGGTTGTGCGTGGCAGTGATCAGATGCCACTCGCCGTTCACTTTCTCCAGGCCGCGCAACAGAAAGCGCCGCAGGCCACGCCCTTCCTTGATCTGCCCGTTCACCGGCTCCACGATCGCCTTGCGCTGTGCGTAGATGTTGTGTTTCACCAAGCTGTTCAGGCGAGCAGCTCGGCGAGCCATTGCTGAAGTGAGCGCCAGCCCAGGGCCGAGTGCCGAGTGCTTTCTGAGCCGGTTATAGATCGGCAAGTAGCGGGGCAGCCAGCGGTTCCGTTCATCGGAGTTCTGGTACGGCATGGCGTAGGCCCACTCCCGACACAGCGTCAGGATGAACCGCTCAGCCTTGCCGTTGGTCCTGGGCGTGTAGGGCCTGGTGCGGATGATGCGGATCATGGGTTGGTGGATCGCACGTCAACCCGTAACGGCCTCACACCCCCTTGTCACTGAACGACCTGCTGTGACAGAGAACCTAGGGCATGACATTCCGGAACTCGGAGGAGCCCAACCGCTGGCTGCCTCGGTACCTGGGGATTTATAACCGGCACAGGAATCACTCGGCCCTCGGTTGTCGTTCACTTCAGCAGCGGCTCCGCGAGCTGCTCTGCTGACCAACGTGGCGAGACACAACATCTAACTACCCAGGAGCACTCTGAAGGAATGCACCAGGAAAGGGGAACACTCCCACGCGGCTGCACATTATCGGTCTACCGCACCCTGGAAAGAATGATCGCCATCATTCTCTGCTTATCGCTTCCAGCAAACTTAATGGGGTGCTGACAGGGCTTCATTGTAGTCTAGGCGCGCATTAATTCCCTCCATGGCATTAACAAGGGCAGCTAGCTGCTGATCGCTTAATGAAAACAGCTCTCGGTTGCTTGCATTGCAGATCCTAAGATCAGCAAGTACGCATTGAAATGCTTGCTCTATAGCGCGAGCATGGTCCATTGAAGGGAGCCTAATCAACCTTAACGTGATGGCTGGCACTGGCAGAACATTCTGCTCTGAATCCCGCCGTTGGGGGTCATTCGTGATGCCAATCTTGTACCATCGTGTCCCATCACTCAGTCCCCAGGTTTTAAGATAGATATACCCGTTGCACCCGTCTAGTGCCTGGCAAGCTGCAGCCGCAAGAGAAGTAGCTAGTGCGGCATCAGCCTGGCCATCGGCCTTGATGTCTAGAGTAAGTCTATCCTTTGCTCTGGCTGCTTCTAGATAATCATGTATTCGATTATCAATTATATGCTCCAGCACTTCTAATCGTAATTGCCACTTTTCTCTGCGCCTCTGGCTTGCCCGTGTCTCAGCGAATGGAGGCTTACTGCTCGACTCGGAAGCGGGGCGTGTAAGGGAATATATGGCTAAGTACTTAAACAGGTCCTGTAGACCAAGTGATTGGGGCTTGCCCAAGAGGGCTAACACAACCCGTGGGTTCTCATCAAGCTCTTTTGCATAGAGCCTTGCAGTCTTGCGCCACTTGTGTAAGGCCTCTTGAGCAGCAAGGAAATTAAGACTCTTCCTCCTCTCTTCTTCCTTCTTTCTCCGCTCCTCTCTCTTCTCCCTACGCCTCCCACGGTCTATGTCGCGGCTACGCTCAATTTCTTTTGCTGCTTTATAGGAGGTATTCTTTGGCAGGCCGAGTTGCTCTACAAGATAGTGCCTCCTGTCTTCTTGAGTCTGCCGTTCGCGAACTCTCCGCTTCTCGCCGAGCTCAGCCGCCTTTTGCTCCTTACGGATAAGTTCTTCCTCCTTCCGTCTGATTAGCGCCGTTAGCCTAGTCAGGGCATTTGGTGTATGTCTAGCTAGTTCTTCTTGGATGACAATGGATGAATCAGGCAAGCTAGTAGCATGATTAAACTCAGGCTCTTGACTGCGGAGAATTGCAAGAAGGGCAAGAGCGCGAGCATCGCTGATGCTTGCTGTTCGCTTAATGATATCAAGCAGTCTCTTATTCTTGCTATAAATACCTGGGTCTCTAGTGGGAAACAGCACAAGCCTGAGCATTCTAAGCTGCGACACCTTATCCTTGGACGTGAGGTCAGTCATTGCTTGCCATCCACATACGTGAAAGCACCCTGTTACAACATAGAGCACTGAGGGAGATAATGGTTGCACTTAGTCTGTGTGACACCATGGTCAGCGGGCCTGTCAAGATGCCGAGAGGTTTGCTCGTGTATGTGCTTATCCCGCAATCTGCACTTCGGTGGAAGTTGCCTCGCGAGGGCAGGAAGCCAGCGAGATGAAGATACTAGGACAAAGCTATGAGAGCAGCATGCAATCATCAGCATTAGAGGCGGGCACCAGCTTAGATATTCTAATTGTTTTGAACAGGGCTTATTGATTGTGGCTGATGCGGCGGTCTGCCGCTCAATGTGGGCTTGTTGAGTTGACCAAGTGTGCCCCATCTGCTCAAGTTCAAAGCCACCGTCTCACTGGATAGTATGACTGGTGGTCAGTACTTCTGGAGGAGCCTCACCAACTAGGAGGCTGACTGTCCAAGGCCTGTAACCATCAGTCGGCCTTGACGCGAGTTCTTAATAGATACGAAAGCTCGTAGTAGCGCTTTCGCTTCGATTACTGCCTGCATACCAGCACACGCCATAGCGAACTGCATCGAGGGCATGATCGATTGCGCCATCAGCAATCGTCTCCGGGTCACGAGGATGACGCGGGATGCTCGGTACGGTTGCCTCGAATCCCTCGCATACAGGAGACCAGAGAAGCCAGGGTTGCGTCTCGTCCCGTCTCGCGGCATGCATCCGATTGCGCAGCATCTGCAGCCCCGCCATCACAGGCGTCTTCATTTTCTGGGCTCTCGCCAGGGTGACTCCCGCCGCTCGGAATTCCTGAGCGATGCTGCCGCTGATGTGACCATTAGAGTTCCACATCGCATCATCCGCCAGGATCCTGACGTCACCTCGCTCTAGCCCCCAGCGCTGCAACCACTCGATCATCGCTGCGGCTTGCTCGCTTGATGGAAGACACGACCCCCTAGCCCAGTCCCGCCTCCCACTGACATTTGATGAGCACAGGTACAGCTCATCGGCGAGCAGCAGGGTGCCCTTCGGCGCGTCGATACCGGGCGGATTGGGGACAACGAGGTAAGCGACTGTGGGAGCGGCGTAGCCGTGATCCATCACGACAAACGGTCTAGGTCTGTGCCCGCGCAGATAGATTTCGCCAGGGTTGATCGCGTGACGACAACGGTTCGGGCTCCAGCAGCTGGCGAAGAAAGCTCCGCCCAGATCCGTGTCCCACCTGCCTTCAAGCAGCGCCGCCAGCATGGCCGGATCGCCACCGGACACGATCTCCACGTTTCGCTTGTACTGCTGCCAATCCACGTGCGGGTTGATCGAGGCGTTGGCAGTAAGGAAGATGCAGTGCTTCTCGTACTCCTCGCTCCAGAAACGCCTGGGCTTCATCGGCTCCGGTAGCCCTGCTGGTGCAGCGAATCGTTCCTTTAACCAGTGGTGGCCGGGACCGCCTGGGTTGGCGAGGAAGATCACGCGGGTGGGGACACCCGCCGGGCCGCGCAGCACCCCCTGCAACTGGTCGTAGAAGTCTGGTGTTGGCTGTGTGCCGGCTTCGTCATGGATCGCGCAGATCTTCGAGCGTCCCTGCAGGCGATTCAATGCACGGATCTGCTCCAGGGGTGAGGCGCTGGTGTAGGCCAGCTCGACCGTGCCAAAGGGTGCGCTCCTGCCACCAATTCGGAAGGTGTTTTCTCCAGCGTTCCACGTCGTCCCTGGGTAAGCCTGGGTTAGGTAGCGATAAAGCAGAGTCTGCAGCTCCTGCAGGGCCTGAAACGTACTGCGGGTAATAAGGCAGTGATAGTTCTCTTTCAGGATCTGTGCATCCCGTAGAACCAGCAGCACAATGCCGAATGTCTTCCCCGTTGCCTTCGCCGTCGCAACTACCAGCACATCATTCAGAGGTGCGTCCAGCATCACTTGCTGTAATGGGTTCGGCATCAATGCCTGGAGCCTTTCAGGCCTCTCTACTTCGATCGCGGAAGACATGCGCGGGCCAGACTTGAATTCCTGGCTCAATTCTATAGGGGCTGAGAATCGTAGTGACTCCAGAATCAAACCTCTGCCCCCCCTGTTGGATTTGGGTGTGGGTTGCGCCTGGGGTGAGCGTGTAGATGTATGTTACGGCAATTATTCCTTATGCGTCAGGAGGAGACTCCTCCCCCTATTCGTGGATTTGCTACTGTACCCCCTGTTCACAGAGAGAAGGCATTCTGCGGTAGAATGCATGGACAGATAAAGCATTGCCAACCGCATTAAAGCCTCCGTATCTGGCAACTGCCCATCTAGGCCCGCGTGGCTGTAGGTGGGCTTCAGGGCGCGCGAATGACTCCTACATCCCTCGCGCGCCCATCAACCCATGACAACACTTAGCACGGCGCCGCCTATCGCGGGGTCGATGATCGACGTTGACGATTTGATTGACTGCGGCAGTGTGAGCACTGGCACGCTCCGCTCCTCCGATCTGGCGGATGCGCTGCTGGGAGAGATTGACCGCCTTGGTCTGGCCACTCACGCACCAGACGCCCTGATCCATGCTGCCCAAGCGCTGGCCTGCTTCTCATCTCCGACTGTCGAGGATCTGCCCGACAACATGGCGGAGACAGCCGGCGAGACAGTCTCAGACATGATCGACTGGCTGAACGACCATGCACCAGACGGATGGTGTTTGCAGACCCTTGAAGGTGACGGCGCTGATCTGTTGTGGCAGCCAGTGACTCTCCGGGCGCAGCTACAAGCAGCCGGCAGCCCTTGGGTTCAGTCCGAATGGGACAAGCGCAGCCAGAATGATGCCATCGACGACATCATTGAGCGGTTCGACGATTGCCCAGAAGCGCTGCAGGACTTCGACATCTCGGACTGGGTGAACGTGGCGGAGTGCTACACAGGGACGCTACTCAGGCGATGGGAGCTGCAAGAGCAAAGCATCCGGGCTCTATTTGACGACTACTGCGACCAGTTGGGCTGCACCAGTGCGCTTGAAGCGCTGGATGGTCAGACCATCGAAGACCCGGACGACTTCACCGCCGCCTACGTCAACCTGGCGATGACATGGGGTGCGCAATGTCTGCTGCGGGAGATTGATCCTGACCACTGATCGCGCCATCTTCTGCCCCTGTCACCCCTTTGCTGATGGGGGCTTCTTAGTTGATGCTGACTTGACGTTTTGCAGAGCTGCCTACGGGTAGGAAGAAGGCCCATCAGTACAGCCCACTTGACGTTCCTTGAGAAACGACCATCCAGCGATGCCGAAGACCAATGGCGCCGGGCAGGCCACCACGCTCAGCCCCGGACAACTTGACCAGCTCCTTGCCGCTGCACCATCACCAGATCACCGCTGCCTGTGGGCCGTGATGAGGTACACGGGATCGAGGGTGAGTGAAACGTTGAAGCTGACCTGGGGCGCCATCCATTCCGACCGCCTGGTGTTCGTTGCCAGCACCACGAAGACCCGCACCACACGCGAACCACGGATCAGCCCTCAGCTGGCTGCAGAGCTTCACAGCTTCCGATCTGAATGGATCAGGCGATGGGGGCGCGAGTGCCGAACAGGAGATCACCTGTTCGCATCTCGGTTCGGACCTTCGGAGCACCTGAGCCGTGCAGCCGCGGACCTCGCCCTGCGTCAGACCATCGCTCGAATCGACGTGCCCTCAGGCTGCAGCCTGCACACCTTCCGTCGGTCGTTCGCCACGACTGCAGCGCAGAACGGGGCTGCACTGGAGACGATCCGCCGTTTCACGGGCCACAAGAGCCTGGATCAGCTCAGCCGCTACATCGACGTCACATCCAGAGACGAGGAAGCTCTGTTTGCGGCCATCGCCGGCTGAATGGGCCACTGAGGGGCGGTGAAGCCCCGCAAAGCCCCCAGGTGCGCTCTGAGAGGGACGCAGAAAGCCGGTGATGGTAGCCGACGAGGTGGAGAAGTGAATCAGCTGAGGCCCCCTCTGTGGGGGCCTGGGCTGATGGTCCCGTGGGATTCCTGCTTGGATGGCATGGCCACCTGCTTATGGGCGACTAGCTCTTCCGACGAGATACCCAGAGGGAGTCAGGCGCACCGCACATGCAAGTTGCGACAGCCACATTGGCAGGTTTTGGCCAAGTGATGATTTTTGCTAGGGTGCAGCCGCTTGATGCTGCCTTCGAGTATCTGGTCTCTTTTCAATGAACATCGTCTACGTCCTTAGCAATCCTGCAATGCCTGGCCTTGTGAAGATTGGCAAGACCAACACGACCGTGGAGGAAAGGATGGCAAGTTTGAATGGCACAAGCATTCCATTCCCTTTTGAGTGCGAGTACGCTTGCACTGTCAGTGAGGGTCAGGATGTAGAGGCGGCACTCCACTTTGCATTTGGCGACCATCGGGTGAATCCTAATCGGGAGTTCTTTGAGCTCATGCCAGAGCGAGTAGTTGCTGTGCTGAAGCTTCTTGCTTTGGAAGACGTAACGCCCAGTGTCTCAGCCGAGCTTCAGGCTGACCCAACAGACAAAGCGGCGGCGGAAAGGTTCACACGCAAACGTCGCCCACCCCTGAACTTCCATGAGATGGGCCTCGCCAATGGAGCGGTTCTGACCTGGGATCGTGACCCATCGATAAGTGCCACTGTCTGTGGTCCAAAGCGTGTTGCGTACAACGGGGAGGAGTTGGCAATCAGTCGTCTAACAGGCGACTTGTTTGGCTCCAGTAATTATGTAAATCCTGGCCCGTACTGGAATGTAGGAGGCCGCCTACTAAGGGACATCTACAACGACACTTATGACCCCATTGACGAGTGACCGAATCTGTTTCATTTCAGGAGTCATCGAGCCATTTCGAGCCTAGTCCATTCCACTAGCATTATCCAATTGAGACTTCTCTCCCGAATTCTCTGGCATTGCTTTGACCGCCCCATCCGCGATGGCTTGAGCCTCGCTCCACCGAGACTCAAATGCTGGGCCATCAGAAGGGCTACTGAGAACAATCGTGGTCTGTTGAGTGCTCCCACCACCTTCAATCGGCCCATCTAGCAATCCCAGCAACCGCGCAGCACGATCCAGGCAGCGGCCCGCCTCACCGATCAGCTTGGCGTCCATGGGCTTGATGGTCACGCTCTCGCTTCCGTCGGCTCCGCGCTGCACGATGCGCTGACCATTCTGGCGCTGCTCTTCGACTTCGGAGAGCAAGTGGTTCAGCAGGATGCGATGGCCGTTGAGTAGCTGCGAGCGAGCAATGGACGTGTCATCCATCAGCGGCACGCCATCGGGTGCCGCCTGGCAGTCCCGCCAGGCTGTGGCTTGCGAGATGCCAAGTTGCTCAGCAATAGCGCGGAAGCTGTAGCCCCGCATGCGAAGCGCCCAGACGCTTTGCATGCGGTCCATGGTTTTGACGCTCAGACCGTATTCATCCTTGTCAGATTGGAGTGTGCGCGTCGTTCCGCGAACGCGCTTCAAAGCAGAACTACCTTTCACCCTTGTATCCGCCATAGACACATTCTGCCGCATGAGTGCAAGTGTGGTGCAGGTCAGGCGGTGTCGGCAGGAGTCGATGATCACCTCAAGGGTTCGCGATCCACAAGGGCCCGTGAAGCTCATGTGGCAGGTGTTGGGGGCAGTGAGGGTATTCGCCAACAATGAGGTAAGGCGTGCGTGCGTCCGAAGTAGCAGCTTGGCTATCAGGCGAAAGGGTCGGGCTCTTCGCGCCCCTGGTGCTGCCGTTCCCAGATGCGGTAGGCGCCGGCCTCCATGGCAGCCGCAGGGTTACGGCTGATCCGCTGCTCGCGGCGGGTATCGGCTTCACGGTCTGGCGATTCGTATTCAGGATCGTCGTCGGGCTCTGGCTGGGCCAGGGCTTGCACGCGTGGGGGTACACGCAGAGTGTCCTTCCACCCAAGGGAGAAGGTGGGGGCGGATACTCCCCCGCGCGGGGGTACGGGAAAGGTGTCCTTACCGTCCTGAACCGTTCCATCACTGGGATCTTGAGCGCAGTAAGGACTTATTTCCACCGACCCTGGGCTATTAGGGAGGGTGGGTAAGGACGGTAAGGACACCTCCTCTGTACCCCCGCGCGGGAGGGCGTCCTACCCCCTGTTAGTGCCGCATTCCTTGACCTGGTATAAAGCAACCAGGCCACGGCCGACCACCACCTCCTTCTTCTGCTCAATGAGCCCGTGGGTGAGGTCAAGTTGCTCGAGCGTGCGTCGGGCCATCTTTTGCTGGTCGCCTCCCTCAAAAAGGTCTCCAAGCTCATTGAGGATATCGCTGACCCCAGTGCGGAGACCCTGGTCCCATCGGCCCCTCACGAGTTCGTAGACGGCGCGCTGACGTTCGTTTTTGTTGATCTTCTCGATCTGGCGCTGGCGGGCCTTCTCGGCCTCGAACTGAGCGCCCTCTCCGTGAAGGACCCACTGGCGGTCTTCCTGCTGTTCGACCACTAGCTCGACGGGCTTGCCAGCGCGCCCTTCCGTCGAGAGCACCACACGTGAATCCCGCCTGATGCTTCCTGGTCCGGCTTCATCAAGCCAGCGCAGGCTCACGACCTGCGACACGGCAGCTGGCAATGCGTTGGCCCCCCTCGAGGCGCTGCTGGCGCGTTCACCAGCACGGGACTTACCAGCGTGATGGATCACGATTGGAGTGGCGTCGTAGAGGCTGCATAGGCAGGCCAAATCCAGCAGTGGGCCTGCGACCTCAGCCTTCCATTCATCGAGTCCCAGAGAGGCCGTAAGAGCCGTGTACGAGTCGGCAATGAGCAGGGAACCCTGATTCTCCCGAAGCTGCTCCTCGACCTCCTCATAACCCTCCTCGTTGAGGGTGATGCCGGACTCGGAATGCCAGAGGTACTGGATGGGGGGGAGTAATTCGAGTTCGCGGTTATCGTCGTCTTCATCCTCTTTCGTGTAACGAGCCAGGCCGAGTGGGACAAGCAGATCAGCCCAGTCTTCTGGAGTCATGTCGGGACCGAGCAGCAGAACCGGCGGGCAGTTGCCATGAAGCTTCATCCCGAGAAACTCACCACAGCCGTAGTGCCAGGCACTGACTAGAGCGCAGAGAAGGGTGGTTTTTCCGACCTTGGGCACCGACACCATGAGTGTGGGTCGGCCGGCCGGCAAGAGGCCCTCACACAGCCATTTCCGGCGCTGTATGCAGATCTTCTGGCCCAGGGCGACGCCTTGCGGCCTGCCGCGCAGATCTTGTCTGGCAACAGATAGAAGCTGACTGATTTCTGCTGGGGTGATGTGTGCCCCGTGATTCTGTGCGAGGGATCGCAGAATTACTGAACGCTCATGAGGGGGCATCGGCTGCTGAATAAGCTTTCGAGCCCGGTCGCGCAGGATAATGAGCACCTCCTCGGGGGGCTTCTGGCTTCCTGCCTTCCCCTGGGCCGGGGAAACCATGACCTTGCCGTTAGTGGCTATGCGGGAAGCAAGTTGTTTGCCGTTCGAGCACAGGTCACTGCGACTCGCATCCCCGCCATTAACCTTCACCGCATGCCAGAAGCTGCCTGAAGTGAATGAGCTCAGATCACTGCTGCGGATGACCTGATCATTGTCTGTCCATTCAGGGTTGTGGACGCGAAGATCGGCCATTGCTAGCTCCTTTGTGCCACCGGCCTCGATCACGGCATGGATGTAGCCGATCGCAGCTGGCCTATCATCCTGGTAGGTCCCGCTCCCGGGAATGCGCGGGGGGATGTAATTAAGGGCTGCTCGCACCTCCTCCAGCGGCCTGGGTGGCAGGTCAGCAGAGATTGGGGCAGGAGAAGCCTGCAACTGCCGTGGCGGGGGACTAACGGGGGACTCGGGTTCTGGGAGGCAGTCGAGGAACTCATCACGCATCACCCGTTTTCCGGTGCCTGCGACGACCTTGGCCTGACCGCCGAATGATCCATCCGCCTTGACGTACCAGGCGCCGGGCAGTCGCATCACTCGGGATGGATCTTTGATGGATGGATCACTGCCAAGAACAGCAGCAATCCGCTCCTGTTCTGCTGTCCATTGCGCTTTGTTCGGGCAATCCTCTCTGGCACGACAAAGAATCGGCTCATCCAGCACCCAGTACACATGCAACGACTTGCCGCCGTTGTCAATCACATAACTGGGCGTGAGCAACGGCGAGGAGTTAAGCCGCTGGAATTGCTCTGTCTTGGTGCCATCATCGAACTCAGCGAAGTAGGCAACGATCTCAGTAATGCTGGCCTTTGTGTCACCGCCGTTGTTGACGACGAAGTACACGCCAAAACGTTCGTCCTGCCATCGCTGGATGGTGGCAGCATTGACCGACCCATCAGGCAGGAACAGATCATCCTTGACAGCACGACCGCGGCTCTGACCTTTGGGGCGAAAGCCACGGGTGCGGGTGCAGCCGTTCTTGCCGATGGCATCAATGAACTCCGCTGCCAGGGGCGGGTCAAAAACACCAGGCTGCTTGGGCGCCACGCCTTGCTGACTGCTGGATTCAACGCGCCCATTAGCGTGGTTGGGGGTGGCGTATGTCATAATGAAGGGGTGATTTTGGGTAATGGGGTGGGGTGATTGCGTCTGCCCCCCCCTTTTTGTCTGTGAACGATCGGGCTGCTGGTTCAGCCCCTTCTTTCATGGCTGCGGTGGGTCAGCGGTCAGGATCTGCAGTGCTGCCGAACACAATCAGCAGCCCTCCGTGAGGAGCACGGGCAGGGGCGCGGCCTGGGGGGCGTGCTGCTCGGCGTGCTCGCGCATGACCTGACGGATCAGCTCAGCGCGGCTCATGCTGCGCGAGGTGGCGATCTGATCGAGACGACTGACTAGAACAGGGTGCATCCGAACGGCGACGGATTCGGACTTCCGCCAGAGGTCGGCGGACGGGGGTGACGGCATGGAGAGGGCGTGCGGAGTTCAGTTGGAAGCATACCCCCAGGTGCACCAATCTGTCGGCTCCCGATCTACTTCTGCCACGCCTATCAGGCCACTTGCTCTATACCTTATTAGGCTCATTAGTTTTAAGCCCTAATAGGCTTACTTACTCTAAATACTGATAGGCTCAAGCCTGCAGAAGGCCTTGGCAAGCACAACTGCTGTGGGCCTTAATAAGCTCGCTTGCTGTGGGCCCAGCCCTATCAGCCTTGTTGCAGCTCGAAGTCTGCTTCGCCTTTGTTGCCTTCAGCGGGAATGTCCTGGTCGAGCTGGCCGAAGAACTCCGCAGGCACCTGAACGCTCTCGAGGCCGCTGCCCTCCGCCTGCTCTGCTGCCCGCTGCAGATCCTCCGGGGTGATCGTCGCCGTGAGGTACCCCGTGCCTACCCGGCCTTGCTCCAGCGCCTTCTGCGCCAGGCCAGGGGCCAGCGGCTGCCAGCGAGGTTCGGCATCACCAACGGCCAGGCCGAGCCGCTGGGCTTCGGTGTCGAGGTAGATGCGCACCTGCAGGCGGCGCAACAGGCTGTTGATCGCCCGGCGCTGGTCTGGGGTGTCCTCACCCCTGGCGAAAGTCTGCAGCAGGGCCTGCACCTGCTCGGCGGCGGCACCGGCTGAGGGCTGGTTCTGTATGGCGCGGATCTCTGCCGCCACGCCTGCCAGCGCCTCCCTGGTGGCCGCCACCACTGCGGCGGCTTCAGTGACGGCCTGCTCGTACACCTCGATCACCGCAGCGCCGGCCATGGCCCGATCACGTAGGGCGGCGGCGGCATTGTTGTGGCGGCTTTCGGCCTGCGTCAGTTCATGGATGAGATGGCCCTGGCGCACGAGCAGCGCCGCCAGCGGACCATCACCGCCACTCTCTTGCAGCTGCGCCAAGGCATCACCCTGCAGGCGGGTGAGCAGAGCGGCGTGGATCGGCTCGACGCGGATCGGCGGCGCCTGGCAATCGGTCTGCTTCCGCTCCCGCCCACGGCAGACGAGGTAGATGTACCGCTGATCACCGGGCAGCCCGCTGTGCTTTCTTGGCTTGACGCTGCGTGCCCCGACCGGAGCGCCACAGAGGCAGGTGGTGAGCTGCTGGCCGATGTAGTGCGTCCGATCACGACGGCCCTTCTCCTGCGGGCTGACGGCCCGTGCCTTGATGACTGCCAGCAAGGCCTCGTGCTCATCGGCGGTGAGGATGGCGGGGAAGGTGTCAGGGCAGAGGGCATAGGTGCGCTTCGGCTTCGGCGGCAACGTCACATCAGACCCGTGCTGCTTGATCAGGCGGGAGCATTCCGCCCGCCAGGCCTTCACCGCAGCGGCGTGACCAGGGGCAGCGGTGCGTCTGGCGCCATGCAGGGCGGGGTTGCGGAGGATGGCGCGTATCGGCATCTGCGACCACGGCAGACCATCGGGTGAGCGGTGCCCTTCAGCGTTGAGCGTGCGGCAGACGACGGTGGTGCCGTGCTCCCAGCTCAACTCAACCAGGCGGCGCACGGTGCTGGCGTAGGGGGTGAACTGCCACCGCTGCCCTTCGGCATTCCATTCGATCCATGACGGCGCCCAGCCTGTGCAGACTGGTTTGCCGTCGAGGATGTCGGCGCGATTGGCGGCACGACGCTGGGTGATGTAGCTGCTCAGACGGCGGGCGTACTCGGCGGCACTCTGCGCCTTGACGACCAGGATCAGCAAGCAGGCAGGGTCACGGTTGAGGCGGTCGAGGGTATAGCTGGCGCCGTCTTCAAGGGTGACGATCTCCACGCCGCTGCGGACCAGGGGGGAGACGATCTGATCGAGGGCATCGAGTGGCTCGAGGCGTGAGAGGCGGGTGAAGTCCTCAATCAGCAGGACCGGCGAGCTGCCGAGGGTGCCGGCCTTGGCGGCGGCGAGGAAGCGATGCAGGGCAGCACCTTCGCGGATGTGATGCCCCTTGCTGGCGCTACGGCCTGGGTCGATCAGATCGAGGGTGTCGTCAAGGACAAGATCATGGGCAGCGGCCCAGGCCTCCGCCTGAGCGAGCTGACGCTGCAGACCTTCGCCAAGTTGCGCCTGGTGGCCTGAACTGACCCGCGCATAAGAGAAGCAGCGGCGGGTGGCGACAGGCATGGCCAGGTGTTGTCCTTGGGGCTAAGGTACGTCCAGCTCGCCCCAGCGGCAGCGCCACTGGCGATCCAGCAGCCTCCACCCGTGGCTGCGCAGCAGGCGCAGGGCCCGCTGCTCGGCCCAGTTGCCCCTCAGCCGGTTGGATGACGATGCCACCAGCCCCTTCTCCCAGCCCCTAGAGCCTCAGCCTTGCCACGGCAGGGAGCCAGCGGCCAGCGGCCAGCGGGGCCAGCGGGACGAGGGAGGCGGTGGGGCGGGCGAGGATGGAAGCTCCGTGATCGCGCCGCGATGGTTCCCAGCAGCAACGAGGCAACGGCCAGCCGGCCCTGGGCACGGGCGCTGGCATTTCTGGTTGCACTGGCGCTGGCGCTCCCCCTGGGCTGGTGGCTGCCCCTGCCAGCCCTGGCGGCCGTGGACGTCGCCAAGCAGGTGCTGATCGGCGCCGACTACCACGGCCAGGACCTGCGGGGCGGCACCTTCAACCTCACCAACCTGCGCGACGCCGACCTCTCCGGCTCGGATCTGCAGGGCGCCAGCCTGTTCGGCGCCAAGCTGCAGGATGCGGACCTGAGCAACACCAACCTGCGGGAAACCACCCTGGATTCTGCCGTCTTCAACGGCACCGACCTCACCAATGCGGTGCTGGAGGACGCCTTCGCCTTCAACACCAAATTCAGCGATGTGATCATCGACGGAGCCGATTTCACCAACGTGCCGCTGCGGGGGGATGCCCTCAAGGCGCTCTGCGCCGTGGCCCGCGGCACCAACCCCGTCACCGGCCGCCAGACCCGCGACACACTGGGTTGCAGCTGAGCCCGGCCCGATTCAGGCGCCCGTCCCCATGAGCTTCGATGCCCGCAGCCTGGAGCGTCTCCAGCAACTGGGTCGCACCCTGCCCAAGCCCCTGCCCAAGCCCGAGGCTCCGCCGCCTCCGGCCCGGGCGGATCGGCCCCGCCACAAGGTGGAGACCGAAACCGATCCGGAAGCCCTGTTCCGGGAGCTGATGCAGGCCAGCCCGGATGGCACCGTGCCTCCCCACCTGCTGGATCGCCTGCGTGCCCTCGAAGCCGAGCGGCGGCAGAGCGCCTCGATCCCCGAACCATCTCCGGCCCAGGGCGATGCAGCGGCGGGCATGGCCGTCAGCCCGTCAGCGCCCCCTGCCCGCCGCCAGGGCCTGGGCAGGGCCAATCCCCATCTGGCCAAGGAGCATGGCGATCTCTACACCGCCTTTCAGCAGCTCCTCCTGGAGGACGACGAGGAACTCTGAGTCCGAGTCCGATCCTTGCCGGCACGTCCGGCCTGAGCGGTTCAGGATTCCCCTGATCGTGCTGGTGGTGGTTCTGGGCCTGGCGCCCGGTCCGGGCCAGAGCGCGCCGCTGAGCGAGAAGGAGGCGTTCATGCTCCTGTTCGGCAAGGGCAACGGCGCCATGCGCACCCTCTGCGTTCTGGAGCGCGACGGCCTGATCAGCGCGGAGCAGCGTCGCCGTTACAGCGAGACGCTCACCCCCCTGCTGCTGGAGCGCGCCGATGACGCGGTGGCCCGCCGCAACCTGCGGGTGGGGATGGCCTTCGCCGATGGCCGCGCCAGCCTCTGCCCGTCGTCGGTCTTCAGCGGCGGCGAAGGCACTCCGTAGGCTGAATCCAGCCCCCATTCCGCCTCCCGCTCCAGACCATGACCATCCGCATCGGCATCAACGGGTTCGGCCGTATCGGTCGCCTGGCCTTCCGCCGCGCCCTCAGCCTCGCTGATGTGGAGGTGGTGGGGATCAACGACCTGATCGGCGTGGAGTACCTGGCCTACATGCTTCGCTACGACTCCACCCACGGCCGCTTCCGGGGCGAGGTGGCGGTGGACGGCGGCCAGCTGGTGGTGAACGGCCAACCGATCCGGATCACCGCCGAGCGCGACCCGGCCAACCTCGCCTGGGGGGAGCTCGGGGTGGACTATGTGCTGGAGAGCACCGGCTTCTTCCTCACCGAGGAGACGGCCCGCGCCCACATCGCTGCCGGCGCCAGACGGGTGGTGATGAGCGCCCCCTCCAAGGACGCCACGCCGATCTTCGTGATGGGGGTGAACCACGGCACCTACGCCGGTCAGGCCATCGTGTCCAATGCCAGCTGCACCACCAACTGCCTGGCCCCGATCGCCAAGGTGCTGCACGACAACTTCGGCATCGTGAACGGACTGATGACCACCGTGCACGCCACCACCGCCACCCAGAAGACCGTGGACGGTCCCTCGGTGAAGGACTGGCGCGGTGGCCGTGGCGCCGCCCAGAACATCATCCCCAGCTCCACCGGCGCCGCCAAGGCCGTGGGCCGGGTGATCCCCGAGCTCAACGGCAAGCTCACCGGCATGGCCTTCCGGGTGCCCACCCCGGATGTGTCGGTGGTGGACCTCACCGTGAACCTGGCCAACCCGGCCAGCTACGACCAGATCAAAGCGGCGATGAAGGCGGCCAGCGAGGGCCCCATGGCGGGGATCCTCGGCTACACGGAGGATGCCGTGGTGTCCACCGACTTTCTGGGCGAAAGCTGCACCTCGGTGTTCGATGCCGGCGCGGGCATCGCCCTCACCGACACCTTCGTGAAAGTGGTGGCCTGGTACGACAACGAGTGGGGCTACAGCTGCAAGTGCCTCGACCTGATGCGCCACATGGCCACGGTGGCCTGAGGGCGATCCCGCCCCGCTTTCTCACAACCGCTTGTCACAACCGCTGGCGGGATGGCACGGCTCGCCCTAGACAGCAGCGACGCCATCTCCGCACCATGCCTCTGATCGAAGCCTTCACCGCGGCCTGGAGCCGCTCGTTCGACTACGGCGGGCGCTCCAAACGCGGCGACTACTGGTGGTTCGTGCTGGCGAACGTGATCCTCGGGGTGGTCCTCCAGCTGATCTCCGAGAAGCTCTATTACGTGTACGCCGTGGCCAGCCTCGTGCCCGGCATCCCCCTCTGCGTGAGGCGGCTGCGGGACATCGGCAAGCCCTGGCCCTGGCTGTTCATCGGTCTGATTCCGATCATCGGAGCGATCTGGCTGATCGTCTTGTTCTGCCAGCCCTCCGTTCCGGCCTGAGACGGGGTGGGCACTCACCAGGAGAGTTGCCTTCTCCACCGTGCCCACGCCCCAACCTGCCGCCGCCTCTCGCCGAGCTGCTCGCCCATCCGCTCCCCCATCCCCTCCAGCCTCTTCCGCCGCCCTGATCTCCCTGGTGGATCCCCGCTGCGGCGAGCAGCGGCACTGGTGGCTGGAATCCGGTGGCTTCCCCCAGCGGATCGCCGATCTGCTGGGAGCTCCGCTGAGGAGCAGCGGGCAGCGCGCCACCACGATGCCGGAGCTGCTGGAGGTGTTCTCACCCCTGCCCCTGCTGCCTGCGGCCGCCGCCAACGCCGCCTGCCGCGCGGCTGGCTTCCGGTATCTGCTCTGCGGCCATCGCAACGGCTTTCGCCTCTCCTGCTGGCGGCACTACCCGATGGCCGGTGGCTGGCAGCGGCGTTGCGGCCCCATGGCCCTGCCGACCTTCATCCAGCGGTTCGCCGCCCCTCGCGGTACATCCAGCTGATCCAGTCGGCGGAGATCTGCTTGGGGCACACCGCCTCGCACTCCAGGTTGCTGCTGCAGCTGCCGAATCCCTCCTCCTCCATCCGCTGCTGCAGGGCCCGGGCCCGCCGAGCCCGCTCGGGTTGCCCCTGGGGCAGCTGGCCCAGGTGGGCCAGCTTGGCGGCCACGAACAGGCTGGCGGAGGCGTTGCGGCAGCTCGCCACGCAGGCACCGCAGCCGATGCAGGTGGCGGTGTCGAACGCCGAACGGGCCTGCTCGGCTCCCACGAGCATGGCGTTGCCGTCGACGGCCTGGCCGGTGTTCACCGAGCAGTAGCCCCCCGCGGCGATCAGCCGGTCCAGGGCGGAGCGGTCCACCACCAGATCCTGCACGGGCGGGAAGGCCGAGGCCCGCCAGGGCTCCAGCGTGAGGGTGGCCCCGCTCTGGAACTGGCGCAGATAGAGCTGGCACACGCTCGTGGCCTGGCGGGGACCATGGGCCTGGCCGTTCACCAGGAAGCCGCAGCTGCCGCAGATGCCCTCCCGGCAGTCGTGCTCGAAATTCACGGGTCGCTCCCCTGCTTCGATCAGCCGTTCGTTGAGCTGATCGAGCGCCTCCAGCAGCGAGAGATCAGCTGACACCGCCTCCAGCTGGTACTCGCGGAAGTCCCCGGGCTGGCCTGGACCGTCCTGGCGCCAGATGCGCAGCTTCAGGCTCAGCGTTCGACTGCTCATCGGTAGTTGCGGGTGGACGGCTGCAGCAGCGTGAATGCCAGGGGCTCGGCATGGCGCAGGGGCTCCGCTCCGGGCCGGTGCTCCCAGGCGGCGATGTGGGCGAAGTTGGCGTCATCCCGGAGGGCTTCGCCCTCCGGGGTCTGGTGCTCCTCGCGGAAGTGGGCGCCGCAGGATTCCTCCCGCACCAGGGCATCGCGGAGCATCAGGCGGGCCAGGCCGAAGAAATCGCTCAGCCGCAACGCCTTCTCCAGTTCGGGGTTGGGTCCTTCGCTGTGGCCCGGCACCCGCACCTCCGTCAGGAAGCGCTGCTCCAGCTGTTCCACCTCCCCGAGGCCGCTCCGCAGCCCTTTTGCGTCGCGGCTGATGCCGCAGTGCCGGATCATCACCGCGCCCAGCTCCCGGTGGAAGGCATCCACCGGCCGGGGACCCGGCCGCTGCAGCAGGGCGTCGATCCTGGCGGCGGTCCTGCTCAGGGCCTCCCGGCAGGCCGGGTGGGCCTCGTCCACGCTGGGGGTCCCATGACCGGCCAGCCAGGCGGTCACCGTGAGCGGTGCGATGAAGTATCCGTCCGCCAGGCCCTGCATCAGCGCACTGGCCCCGAGCCGGTTGGCCCCATGCTCGGAGAAGTTGGCCTCACCGAGCACGAACAGTCCGGGGATCGAGCTCATCAGCTGGTAGTCCACCCACAGGCCGCCCATCGTGTAGTGGGGGGCCGGATAGATCCGCAGGGGCGTGGTGTAGGGATCGGCCCCGCTGATCCGCTCGTACATCTCCAGCAGATTGCCGTAGCGGGCTTCGATCACATCCCGCCCCGCGCTGGCGATCGCATCGCGCAGATCGAGGTACACCGAGCGACCGCCGGGCCCCACGCCATGGCCTGCCTCGCAGAGCTCCCGGGCCCGGCGGGAGGCCAGGTCGCGCGGCACCATGTTGCCGTAGCTGGGATACAGGCGTTCCAGGAAATAGTCCCGCTCCTGCTCGGGAATCCGGGCCGGATCCCGGTCGTCACCAGGCCGCAGCGGCAGCCACACCCGCCCGTCGTTGCGCAGGCTCTCACTCATCAGCGTGAGCTTGCTCTGGTAGGCGTCACCGCTGGGAATGCAGGTGGGATGGATCTGGGTGAAGCAGGGGTTGGCGAACAGGGCGCCCTGCAGATGGGCCCGCCAGATGGCGCTGGCGTTGGATTTCAGCGCATTGGTGGAGAGGAAGTACACATTGCTGTAGCCACCGGTGGCCAGCAGCACCGCCTGGGCGGTGTGCACCTCAAGCGCGCCGCTGAGCAGATCGCGGCACACCACGCCGCGGGCCACACCGTCCACCGTGATGATCTCCAGCACATCCCGCCGGCTCAGCAGCTCCACCCGGCCGGCTTCCACCTGGCGCATCAGGGCCTGGTAGGCGCCGTACAGCAGCTGCTGGCCCGTCTGGCCGCGGGCGTAGAAGGTGCGGCTCACCAGGGTGCCGCCGAAGCTCCGGGTGGCGAGGGTGCCGCCGTACTCACGGGCGAAGGGCACGCCCTGGGCCACGCACTGGTCGATGATGCCGCTGCTGATCTCCGCCAGGCGGTGGCAGCCCGCTTCGCGGGCCCGGAAATCGCCGCCGCGCAGGGTGTCGGCGAACAGGCGGCTGACGCTGTCGCCATCGATCGCCCCCGGCCTGGCCGCATTGATGCCTCCCTGGGCCGCCACGGAGTGGGCCCGCCGGGGGCTGTCGTGGAAACAGAGCACCCGCACCCGGTAGCCCTGCTCGGCCAGGGTGGCCGCCGCCGAAGCCCCGGCCAGCCCCGTGCCCACGACCAGCAGCCGCAGCTGGGCCTTGCGCTGCGGGCTGATCAGGGGCATCGCCTCCCGGTGGCGGCGCCAGCGATCGGCCAACGGGCCTCCGGGCACGCGGGGATCGGGACAACCGCTCACGGCCCCACTCCCAGCACCAGGGTCACGGCCGCAAACCCCACCCCGAGCACCAGGGCCAGACTGCGGCCGGTGGTGCGGATCAGGGCGCCGTTGGCCGGATCCAGCAGCCCCAGGCTGCGGTGGGCCGCTTCGGTGCCATGCCAGAGGTGCAGGGCCACGGCCAGGGCGGCGGCCCCGTAGAGGGCCAGGGATGCCGGCTGCGCCAGCACCGCCTGCAGGGTGGCCAGCTCCGCTCCGGCCTGGGGGCGGGGCCAGCGCAGCTGCACCAGGTGCACCCCGAGGAACACCAGCAGCAGCACCCCACCGGCGGCCTGGCTGCGGGCGGCCAGGGCGGCGAGGGGCTGGCCGCGGCGGCTCACCAGGGCGGCGGTGTTGCCGGCACGACGGTTGGCCAGGCGCTTCGCCAGCCCCAGGGCCAGATGCGCCACGGCCAGCCCCAGCAGTCCCAGCTCCACGGCCGGCAGCCACACCGCCTGATGCAGCCGCGCCGCATAGGCCTCGAACCGCACCGGTGCCGTCACGGCCAGAGCGACGCCGCCCAGGTGCACCACGAGAAACAGCACCAGCAGCAAGCCGGCGGCGGCTGTCCAGACCCTGCCCTTCTCCGCCCCGATCACCGCGCGCTGTCTGGATGGCTGCATCGTATTCAGGATCCGGCCCTGCCGTCCTCCAAGGCCCGCTCCTCGTTTGGTACACCTGTATTACATTGCCTGCCAGCGATGTCCGCCGCGTGAACCACTTCTCCAGCGGCGACCCCGGCAGCCCGTCTGAGGCCACCGGTCCGGCAGCCATCGGTCCGGCGGCCATCGGTCCGGTCGCCATCGATCTGCAGCGGCTGCTGCTGCCCGATCCCCGCGGCTGCCTGCTGCTGCGGGTGGCCGGCGAGTCGATGCGCGATGCCGGCATCCACCACGGCGACCTGCTGATCGTGGACCGGCGGCTGGAGCCCCGCCCGGGCCTGGTGGTGGTGGCCCTTCTGGAGGAGGGCTTCACGGTGAAGCGTCTGGCCGGCCGCGGAACGCGGCTGTGGCTGGAGGCGGCCCATCCCGCCTATCCCGCCCTGCCGTTGCCCCCCGACCCCGCCGTGCAGCTCTGGGGCGTGGCCACCCACGTGATCCACCACTGCTGAACCGACCCTGCTGAACCACCCCTGCTGAACCGCCACCGGTGAGCCTCGATGACGCCAGCCCCCTGAACGCCCGCCAGCAGGCCATCGCCCTGATCGACGGCAACAACTTCTATGCCTCCTGCGAGGCCGTGATGGATCCATCGCTGCTGGGCCGGCCCCTGGTGGTGCTCTCCAACAACGACGGCTGCATCGTGTCGCGCAGTGCCGAGGCCCGGCGGCTCGGCATCGCCATGGGCACGCCCTACTTCCAGGTGCAGCGCCAGCTGGAGCGGCTGGGGGTGGAGGTGCGCAGCTCCAATTACGCCCTCTACGCCGACATGAGCCAGCGGCTGATGGCCACGCTGGAGCGCTGGGTGGAGGAGCTGGAGATCTATTCGATCGATGAGGCCTTCGGCCTGCTGAGCCGCCGGCAGGGCGAGGACCTCAGCGGCTGGGGCCTGCAGGTGCGCCAGACGGTGCACCGCGAGCTGGGGCTGCCCGTGGCCGTGGGCCTCGCCTCCACCAAGGTGCGGGCCAAGCTGGCCAACCGCCTGGCCAAGGCGCAGCCCGCCCACCACCACGTGTTCGACCTGGAGGCCCAGGCCGACCCCACGGCCTGGCTGCAGCAGGTGCCGATCGAGGACGTGTGGGGCATCGGCCGGCGCCTGGCCCGCTGGTGCCGGTTGCGGGGTGTCGCCGATGCCCGCGCCCTGCGCGACATGCCCAGCGGCGAACTGCGTCAGAAGTGCGGCGTGGTGGGCCTGCGGCTGCAGCAGGAGTTGCGCGGCCACCGCTGTCTGCCGCTCACCCTGGTGCCGCCCCCGAAACAGGAGACCTGCGTGAGCCGCAGTTTCAGCCAGCCGGTGCGCAGCGCCGCCGAGCTGCGCCAGGCGGTGGCCACCTACACGGTGCGGGCCGCCGAGAAGCTGCGCCGCCAGCGGCAGAGGGCCGGTGCCCTGAGCGTGTTCGTGCGCAGCAACCCGTTCAACGGCACCAGCTTCTACAGCAACAGCGCCACCGTGACCCTGGCGGTGCCCAGCAACGACACCGCCGTGCTGCTGGCGGCGGCCCTGCCGCTGGCGGAGACGCTGTTCCGCCCCTGCCATCCCCTGCAGAAGGCCGGCGTGCTGCTGCTGCAGCTGCAGGGGGAGGAGCTGCTGCAACACCATCTGCTGCAGCCCCTGCCACCGGAACAGCAGCAGCGCCGGGCCGCCCTGATGGCGGTGCTGGACCATCTGAACCGCCGCTACGGCAGCGGCACCGTGCGCTGGGCCGCCTGCGGTCTGCAACCGGTGTGGGCGATGCGGCGGCAGCGGCTCTCCCATGCCGCCACCACCCGGCTCGCGGCGATTCCCCGGGTGCTGGCCCGCTGATCGGCCACGCCGGCACCGGCCTCAGGAGTGCTGGAGCAGCTGCAGGGTGCGCTGGCGGGGGCTCACCAGTAGCACCAGCCGCTCGGCGCGGGGCTGGCGCAGGCCCCGGTCCAGTCGCCGGCGTCCGGTGTCACGAGGGCAGGGACGGCGAGGGCTTCCTTGAGGTCACCCCCATCACCGATGCCGTCGCGGTGCCAGATCACCTGGAAGAACGCCATGCGGGACGAACTGCAGGTGGGTGAATGTGGCTAGCCAGCCTGTGGGGCAGGGCGCCGGGGCGCCGTGTCAGGGCGCTCCGTTCAGGGCTGCGGCGAGCGCGCCATCTCGCGCAGAGCGATCTGATGGCGGCTGGCCTCCTCGCGGTACAGCTCCTCCGAGCGCGGCCACGTGCGCATGAGCCAAACGGAACTCAGACAGCCCAGGGCCACCGCTGCGTAGGTAGGCAGGGGCACGGGGAGAAGATGCAGAACGTTGTGGCCGGAAAAAATAAAGTAGAAGTTGAAGATCAGAAAGGTCGTCACGGAGAGCATGCGATGACGCACGGTCTCCCGAGTCAGCGTGGAGCCTCTGCGCAGGAGATTGGCATGGATCACACGTTCCAGAGTGAAGCCCAGCAGACAGGCCGCGACAACACCGACTCCCAGGGTGAGTGGCACCGCCAGCAGTTTCGGAATCGGCAGGGCACTCCCCATCATGTAGAACCCGGGAGACAGCAAGTGATCAAGCTGGCCGGGCTCATGGGCCCAGATTCCAGACAAGTAATACCACCAGTTGCCCGCATAAAATAAATAGAAAAAGAAATAGGAGATCACCAGGCCAGCATAGCCATAATACAAAACACCCTTGCTGCGGGTCATCAGATTCCGCCAGTAGTGCTTTTCAGAATCGATATCGATGCACGTGGAGGCGCAGCCCACGCAAGTGCTTGCCTCCAGACCCGGATCTCCCTCCTCGCTGCGACACATGGACTGCGTGGCCCTGATCCGGGGAGTGGCCTTGAGATGAGCAGGGTTGGAGAGGAGGCCTCGGGGACCGCTGTAGAACTCCTCCACAGGGGAAACAGGGCAGAAATATTGACACCAGGATTTGCCGTCATAGACAAAGCCGACAATGACGGCAGCCGTGATGAAGAACAGGAAAAACAGAAACAGTGCTGTGCGCTCCGAGTTCACGAACAGGATCCGGCAGCACAGTGCCACATACAACGTGACAAGCTGCAGATAGGTGTGATGGCGCTCCAGAAAGCTGTTCCGTGCAACCTTCTGGGGCGCGGGCAATGGAAGCCAGGAGACCCTGCGCCGCCCGATCCGACCCAACTGGGAGAAGAACGACAACGGACAGATCCTTCGCCACAGTTCATGGCCGAACAGGAACACCACGGCCACCAGCAAGGGCAGGAGCAGTCCCCAGAAGAGTGGAGCCCCAAGGGGGTACTGCAACGACTCCACGATCTGGCCCTGAACCATCACCCGGTTGCCGCCGCTGCCCTCGAGGCGGGTGAGAAGCCCGTCCGGAGTCGTCAGGACCGGGGTGAACGGGTCATACAGCAGGCTGACGAGAATGACAGCCCAGAAGGTCGCCAGGCCGAGGCGAACCCTGCGGGCGACCCGTTCAGCGAGCACATAAGCCATGACGAAACCAACAAAGTGCGCGTGACCTCAGACCAACCAGGCGAAAGGAATGCTTGCGCTGGCTGGACCTGATGAGAAAAGTGTGTGACTGACTACGTTTTGGGAAGACTGTGTTTCCGGAAAGACTGTGTCGGACCGCAAAGGTGGGACAGCAAAGGGGGCCGCAAAGGTCAGCCCGCATAGGCCCGGACAGTAAAATCCAGGCAATTAAGTCTCCTCACAGTAGTCCCATGACCCATCTTGGGAACACTTCCCGCAATCAGATCTGCTTATTGAGCAACAATCACCAGCTGCACAAGGATTCATGTGTCCACCACTACTGTCTTGACCATGGGTCCCGCCGAATGGCACTGACAGTGATGGCCCCGGCAAGGAATCAGTTGTGATCCAGGGCACTTCTCTCTGGTCATGAGGAACACGGGCCTACCGCATGCTGGGCATCCAGCGCATCACAGGCCTCACGCTTCGATGATCCTGAGAGGATTCCGAACGGGGTCTGCGGTGATCCCGAAACGACCAGGAACGCTGCCCAGGTGCGGGCAGCAGGTGCCGGCCGTTCAGTTCACCGTGTCGGTTCTGGGATGGACCCGAACTGGAGGTGGGAACGCACAGGGCTCGAGGCAGCCGCCGAGGGCGCCTCACAGAACCGCTCGGGAGGATCCACGAAGGCGGCACTGCCGAGCCACGGTCGAGCTCCTGTGAAGCCCCTACGGGTCACTGCCCCAGTGCCCACCGCGGTGTCACCGCGCCGCCCCCGCCGTGCCGGCTCCTGGGCCGAGTCGGCCATCCCGATCGGGTCAGATCCCCTGATCCCGCCAGGGAGCGCTGTTGAAGCGGCGCCCGCCCAGTGAGGGCTGATGGCCAAGGGTGTTGTTGGTCGAGAGGCTCACCACAGCACCGAGTCGGCCAGCGAGCTTGACGCAGCCTTGGGATGTCTGTGGGGTGTAGCACTGCACCTCCAGCTGATTGCAACCTCGCTTCGGAATCAAGCCAACCTGGAAGGGTTGAATCCTGCACAAGATGGGCTTGGTATCGATCTGACGGAGCCCATGGAAATCGGCCAGGCTGTAGTTGACTAAGCAATGATCATCCACCTGGATGCCGTCACCATGGCCATGGCGCGCCTTGTGCACCAGATCGCTGATGCGCATCGCCAGGTACTGAGGTGACTGGACCCACTGCCGCAGGCGCGGCCAGCGCGAGGGCCAGGACCAGAGGGGTGGAGAAGGCGGGATCAGCCGGCAGCGTGAAGAGCGGCCCGCTGCCGGCCTGCCTGTTCCTCGCCTCCAGCCGGCCGGCGCCGAGGTTGTGCTCCTCCAGGGCACTGATCGCGGCCCAGAGCTGGCGGTCAGGGCAGGGCGGCCAGGGCGGCCTCGATCATGCTGGCGCTCACCGGGATCGTCTCCAGCTCGTCGGCGTTGTCGAGGTAGGCCTCGAAGGAGGCGTAGCGGCGGATGCAGGGCTCGGCGCCGGGGGCGGCGCAGGCCTCGCTCCAGTTGCCGTCATCCGGCTTCACCAGGGCATAGGCGGTGAGGGCCTCGTCGAGGTCACCGCCATCGCCGATGCCATCGCCATGCCAGAGCACCTCGAAGAAAGCCATAGAGCGTTGCGTTGAAGGGGCGGGACGACAGATGGCGATTTCAGGCTACCGAGGCTGGGCCGATGGCCAGGGCGCCTAGGTCTGCTGGCGCAGGGCATCCCTCCAGGCACGCAACTGCTCGGCCGCCACGTCGCGGCCCCCCACCCCGAAGGCGACGGCGGCCGCCACGGCGATCGAGCCCAGCACCAGCCCGAAGGCCAGGGTGACGATGGAAGGAGCAACCCCGATCTGCTGCAGGGCCATGGCACCGCTGAAGCCCAGGATGGCCACCCGGGCGGCCTGGGCCAGCAGGCCGGCCTGCACCGTCTGGGAGCTCACGATCAGGCGGGCCGCCAGGTTGGCGATCGCGAGGCCGAAGGCGAACACGATCACACCGGCGAGGATCCGGCCGAACACCAGCAGCAGCCCACTCACGATCTCGGTGATGGCGGGAAGGTTGAGCACATTGGCGGCTGCCACGGCGCCGAACAGCACCACTGCGCCCAGCACGGCGACGCCCACCACCTCGGAGGGCCGCCGCGGGGCCGGGACCTCGATCTCAGGGCCGGCCTGCTCGTCGCCCCGCTCGGAAATCTGCTCGGAAACCTGGTCGGATGCCTGCGCGGAAGCCTGCGCCTCCCCGTCCTCCACCAGACCCAGCTGCTGCACCCAGTGATCGAAGCCGAATCCGGTGAACAGCCGCACCGCGAGCTGCTCGAGGAACTGCCCCAGCACTACGGCCAGGGCCAGGATGGCCGCTGCCGTGAACACCTGGGGGAGGGCGCCGAGCACCGTGCTGAGCATGGCGATGGCCGGGCCGGCGATGGCCGGCATGGCCAGGGCCTCCAGGGCGGCGATCGCCGTGGGGATCAGCACGAGCACATAGCTCACGGTGCCGGCCAGGCCTGAGAGCGACTGGCCGGGCTGCTGTGGATCGAGCCCCATGCCTTCGCCCAGCTGATCCACGCCGGTGGACCCGAGCAGGTTGCGCACCAGGGTGCGGACGGTGCGGGCCAGCAGCCATCCCACCACCGCGATGGTGGCCGCCTTGGCGAGCAGCGGCACCGCGGCCATGAAGGTGTTGAGCAGGTTGAGCAGCGGCAGAAGCTGGTTGCCGAGATTCAGCGCGTTGAGAACCAGCGGCAGGAAGAACAGAAGGATCAGCCAGTACAGGAGGTTGGCGAGGGTCTGACTCGACAGCAGTCCCGGCGCGGTCGGATCGGAGTCGTCCTCCTCCTCGGGAGAGAACAGGCGCTCATCCAGCTGAAGCTGCTGGGCGGTCTGCAGCAGCACCGCCCGCGCCAGGCTGGCCACCATCCAGCCCAGGGCAGCCAGCAGACCCGCTGCCCCCAGCTGCGGCAGGAAGGAGAAAATCTGGGAGAGGAAGTCGTTGAGCGGTTCCGAAACGGTGGTGAGGTTGAGGGCGTTGAGGGCTGCCACCAGCGCCAGCACCAGCACCACCCAGAACACCAGTGCAGCCAGCAGCCGATCGAGCCGCAGGTTGCGCTGACCCGGACGTTCCGGGTCCCGGATGGCATGGGCGACGCGCTCATCCAGCTGGGTGCGGCGCAGCAGGCTGCGGACGCTTCTGGCCGCAAGCCCGGCCACCAGCCAGCCCACCAGCAGGATGGCCAGCGCCCCCAGCAGGTTGACCACCAGCGGCATCAGCGTGGGGGAAAGCACGTCCACGGGCATTGCGGCCAGTGGCGGCGGCTGAACAGGAAGGTTGGCAACAACCATCGACACCTCGTCGGGACTCGCTTTCAACCTGACCACCAGGGCAGGTGGAGACCATGAAGGAGTTAGAAAGAAACACGCGCCGCGTCATCTGCACTGCGGCCTCTGCTCTGGAGCTCAGCGCTTGGCTCAAGGCTGGGGCTCGGGGCTGGGAGATCAGCGCTGGGTCTGGAATGCGGCGGCCCTGGGCTGCACATCCGGCCAGAGGAAGGTGTTGAACTGCCGCGCGCCGAGGCTGCTGCGCTGCCCCAGGGTGTTGGCGGTGGAGAGACTCACCACCGCGCCCAGCCGATCCGCCAGCTTCAGACATTGGCTGAAGGTCTGGGATGTGTAGCACTGCACATCGAGTTGATTGCAGCCTCCCCGGGGCACGAGAGCCGCCTGGAAGGGCTGGATGCTGCAGAAGATCGGCTTGGTGTAGAGCTGACGCAACCGGTAGAAGGCCGCCAGGCTGTAGTTGGCGAAGAAGTGGTCATCCACCTGGATGCCATCGGCATGGCGGGCCTCATGGATGAGGTCGGTCACGCTCATCGCGCGGTACTGGGGGGATTGCACCCACACCACGGGAATCAGCCCCTGGGCTCGCGCCTCCTTCGCCACCTGTTTCTGTACGGCGTCATCGACGTTGCGGTAGTCGAGGAAGACCACCCGGTAGCGGTTGGCCCGGATCTGGGCCATCAGCTGGGGCACGGCCTGCCTGGAGTTGTAGAACCAGATCTGGGGCTTGGAGAGCCAGGTGCCATTGGGGGTGGCGCCCGCCGCCTTCGGTGCGAGCGCCAGGGTCGCCAGAACGGTGAGGGCCGCGATGCTCCTCAGGCCGGTGGGCATCCCGGACGACGGCGGGGTCAGGGGAAGGCGTCGCACGAACATCACCAGGTCATGCCGTTCCACTGGACATGCCCTCGATGGAGCCCGACCTGCGGAACGAACCAGCTGCCACCGTCATAGACCCGATGGGGCCCCGCGGCAGCGGTGCCGTCAGCCGGCCACATCGAGCTCCGGCGGTCGGGCCATCGCGGGCACCAGCTCGGCGAAACCGGCCCGGCGGCGGGCATCCAGCTCCTCGAGGTAGCGGCGCTCGTTGTAGTAAAGCTCCTGAAAGCGCAGCGCATCGCTGTTGAGCTCGGCGAACAGGCCGTCGATGCGGCTCTCCATGTCACTCACGGGCACCAGTCCGTCGTGGCTTGCCGCCTCCTGGCGTTCACCCTCCAGCAGGCGGGCGATGCAGCGCTCCAGGGTTTCCAGCCGCTGACTGCTCCAGGCGTCCAGCAGATGGCGGCAGCGTTTGAGGCTGCGCTGCCGCTCCAGGGAGGCGAGGGCTCCGCGCAGCTGCAGCAGCGGCTGGCCCAGATGCAGCTGCTGCAGCTCGCTCGGCTCGATCAGGGGCGTGAGCCTGGTGAGCAGCGTGCTCTCCTCCACCAGCAGCTGATCGCTGAGCAGGCGCGGCAGGTCGAGGTCGGCCAGGTCATGGCCGGGGTCGAGGCCGCGGTTCACCGCCTCCAGCCGACCGGCCCCGAGGTTGTCCTCCTCCAGGGCGCTGATGGCGGCCCAGAGCTGGCGGTGATGGGCGAGGGCGAAGTCCTCCAGGTCATGCCGGCGCAGCTCCGCCCGGATCGGAGCGCGGTAGGTGCCGCAGTGGAGATAGAGCCGCAGCACCTCGGCCTCGGCCCGTTCCCGCAGCCCCGCCTCGCCGGGCTGTTCCCACTTCTGGGAGCGGCCGTGCCAGCGCTGCCCCTTCACCTGCTGGCGCAGGTCGTCCTCCAGCTGGATCGCCAGCCGCGCCTGACCGCCGCTGAGCCGCTCGGCCACCTGCTGCAGGTAGTGACTGCGCACGGCGCTCTGGGGCAGCTTGCCGAGCAGGGCCACCAGGCCGCTCACCGCCTGCTGGAACTGGTCGGAGCGGGCCAGGTCCTTGCCGGCCAGCACCTGCTCGATCTGCCAGTCGAGCCACTGGGGTGCCTGATCCAGCAGGGCGCGGTAGTCGCCGGCTCCGTGCTGCTGCAGGAACTCGTCGGGGTCCTTGCCGGCGGGGAGATGCAGCACCCGCAGCTCGAGCTGCCCCTGCAGGGCCTGCTGCTCCACCTCACCGATCGCCCGCTGGGCGGCCCGAACGCCGGCGCCGTCGCTGTCGAAGTTGAGGATCAGCCGCCGGCTCTCACAGCAGCGGCACAGCTGGGTGATCTGCTGGCTGCTCAGGGCCGTGCCGAGGGACGCCACCGCGTTGGTGATGCCGGCGGCATGCAGGGCGATCACATCGAAGTAGCCCTCCACCACCACGGCCCGGTCATCGCGGCGGATGGCGCTGGCGGCCCGGTCGAGCCCGAAGAGGTGCTTCCCCTTCTCGAACACCTCGGTTTCCGGCGAGTTGAGGTATTTGGGCTCGCCGCCGTCCAGGCTGCGGCCACCGAAGCCGATCACCCGCCCCTGACGGTCCTTGATCGGCACCATGACGCGGCCGCGAAAGCGGTCGTAATAGCCCTGGCTCCCCTCGCCGCCCTGCCCCTTGCGCGGCACCGCCAGGCCCGCCTCCACCAGCCACTCCGGCCCGATGCCCTCCACCTGTCCCAGGTGATTCAGGAGGCCGTCCCACCGGTCCGGTGCGAAGCCGAGCTCGAAGGCCTCGATGGTGCCCTCCCCGAGCTTGCGCTGCTCGCGCAGGTAGGCCAGGGCCCCCGCACCCTCGGGGGCGCGCAGCTGGCTGCGGAACCAGCCCGAGGCCAGGCTCAGCACCCGGTGCAGCTGATCGCGGCGCGAGAGCTGCCGGCGCAGGCGCTCCTGCTGGGGGCCGTCGAGGGTCTCGATCGGCAGCTGGTACTTGCGCGCCAGCTCCAGCACCACATCGCTGAAGCTCTGGCGCTGCAGCTCCATCAGGAACTTGATGGCGTTGCCGCCAGCGCCGCAGGAGAAGCAGTAATAGAACTGCTTGGCCGGTGACACCGTCATCGACGGCGACGTGTCGTCGTGGAAGGGGCAGATGCCGACGAATTCCCGCCCCTTCTTCTTGAGCACCACGTGCTCGCCCACCACATCCACGATGTCGGCGCGCTCCTTCACGGCCTCGATCGTGCGGGGGTGGAGGCGCGGCAGGCTCAAGGGCATGGCCCCGGTTGGACTCCGATTCTGCCCGCCATGGCCAGCACCGTGCCGCTGCCCTGGCTGCCACCATGGCCGCCATCGGCGGGGTCGGCCCGGATGACGCGGGGCACCCCCCTGGCTCCCACACTCCAGATGGTGGCAAGCGCCCTGGCCTTCAGCGTCATGGGGGTGTGTGTGAAGCAGCTGGAGGGCCGCATCCCCGCCGCCGAGGTGGTGCTGGCCAGGGCCCTGGTGAGCGTGGTGCTGAGCTGGGGGCTGCTGCGCCGGGCCGGCGTGGATCCCTGGGGCCAGCGGCGCGCTCTGCTGCTGTGGCGCGGCGTCATCGGCACCCTGGCCCTGTTCTGCGTGTATGCGGCGCTGATGGCCCTGCCGCTGGCATCCGCCACGGTGCTCCAGTACCTCTACCCCACCTTCACGGCCCTGCTGGCCTGGCTGGCGCTCGGTGAGCCCATCGGCCGGCGCGTGCTGCTGGCCATGGCCGTGGGCTGGGCCGGTGTGCTGCTGGTGGCCCAGCCGGCTCCGCTGTTCGACGGCGCAACGCCCCTGCAGCCGCTGCCGGTGCTGATCGCCGTGGCGGGGGCCCTGGCCACCGCCCTGGCCTACGTGAGCGTGCGCAGCCTCGGCCGCACGGAGCACCCGCTGGTGATCGTGTTCTACTTCCCACTGGTGGCCGTGCCCCTGAGCCTGCCGCTGGTGGTGCTGAATCCGGTGCTGCCCACCCCCACCGACGTGGTGTGGCTCGCTGGGGTGGGGGTGTTCACCCAGCTCGGGCAGGTCAGCCTCACGCGCGGCCTCACCGCCCTGCCGGCCGCCCGGGCCACGGCGCTCAGCTACGTGCAGGTGCTGTTCGCCGGGCTTTGGGGCTGGCTGCTGTTCGCCGAGGGCCTCGACGGCTGGACCATTCTCGGCGCGCTGCTGGTGCTGCTGGCCACCCTGATCAGCCTCAGCGCACGAGGGGCAACGGGTCGGTGATCCAGAGCTGGGTGTCGCCGTCGAGGGCACCGCTGGGCCGGGCCAGCCGCCAGCTCTCGCCCCGCTCGCCCCGCTGCAGGTACAGCTCGAAGGGGGTGTCCACCCGGATCGGATCGTCGGGCAGGCGCCAGTCGAAGCTGCCGGTGAGGTGCAGCCCCTTCGCCTCACCGATCCGCACCGTGTCCTGACGGGTCACCCGCACCCGGCTCACCTCGGGCACGCCCTCGGGCTGCAGGCGCAGGGCCTGGGCGATGGCGCCCTGGGTGAGCTGGATCTGGAGCGTGAGGGCTTCGAGCAGCACGCTGCGGGGCGGCTGGGCGGCCCCGCCACACCCCCCGATGGGGAGCAGCAGCGCCAGCGCCAGTCCCAGCGCCGGCAGACGCCGGGGCAGCCACATCCGGCAGGCGTTGGCAAGGCGCTGAGCCCAAGACTGGGCAAGGGTCCGCAGGGCGGGCAGCATGGTTTCGGTTTCACTGCCTCCAATGATCGGCTGGCTGCAAGGCGACATCGCCGATCCCTGGCAGCACGACAAGCGCTGCGGGCTCCTGCTCCTCTGCCGCGGCGTGGGCTACGAGGTGCAGGTGAGCCAACGGGACTGGCGGCGGCTGCCCCCGCCGGGCTCACCGCTCGCGCTGCACATCCACCAGAGCATCCGAGAGGACGCCTGGACCCTCTACGGCTTCACGGCGCGGCAGGAGCGGGACCTGTTCCGCGACCTGGTGGCGGTCAGCGGCGTGGGTCCCCAGATGGCCATGGGGCTGCTGGGTGCCCTCGAGATGGAGGAGCTGGTGCAGGCCATCGTCCAGCCGGATCTGCGGCGGCTCTGCCAGGCCCCGGGGGTGGGCAAGCGCACGGCGGAACGGCTGGCGGTGGAACTGCGGGTGCGGCTGCAGGAGCGCTACCTGGGCGCGGTGGAGACTGCGGCCGAGGCTGATCCCGAGCAGCTTCCGGGTCTGGCCGACGGCAGCCGCGATGACATCTGCGGCACGCTGGTGTCCCTCGGCTTCGCCGACCTGGAGATCCACCGGGCCCTGCGCGCCGTGGCCTCCCAGGGCCTCACGGCGGAGGCCTCCACCGAGGACTGGATCCGCGACTGCCTGCGCTGGCTGTCCCGGCCGGCCGCATGAGTGGCGAAAGCCCTGGCAGGGGGACTCTGAGCGGTAAAGTGTCGGTTTGCACCGCAGAAGCCGGGGCAAGGCTGTCAGCACCGGGGTGCGATTCCCCGCCACGACGCCATGCCTGCCACCCCAGGCCGCAGGCCCAGGCTCCGCCACCTTCCATCTCCATGCCGCTCACCACCGACAAGAAGCAGGAACTGATCAACAGCCACCAGACCCATGGCACCGACACCGGTTCCGTCGAGGTGCAGGTGGCGATGTTGAGTGAGCGCATCACCCAGCTCACGGGCCATCTGCAGCAGAACAAGCACGACTTTTCCTCCCGCCAGGGGCTGCTGAAGATGATTGGCCGCCGCAAGCGCCTGCTGGGCTACCTCAAGAGCATCAGCCAGGACCGCTACAGCGCCCTGATCGCCAAGCTCGGCATCCGCGGCTGAGGTGCCGCCATGCCCGGCAAGGGTCTCGCTCCCCGTTCCTCCAAGACCCCCAGGGCTCCGCGCCCGGCCGGCTCCCGGGCTGCAGGCAAGCCCAGCCAGCAGGGCATTCCTGACGCTGTGGCCAACCGCATGGCCCGCCGTGTCGCCGTGGCCACAGGCATCCCCACCCTGATGGGCATGGGGGTGTTCGTGGCCAGCTACGTCCTGGTGAGCCGGCAGATCGCCGACATCTCACCGGGTGTCACCCTGGCCGCGTCCGGCGCCTGCTTTCTCCTCGGCCTGGTGGGGTTGAGCTACGGCGTGCTCTCCGCCAGCTGGGAAGAGAGGCCCGGCAGCCTGATGGGCGGTGAGCAGCTGGGCCTCAACATCTCCAGGCTGCGGGAGTCGCTCCGAGCCAGGCGCTCCGGACGCTGATCCCGGCCTCTGCTGCTGCCGCTGCCGCTGTTCGGGCCTGCTGACCAGCAGCCACTCAGGCCGCCATCAGCGGGGCACTGATCCGGGCACGGAAATCCGCCGCTGCCAGGGTGTCGAGGGCCGCTGCGGCATCGGCCACGCAGAACTGCGGACCGAGCCGCACGAAGCGGGTCTCCTGCCGTTGCTGCACCAGCGCCACCACAGGCACCCGCAACCCCACGTCATCCAGGGGAGGACGATGGCGCTGCAGGCATTCCCGCAGGCGATGCTGAATGGCGATGTCGGCGGCCTGTTCCGCCTCCAGCTCCACCATCAGCAGCTGCAGATCGTCGATGGAGCGGCAGTCATCCACGATCAGCTGCACCCGGTCGTCCCGGCGATCCACGGAGCCCCACACCAGCAGGCGGGCATCCACCATCAGGTGGTCGGCCAGGCGGGCGTAGGCGCGGGGAAAGACCACCGCCTCGCAGCTGCCGGTGAGATCCTCCAGCTGCAGCACCGCCATGCGATCGCCCTTGCGCGTGGTCACCTGGCGCAGTTCCGGCACCATCGCCACGGCGCTCACCTTGGCCTTGTCCGGCTGTTCCTCCAGGGTGGCGAGGGCCACCGGCGACAGCAGCCGCACCGGACGCCCCAGCTGCTTGAGGGGGTGATCCGAGAGGTAGAACCCCACCAGCTCCTTCTCCAGCCGCAGTTTCTCGGTGGGGGGATAGTCGTTCACCGGGGCCGCCTTGGGGGCCGTGCTCAGATCGCCGCCGCCGGCACCGCCAGCGCTGGCCGGCTCCGCGGCCGAACTCGAGGCCATCAGGTCGAACAGGTTGCCCTGGCCGCTGGCGCGGTCGCGGGCGCGGGAGCTGGCCCAGTCCAGGATCAGATCCAAGTCGGCCATCAGCTGAGCGCGGTTGCCGCTGGGCTCGAGGGCATCGAGGGCTCCGGAATGGATCAGGGCCTCGAGGGCCCGGCGGTTCAGCTGCTGGCCGGGGATGCGATCGCAGAGATCCGCCAGGGAGCGGAACGGTCCATCCTCCTGGCGCACCTCGATCAGCTGGCGGATGGCCCCGTCGCCGAGATTGCGCACGGCGGAGAGCCCGAAGAGGATGCGATCGCCGACGGGGGTGAAATCAATGCCCGATGCGTTCACATCGGGAGGCATCACTTCGATACCCATGGCATTGCAGTTGGCGATGTAGCGCTGCACCTTGTCCGACGCTCCGGCATTCACCGTGAGCAGCGCCGCCATGTAGGCCACGGGGTAGTGGGCCTTGAGGTAGGCGGTCTGGAAGGTCACGGCGCCATAGGCCGTGGAGTGGCTCTTGTTGAAACAGTATTCGGCGAACAGCACCATCTGCTCGAACAGGGCCTCGGCCACCTTCGTGTCCACCCCCCGCCGGGTGGCTCCCTCCACGAAGATGGTCTGGTGCTTTTCCATCTCGCTCTTTTTCTTCTTGCCCATGGCCCGCCGCAGCAGATCGGCTTCGCCCAGGGAGTAGCCCGCCAGATCCTGGGCGATCTTCATGATCTGCTCCTGGTACACCATGATCCCGTAGGTTTCATTCAGGATCGGCTGGAGTTTGTCGTGGGCGAAATCAATCGCCTCACGGCCATGCTTGCGGTTGATGAACTTGGGGATCAGCCCCGCATCCAATGGCCCCGGACGGTAGAGGGCCAGAATCGAGGAAATGTCCTCCAGGCATGACGGCTTGAGATCCCGCACGATCTGCCGCATGCCGCTGGATTCCAGCTGGAAGATGCCTTCCAGATCCCCCCGGGCCAGCAGTCCGTACGTGGCCGCATCGTCGAGGGGAAGTTTGTCCGGGTCGACGGTTTCACCGGTGCTCTGCTGCACCAGATCGAGGGTTTTATCGATCATGGTGAGGTTCTTGAGGCCCAGGAAATCCATCTTCAAAAGGCCCATCGACTCCACGTCCTCCATGAAGTACTGGGTGATCACCTGGCCGTCGTTGTTGCGCTGAAGCGGCACGAGCTCATCAAGGGGGTCGGCCGCGATCACCACACCGGCGGCATGAACGCCGAAGGTTTTGTTGGTGCCCTCGATCCGCATGGCCATGTCTACCCAGCGGCGCACATCGGGATCCTTTTCGTATTTCTCGCGGAACTCCGCAGCGGGCGACTCCGGCCCGATCATCTCCTTGAGCTTGGCGGGCTTGCCCCGCACCACGGGGATGAGCTTGGCGAGACGGTCGGCATCGCCGTAGGGGATGTCGAGCACCCGGGCCACATCCTTGAGCACCGCCTTCGAGGTCATGCGGTTGAAGGTGATGATCTGGGCCACCTTGTCCTCGCCGTAGCGCCGGGTCACGTAATCGATCACCTCCCCGCGCCGTTCGATGCAGAAATCGGTGTCGATGTCAGGCATCGACTTGCGCTCGGGGTTGAGGAAGCGCTCGAACAGCAGGCCATGCACCACCGGATCGATGTTGGTGATGCCCAGGGCATAGGCCACCAGGGAACCTGCCGCGGAACCCCGGCCAGGCCCGACCGGTATGCGGTTCTCGCGGGCGAAGCGGATGTAGTCCCACACCACCAGGAAGTAGGTGGGAAACCCCATCTGCTCCATCACTTCAAGCTCGAAGCGCAGCCGCTCGCCGTAGGCAGGCTCGAAGGGCGCCTCCGCTGCCAGCTCCAGCCGATCCCGCAGGCCCTGCTCGGCCACGGCACTGAGGTAGCTCACGGCCGTGTGCCCCTCCGGAATGGGGAAGCGCGGCATCTGGTAGCGGCCGAGGATGTCGTAGTCCTCCACCTTCTCGGCCACCTGGGCCGTGTTGGCCACCGCGCGACGGATCACATCCGGCTCGAGATGGTCCGCAAACAGAGCGAGCATCTCGGCCTCGCTCTTGATGTACTCGGTGCCCGTGTACCGCAGGCGCTTCTCATCGCTGATCAGCTTGCCGGTGAGCACACACAACAGAGCGTCGTGGGCCTCCACATCCCCCACGCTCAGATAGTGGGCGTCGTTGGTGGCAATCAGTTCGATGCCCAGCTCCTGACCGATGCGGGCGATCTCGGTGTTGACAATGCGATCCTCCAGGCCGCCGTGATCCTGGATCTCCAGGTAGAAGTCGTCGCCGAACACCTCCTGGTACCAGGCCGCCACCTGCCGGGCCACGTCAGGGCGGCCGCGCAGGATCGCCTGGGGAATCTCACCCCCGAGGCAGGCGGTGGCCACGATCAGCCCCTCGCTGTGCTGGCGCAGCAGCTGCTTGTCGATGCAGGCGCGGGCGAAGATGCCGCGACCGCGCATGCCCCGCAGGTGGCTGATGCTGGTGAGCTTCACCAGGTTGCGGTAACCCACCGCATTCTTGGCCAGCACCACCAGGTGGTAGCGGCGCTCCTTCTTGGGGGGATTGGGATCATCCAGCGCGCCGTTGATCACATACATCTCGTTGCCGATGATCGGCTTGATGCCGGCCTTCGAGCAGAGTTTCAGCAGCTCGATGGCGCCATACATCACCCCGTGGTCGGTGAGGGCCAGGGCGGGCATGCCCAGCTCCACCGCCCGCTCCACCATGGCCGGCAGCTGGCTGGCCCCGTCCAGGAGGCTGTAGTCGCTGTGGTTGTGGAGGGGTACGAAAGCCAAGGAGGGCGGCGCCTGTAGCGGCCAGCGTAGATCGCCTCCACCAGATGTGGTGCCGCCGCGGCGACGGTTCAGACGGCGAGCGCCGCCTCCGGCCGCCGCTCCATCACCCGCGCCGCCAGCTCGTAGTGGTGGGCCACCTGCAGCAGCCTGCCCTCCTCCAGCACGTTGGTGATGAACTGCACGCCGATCGGCAGGCCGCGCTGATCGAAGCCGCAGGGCACACTGATGGCCGGCACCCCCGCCATGTTCGCCGGAATGGTGAGCAGGTCGGCCAGGTACATGGCCAGCGGGTCATCGGTGTGGGCCCCGAAGGCGAAGGCGGTGGTGGGCGAGGTGGGTGTCAGCAGCACGTCCACCTGCTCGAAGGCCCGGTCGAAGTCGCGGCGGATCAGGGTGCGCACCTGCTGGGCCTTCTTGTAGTAGGCGTCCACATAGCCCGCCGAGAGGGCATAGGTGCCGATCAGGATGCGGCGCTGCACCTCGTCGCCGAAGCCTTCGGCACGGCTTCGGGCCGTCATCTCGGCCAGATTCTCCACCCCCTCGGCGCGGTGGCCGTACTTCACCCCGTCGTAGCGGGCCAGGTTGGCGGACGCCTCCGAGGGCGCAATCACGTAGTAGGTGGCGATGCCGTCGTTGAAGCGCGGGCAGCTCACGTCCACCAGCTCGCAGCCCAGGGCTTCGAGCTGGCTGGCAGCGGCCAGCACGGAGGCCTTCACCTCGGCCTGGAGACCCTCCGCCTCGAGGCACTCGCGCACCACGCCCACCCGCAGGCCCGCCACGGGCTGACGCAGGGCGGTGCGGTAGTCCGGCACGGGCAACCGCAGGCAGGTGGAATCCCGCGGATCGGGCCCGGCGATCACCTGCAGCAGTTCGGCAGCGTCCGCAACGCTGCGCGTGAAGGGGCCCACCTGGTCGAGAGAGCTGGCGAAGGCCACCAGCCCGTAGCGGCTCACCCGGCCGTAGGTGGGCTTGAGACCCACCACCCCGCAGAAGGCCGCCGGCTGACGGATGGAGCCACCCGTGTCGGAGCCGAGGGCGGCCACGCATTCACCGGCCGCCACGGCTGCGGCACTGCCCCCGGAGCTGCCGCCGGGCACCCGCTCCGGGTCCCAGGGGTTGTGGCTGGGCCCGAAGGCGGAGGTCTCGGTGGAGCTGCCCATGGCGAACTCATCGAGATTGGTCTTGCCGAGCAGCACGGCGCCGGCCTGCCACAGCCGCTCCGTGACGGTGGACTCGTAGGGCGGCACGAAGCTCTCCAGCATGCGGCTGGAGCAGGTGGTGGCGATCCCCGCGGTGCAGAGGTTGTCCTTGATGGCGAGCGGAATGCCGGCCAGCGGCGACAAGGGCTCACCGGCCGCCCGGGCCGCATCGATCCGATCGGCGTCGGCCCGGGCCCGCTCGGCCGTGACGGTGAGGAAGGCCTTCACACTGCCGTCCACCGCGTCGATCCGCGCCAGGTGGTGGTCGGTGAGCTCGCGGGCGGACACCTCGCCGCGCTCCAGCTGCTCACGCCATTCGGCGATGCCCATCCAACCGTTCACCAGCAGCTCTGGACGCTATCAGCCCAGCTCGGTGAGGGGCTCGCCGCGGCGGGTGCGCAGCAGCTCCACCTCAAGGGAAGCCGGGGCTTCGGCGCGCAGGTCCTCGACGAAGGCCGGCAGCTCGGCTTCGAGGGTGCGGCGGCGCACGAAGGGACCGAACCAGTAGGTGACATCGGGCGACTGCGTGCGCACCCGGGCCCACCAGGCCAGACCCAGACCGTTGGCGCAGCTGCGCACAGGCCAGAGCAAGGGGTTCATGGATGCGGGGTCAGGCAAGGGCCATTGTGCAGGGTGACCGGCCCCTGCCAGGGCCCGGGATCACAACTGCACGTCACGGGCGAAGCTCAGCGCGGCAGCCCGGGTGGCGCCCCATGGATCCTCGGGCGCCGGGGCGGGTTCAGCGTCAGGGACCTGACCGGCTGGGGCGTCGGAAACGGGCTCGGGCAGGGGCGTTTCAGGGATCGCCGCTTCACCAGCCGGAGCTTCCGTTGCCGGTGCTGCCGCGGCAGGTGGTGCCGCGGCAGGTGGTGCCGCGGCAGGTGGTGCCTCCGTGGCCGAGGCGACCGCCCGCTCGGCGTGACCGGAGGCCTGAACGCTGGCGTCAAGGCCGGCGAGCTGGTGGCCTTCAGGCTGGGCGGCCCCGTGGTGCAGCGGCTCTGCGTCAACCGCTTCCGGTTGAGCGGGTTCGGGGCGATCAGCTCCGGCCTGAGCGGCCTGGGATGGCACGGGCCCAGGTTCGCTGGCGGCGGCCACGGGCATGCGGGGCCGCTGCAGCCGGGGTGCAGGCTGGCCTCCCTTCAGCCCCTTCATCCAGCCGCGGCGGGCCACCTCGTAGAGCAGCAGGGCCGTGGCCACCGAGGCATTGAGACTGGGGGTGGCACCCCGCAGCGGAATGCTCACCAACTGGTCGCAGTGCTTGCGGGTGAGCATGGCGAGCCCGTCGGCCTCGGAGCCGGTGACGATCACCAGAGGACCCTCCAGATCGGCCTGCTCGAGGCTCACGCTGCCCTCCGAGGCCAGCCCGATCACGCGGTACCCCTCCTGCTTGAGGCTGTCGAGCGCGCGGTTGAGGTTCACCACCCGGGCCACCGGCAGGTGTTCCAGGGCTCCGGCAGCCACCTTGGCCACCGAGCCGGTGAGTCCGGCGCTCCGGCGCTGGGGGAGGACCAGGCCATGGGCGCCGAGGGCCTCGGCACTGCGGGCGATCGCACCGAGGTTGTGGGGATCGGTGATGCCATCGAGGGCCATCAGCAGCGGCGGCTCCCCGATGCCCCGGCACCCCTCGATCAGGCTGGGCAGATCGAGCGTCTCGGCGGCCGCGGTCTGCAGCACGATGCCCTGGTGCACGGCGCCGCCGGTGAGCTGCCCCAGCCGCGCCCAGGTGACCTCCTCCACCAGCACGCCGGAACTCTTGGCCTCACGGAGCAGCTGCAGGAAGCGGGGGCTGAAGCGCATTTCGGCCGTGCACCAGATCCGGTGGATCGGTCGGCCGCTCTCCAGGGCCGCCTGGGCGGAATGGCGGCCCCAGATCAGGTCGGCGGGTTGGTCCTGGCCGTGCTGGTCCGCCTCGGGCTCGATGGAGCGCTGGTTGGCGGGCTCCCGGGCCTCACGGATCGGTGCCGCGGAGCTGCCGTAGCGGCGAGCGGGGACATCGCTGCGGTCCGTGCCGCCGCCACGGGCAGCGTCGTAGCGCCGGGCCGGCCCCCTGGCGGGCGCATCCCGGCGGGCAGGTCCCGCCCCCCACTCACGGCTGCCGCCATCACGGCTGCGCCCGTCCCGGCCTCCACCGCTGGCGCGGCTGGGCGAGCGCCGTACGAAGGATCCCCGCTCCCCCTGGCTGCGGGGGGTTGCCGGGCGGGCCCGTTCCCAGCCACCGCCGGCTGATCCCCGCCGCGCCGCGCCGCCCTCAGCGTCCGGACCGGTGCCGGGGCGGCGCACCTCGCGGCTGCGGTCGCGTTTCCCCTGCCAGGCATTGTCACGGCCTGGCCGTGCGGCCCCACGGCCCCCTGTCCCCGTCCGTTTGTCCGGACGGCGTTCGAATCGCGGGCTCATGGTCGCCAGGTCTTATGGATTGTTGTCCTCCAAGTGATCTAGCAGCTCGACCAGCCGCTCAGGATCGTGGAGGAACAACCAGCCGAGCAACGCCTCGAAGCCCGTGGCCCTGGCGTAGGCCGCCGGATCCCCTCCCCTCGGCCCCCTGCCAGCCCTGTTGCGGGCCCGCCGCACCAGCTCCCGCTCACTGCTCTGGAGCCAGGGATCCAGGCGCTCGAGCTGGCGGGCCTGGGCGTCGGCCCGCACTGAGGCCACCACCTGACGGTGCAGATCCAGGGCCCGGGCGGCTTCACGACAGCGATTCAACCGTTGATGCAGCTCCCATACCGCATCCCCCAGCCAGGCCAGCTGCAGCACGCCCAGCTCACCGGCGGGGCGCCGGGGCTGGAGCCCCCTCAGCCAGGCGGCTGTCGCACGGCCGGGCTCAGGCGGCGAGGCTGTCAAGCGCGGTGGCCAGATCGGGCTGGAGATGGAGGTAGTCCTCCAGCCGCACCAATTTCACGGTCTGCACCACCCGGGCATTGCCCACCACCAGAAAGGTCTGCTTGTCGGCGTTGCACTGCTTGGCGAGCTGCACCAGGGCACCGAGGCCGGAGGAATCGATGAAGTCGATGTGGCTGAGATCCACCACCAGGGGCTGGCCGGGGCTGCGGTGCTCGGCGATGAAGGTTCCGAACTGCTTGTCGGAGTAGGCATCCAGCTGCCCGGTGAACCGAAAGAGCTGGCAGCGGGCCTGCTGCTCGAAGCCGCCGCGCAGTGACACCGTCAGACGCTGCAGGTCGTTGATGGCTCCGCCCCCTTGGCTGTTCTGCGGGGAGTGTAGAGAGATGGCCGGCATCTGCAGAAAGGCGCCCACTGAGGCGGCTTTCTGGGGCCGGTCAGCCGCGGCGCTCGGCCATCAGCGTCGCAAAACGGGCGAAGTGGTGGTCGGCGTCGTGAGGCCCGGGGCTGGCCTCCGGGTGGTATTGGATGCCGAACACGGGCTGGTCGCGCAGCGCCAGGGCCGCCACCGTGCGGTCGTTGAGGTTGAGGTGGGTGATCTCCACCCGATCGGCTGGAAGGGAGTCGGCCTCGATGGCGAAACCGTGGTTCTGGCTGGTGATCTCCACCTGGCCAGGGCTGCCGCAGGGATGGTTGAGGCCGCGGTGGCCGTAGCCCAGCTTGAAGCTCCGTCCCCCGAGGGCGAGGGCCAGGATCTGGTGTCCCATGCAGATCCCGAACACGGGCAGGTTCGGTTGCTGCAGCAACCCGCGCGCCAGCTCCACGCCGGTGGTGACCGCGGCCGGGTCGCCGGGGCCGTTGGAGAGGAACACCCCTTCGGGATCGTGGCTCAGCACCTGCTCGAGGCTGGCGGTGGCCGGCAGCACCGTGACCACGCAGCCATGGGCCACGAGGCGATCCAGGATGGCCCGCTTGATGCCGAAGTCGATCGCCACCACCCGGTAGGGACGCTCGGGGTTCACCTGCATGCGGGTGTCGAAGGCGGCCACGCAGGGCTGGTCCCAGGTGTAGGGCTCAGGGGTGGTGACGGTGGACGCCAGGTCGAGCCCCTGCATCGAGGGGGCCGCCACCACCTGGTTCAGCAGCTCCTGCGGGCTGGTGCCGTCGCTGCTGATCGCCCCGTTGATGGCGCCGCCCTCCCGCAGGTGGCGTACCAGGGCGCGGGTGTCCACACCGCGGATGCCCACCACGCCATGGCTCTGCAGCCATGCACTGAGATCGGACTCGGCCCGCCAGCTGCTGGCCACAGGGGCCAGCTGGCGCGCGATCACCCCCCGCACGTGGGGATGGTCGGCCTCCTGGTCGGCGGCGTTCACCCCCGTGTTGCCCAGTTCGGGGTAGGTGAAGGTGACCAGCTGCCCGGAGTAGCTCGGGTCGGTCATCACCTCCTGATAACCGGTCATGCCCGTGTTGAACACCACCTCGCCGATGGCCGTGCCGATGGCACCGAAGGCTTCACCGCGCAGCAGGGTGCCGTCGGCGAGCACCAGGAGAGCGGCTGGAGAGGACGCAGTCACGTTGACGAAGGGAGACGGAGCTGACGGAGCGTGCCGGCGCGCGGCAGGCCGTGCGTCGATCATCCCCCGTGGCGACGCGGCTGCCGGTGTGAACGATCACCGAGCGGACACCGCCGCCGTCCTCAGGCCGGTGCCAGGGCTTCCCTCAAGGCCAGCAGCCGCTCCCAGGCCGTCCCATCCGCCATCGCCTGGCGGGCCGGCTCGCAACCCTCGGCCGGACTGTCCACCACGCCGGCCGCCCACAGCACCAGGGCCGCGTTGAGCGCCACCACATCCTGCTGCGGCTGGGTGCCCCGGCCCTGCAGCACCGCCTCGAGAATGGCCTGGTTGGTGGCCAGATCCCCTCCGGCCAGTGCGCTCACGGGAGCGGGCGCCATGCCGAGGCTGGCGGGGTCCAGGCTGTCCGGGCGTACCTGGCCGTTCTCCACCAGCCGCAGCGCGTTCACCCCAGCCAGGGAGGCCTCATCCAGGCCGCCGGCCCCATGCACCACCACGGCACGGCGCAACCCGAGGCGGGCCAGGGCTCCGGCCATGGGGTCCAGCAGCTCGGGCCGCGCCACGCCCAGCACCTGGGCGGCGGGCCGCAGCGGATTCACCAGAGGGCCCAGCAGGTTGAACACCGTGCGCACGCCCAGACTGCGCCGCAGCGGTGCCAGGCCCACCAGCGCCGGATGCCACCCCGGGGCGAACAGAAAGGTCACCCCCGCTGCCGGCAGCGCCGCCAGCACCTGCTCCTGGGGGGCCTGCAGATGAACGCCCAGGGCCTCGAGCACGTCAGCGGAGCCGACCCGGCCGCTGGCGCTGCGGTTGCCGTGCTTGGCCACCGCCACGCCGCAGGCTGCGGCCACGAAGGCCACCGCCGTGGAGATGTTGAAGCTGTCGGCGCCGTCACCCCCGGTGCCGCAGGTGTCCACCAGCTCGATGGGGGGCAGGGCCGTCGCCTCCAGGGCGCAGGCCTGACGCAGCACGGCCGCCATGGCGGCCAGCTCCTCGGCCCCCACCCCCTTGGCCCGCAGGGCCGCCAGCAGGGCACCGGTGAGCACCGGGGGAATCTCCTCCGCCAGCCAGCCCCGCATCAGCGCGTCCGCCTCCGCCGCCGACAGGTCACGCCCCTGCAGCAGGGTCTCCAGCAGGGCCGGCCAGGTCAGAGCGGGAGCCATCGGCGTGGAGGAAGCCATCGGCGCAGGCAAGCAGCAGCGGCAGGCATTCTGCTCTGGAGACACTGCCGCCACTGGCCCCGTTACCACCGGAGGGGCAAGGATGGGGACAAGAATCGGGCAAGAAAAAAGCCCGGGTGCAAGGCACGCCGGGCCGGGTGATGGGGACCCTTCCACTATCACCCGAACCGGGGCGCTGCGTCGTTAAGAAGACAACGGCGATGGGCGTGCCATGACGGTTCAAGCTGCTTGCTCAACCCTCCTGGGAGGCGGTGTCGAACCCTGAGCCCACGGCTTCCGAGGCTGCGGGAGCGGGCCTGTAGCCCTGAGCCCAGATGGCACGGGTGCGGGCGTGGAGGGCGTCGCGATCGAGCTGCCAGAACCGCAGGGTCTTGGCCAGATCGTCCTGGATGTCGTGGGCGCCGGGAAATCCTTCGTAACGCATCAGCAGGCGCGCGGCATCCACCAGATCGGCGTCCGTCGGTGGGTCGGCGGCCAGCAGCCGATCCACCACCGCCCGGTCCTGGGCCTGGAGCGGATGGCTCTGGAGGGGCGCACCATCGGCGCCGGGCTGGGATGGGGCAGACGGGGGCATGGAGCACGATGGCGGCGAAGGGGTGCGGAAGGGGCCAGTGGGATGGGGGCGGTTCGGCCCGCCGTAATCTCTAGGTTGGGCCCACGTTCGTGATGGCCGCGTGGCCGCCTTCCGGCTCGATCTGATCCGACGCTATCTGCGACCCCACCGGCGCACGGTGCTGTTGGGCGTCGCGGCGCTGGTGGTGGTGAACCTGCTGAGCGTCAGCATCCCCCTGCTGGTGCGGCGGGTGATCGACGACCTCCAGGACGGCTTCTCCCTGCGGGATGTGCTGCTGCAGGCGGCCCTGATCATGGGCCTGGCCACCGCGATGGGTGCCGTGCGGCTGCTGTCGCGGCTGCTGGTGTTCGGCGTGGGTCGCCAGGTGGAGGCCGACCTCAAGCAGACCATCTTCGATCACCTGCTGCTGCAGGAACCCGGCTGGGTGCAGACCGCCGGCAGCGGCGAGGTGATCAGCCGCGCCACCAGCGACGTGGAGAACGTGCGGCGGCTGCTGGGCTTCGCCGTGCTCAGCCTCACCAACACGGCCCTGGCCTACAGCCTCACCCTGCCGGCGATGCTGTCGATCGATCCCTGGCTCAGCCTGGCGGCCGTGGGGCTCTACCCACTGATGCTGATCACGGTGCGGCTGTTCGGCGGCCGCATGATGCGGCAGCAGCGGCGCCAGCAGGAGGCGCTGGCGGGCCTCAGCGACCTGATCCAGGAGGATCTCTCCGGCATCAGCGCCATCAAGATCTACGGCCAGGAGGCCACCGAGCAGGAGGCCTTCGCCGGGCGCAACCGCCGCTACCGCGATGCCGCCCTCGGACTGGCTCGCACCCGCAGCACCCTCTTCCCGCTGCTGGAGGGCATCTCCTCGATCAGCCTGCTGCTGCTGCTGGCCCTGGGCAGCGGCCAGCTGGAGAGCGGCCGGCTCACCATCGGCGATCTGGTGGCCCTGATCCTGTTCGTGGAACGGCTGGTGTTTCCCACCGCCTTGCTCGGCTTCACCCTCAACACCTTCCAGACGGGCCAGGTGAGCCTGGAGCGGATCGAGGAGCTGCTGCGGCGCCAGCCGCTGATCACCTCCCCGGCCCAGCCCCAGCCTCTGCGGCAGCGGGGCAGGGGCGCCCTCGAGGCCCGGGGCCTGACGGTGCGCTACCCGGAGGCTCCGCGTCCCGCGCTGGTGGATGTGAGCTTCAGGCTCGAGCCCGGTGAACTGGTGGCCGTGGTGGGTCCGGTGGGCTGTGGCAAGACCACCCTGGCCCGGGCCATCGGCCGCATGGTGGACGTGGCACCGAACGAGCTCTGGCTCGACGGGGTGGACATCACCCGGCTGAGCCTGGAGGACCTTCGCGGCCAGGTGGCGCTCGTTCCCCAGGAGGGCTACCTGTTCACGGCCACCCTTGCCGACAACCTGCGCTACGGCGAGCCGGATGCGCCCATGCAGGCCGTCGAGACGGCGGCGCGGGAGGCCCGGCTGGAAGCGGACGTCAAGGGCTTTCCGGACGGTTACCGCACCCTGGTGGGGGAGCGCGGCATCACCCTCAGCGGAGGCCAGCGGCAGCGCACCGCCCTCGGCCGGGCCCTCCTGGTGGAGGCCCCGCTGCTGGTGCTCGACGACGCCCTGGCCAGCGTGGACAACACCACCGCGGCCCAGATCCTGCGCACCATCCGCAGCCAGGGCCAGCAGCAGGAAGGATCCAGGCCGGGCCGCACCATCCTGATGATCAGTCACCAGCTCTCGGCGGCCGCCGCCTGCGATCGGATCCTGGTGCTTGAGGCCGGGCGTCTGGTGCAGGAAGGCGACCACGAGACGCTGCTGGCGATGCCAGGCACCTACCGGCGGCTCTGGGCCAGGGAGCAGGCCACCGAACAACTGCGGGCGGCGGGCTGAGCGGACGGCGGGCTGAGCGGGCGGCGGCTGGTGCCCGGCGCGCCTTGTGCATCGGCGTGAGTCCACCACCGTGTCTCAACAGTTGTTGAGCAACAGAGCCAGGGGAGCTGCCGCTGGCTTGAGTGGTAGCGGCAGCTGACCATCATCGCGCCCGCCGCCGGCCCCTCCCCCGCAGCCTTCCATGTCGTCCGCCACCACCGTGGAGCCCAGGGTCTCGACCCAGGCCTACAACCTGCGCTGCACCCTCACGTTCGGAGACATCTACGGGCAGATCCTGATCTGGATGCTGGTGATCTTCGCCAGCCTCGCCGCGGGCCTGGCGTTGATGGGGGCCAGCAAGCCGATCGTGGCCCTGGTGGGCGTGGGTCTGATCCTGGTGCTGTCCCTGCCCTTCCTGCTGTTCGCGTTCACCACCACGCTGCTCAACCACATCGCCCTGGAACCGAACACCGGCACGCCACCGCTCTGACAGCCCTGATCGGGCGGATCGGTCGGGATTCCCGGCGCCAGAAGCCAGGGGCATGCTGCCTAGGGTGAAGGCTGATGCGTGACTGTGGTGTTCGGACTGTTCCAGAAGCCGGCGACAGCGTCGGGAGAGCGGCTCCACGCTGTGCTGGGAACCCCCATCGATGCCCCCGTCACCGCCGCCCAGTCCGACGTGCTGTTCGGCTGCGGCTGTTTCTGGGGGGCCGAGAAGGGGTTCTGGCGCCTGCCGGGGGTGGTGAGCACGGCCGTGGGTTACGCCGGCGGCGCGCTGGAGGATCCCAGCTACCAGCAGGTGTGCTCAGGCCGCACGGGCCATGCCGAGGTGGTGCGGGTGGTGTGGGACCGCCAGAGCGTCGGTTTCGCCGATCTGCTCAAGCTCTTCTGGGAATGCCATGACCCCACCCAGGGCGACCGGCAGGGCAACGACAGGGGATCGCAGTACCGCTCCGCCATCTACGTGAGCAGCGACCAGGATCGGGTGCTGGCCGAGACCAGCCGGGAGGCCTACCAGGGCCTGCTGAGCGCGGCCGGCCACGGCTCGATCACCACCGAGATCCGCCGCGGCGTTCGCTTCTGGTCGGCCGAGACGTACCACCAGCAGTACCTGGCCAAGCCCGGCAGCCGTCCCTACTGCTCGGCCCAGCCCACCGGCGTGGAGCTCAGCGACTTCCCCGGCTGTGACTACAAACTGCCGGCGTCCGTCTGGCAGCAGTACGACTGGTCCATCCCCCACTGCGTGCTGCGGGGAGACAACGCACCGATCAGCGTCTGACCCGCACCAACTCCCGATCCGCACCGGCCTCGATGGTGAGGCCTCCCAGCACCACGGCACCGGGCGGTTGGGCGGCCGCGAGCAGTGAGCCCAGGCTGGATTCGGCCATCACCTTCGGCAGCGGCGGATCCATCGGCAACCCGAGGAACCGGTGCAGCTGCTCCACCGTGGTGGAGGCTCTGAAGGCCAGTTGCAGATCGTCTGGCAGGGAGGGAACTGCAGCAGCCTCGAGCGCGGGTGACGGATCCGGATCGAACAGGCGATCGATCAGGGGCTGAAGGCTGGTGCGCATGGCCATGAACACGTGATCGCCGGGCAGCAGCACCGTGCCGCCACGGGGCATCACCACCTGCTTCCCCCGCAGGATCAGGGTCACCAGCACCCCATCGGGAAGGACCAGCTGGCGCAGAGACCTGCGGGCCACCAGTGCCGTGGGTTTCACCGTGTAGTCCACGATCTCGCCATCGACCTGGCGCAGCGCGTTGATCTCCACGGTGAGGGCCGGGGTGGGGTCGGCCGGACGGCCGATACCCAGGGCACGGGCCACGAGCGGCAGGGACCAGCCCTGGGTGATCGCCGAAAGGAGCACCACGAAGAACACGGCGTTGAAGATCAGCTGGCTCTGGGGGATGCCCGCCATCAAGGGGAAGGTGGCCAGGGTGATCGGCACCGCCCCCTTGAGGCCCACCCAGGAGAGAAACACCAGTTCCCGGCGCCGGTAGCGGAAGGGCAGCGCCGCCACGGCCACGGACAGGGGCCGGGCCACCAGGATGAGCACCAGGGCGATCAGCAGTCCGGCCCAGGCCACGCTGAGCAGCCGGCTGGGGAAGCTCAGCAGACCGAGCATCACGAACAGCACGATCTGCCCCAACCAGGCGATGGCATCGTGAAAGGCGAGGATGCCCGGCCGGAACACCAGCGAGCTGCTGCCGATCACCATTCCGGCCAGATACACCGCCAGAAAGCCGCTGCCCCCCAGCACGGACGCCAGACCGAAGGCCACCAGTCCGAAGCCGAGCGCCAGCAGCGGATAGAGGCCGGGGTAGTCGAGGTTGATGCGGTTGACGGCTCGGGCCGCCAGCACGCCCACGGCGGCCCCGCACAGGCTGCCCACGCCGAACTGGGCCAGAAACAGCAGCAGCAGGGCCTGGGCCGAATCCGCCTCGCCGCTGATCACGCCGATCAGGCCGATGGTGAGGAAGATCGCCATCGGATCGTTCGAGCCGCTCTCCACCTCGAGCGTGGCGGTGAGCTTCTCGGGCAGCTTCAGTCCACTGGTGCGGAGCATGGAGAACACCGCTGCCGCATCGGTGGAACCCACGATGCTGCCCAGCAGCAGCCCCTGCAGGATGGGCATCCCCAGCACCCAGGCCGCTGCCAGCCCCGTGATCAGGGAGGTGAGCAGCACACCCAGGGTGGAGAGCGCCAGCGCCGGCCGCCAGACCCGGCGCGCCGAGGCCGGCGAGGTGCGCAGTCCGCCGTCGAACAGGATCAGGGCGAGGGCCACGCTGCCCACGTTGTTCGCCAGCGGGTAATCCTCGAAGGGAATGCCGCCCAGTCCTTCGGAGCCGGCCACCATGCCCAGCCCGAGGAACAGCACCAGCACGGGCACCCCCAGCCGCGCCGAGAATTTGCTGGAGGCGATGCCCAGCAGCAGCAACACCCCGCCCAGCAGCACCGAGGCCTGTATCGACACCTGCTCGCTGGCGGGGATGGTCCAGAGAATGCCGCAGGGAGACGCTGCGGGGCCATGGCCCTGCGGCGTCCGTTCTGGATCCGGAGATCCCGATCGCGGTATACCTGCGGCATCCGCGGCGATCCCTGCGGTTCCTAGCGTGTCCTGGCGTGGCGCCCACACTTCGCCGCGCGTCCGGCCACAGCTCCCGTCTCTCGCCCCGCCTCCTGCCCCATGTCTCCGCTGCTGCTGGTTCTGGCGCTGATGGCCCAGGCGTCGCCCTGGTGGGAGAACTACGACACCACCGAGAGCTTCCTCTGCCCCAACCGCGGCCGGGTGCTGCTGGAGCGCAACGACTCCCAGGCCTCGCTGATCAGCGGCGGCTACCGCAGCACCTATTTCCGGGAACCCTCCCAGCTTCCGGGGATCCGCTACCGCAACCAGGGCCGCAGCCTGATCCTCAAGGGCGACATCCTCACCCTCGAGCAGCTGCCCAGCCGGATCCAGTGCACCCGCACCGAGCGGGTGTGACCCACACTGGGTGCCGACGTCCTCAGCCACGTCCATGACTCCCCTGCCCGACCGCGTGGTGATCGTGGCTCTGCTGGCCACCGTGGGCCTGTGTTTCGCCCTGGTGTTCTGGACCGTGAAGCTCCACCCCCGGCAGGAGCTGCCGATGCAGTGGAAGGACGCTCCCTCCGTCCGCCTCGACGGCCGGCCGTTCCCATCGCCGGCCACCACCCGAGCGCTGACCGTGACGTGACCGATCCTCCGCAGGCACCCCAGGAACCGAGCGAGCGCCAGCTCCACCCCCTGCCCACGGGACTGGTGGAGCTCTACGGGCTTCTGGCCGTGCTGTTCGTGCTCGTGCCCGAGTGGATGGCCGGTGGTCTGATGCTCGGGCTCCAGGGCCGTCAGCAGCGTCAGCTGCTGGCACCGGCGGCCGTGGCCTGGCAGCGTCTGCCGGAACTGCGGCTGGCCAGCATGTCCCTGGCGGAGCTGCGCCTGCTGGCCCGCAGGCTGCGCCTATGCGGCTATGCGGGGATGGCGCGGGAGCGGCTGGCGGCCCGGCTGCTGCGCCGGCTCAGACGCCGCAAAGCGTTGTGATAGCTTCTGTTCCGCCGGGGCGTAGCGCAGCTTGGTAGCGCACCACTTTGGGGTAGTGGGGGTCGTGGGTTCAAATCCCGCCGCTCCGATTTCACCGGCCTGACGGTTCCCTGATCCCCAGACTCCTCCAGGGGCGCGGGTTCAGGGTTCATGCTGTCGATCAGCCGGCTCAGTGCCGGTTGGCTCGATCACCGTTGCCGACCCAGTGCACGGGCCGCCGCCCTCCCGTTCAGCCCCCTCCGCCGTGAACCCGACGGGCAGGGCGGACGTGATCAGTCGGGTGCTGACCCGGAAGCCCTCCAGCCAGCGGTTCACCTGGTGCCGCAGGGTCGCGGGAACCTCGCGGTGGAGCTGTCCCAGTTCCTGGGCCGCGATGCGCCTCAGGGCGCGCACATCCACCCGCCAGAGCGCCTCGGCCTCCCGGATCAGCCGGGCCCAGCTGCGGCTCACCTGCCAGCGGCCGAGTTGTCGCCGCGGCGAGCGGGGCTCGGGGTGGCGGTTGGAATGAACGGTGCTGGCGATGGCATCACGGCCCGGATGCTCCCAGGCTGATGACGTTGCCGCGTGGCGAGGGGAATCCACCGGAGGCCTTCATCCACTGGAAGGAAATCCGTGGCCCAGGCCCTCAGGCCGCCCGTTGGGATGGCTCCACGGGCACCACGGGAAAGGGAAGGGCCGAAACCTCCCTGGCGCTCAGCCGCCGGCTCCAGGCCCCGGGCACCGGATCGTTCCAGCGGAAGCCGGCCTGCTTGGCCTTGTGCCGCTCGGCGTAGGAGAGCTGGGCCCGGAACAGTCGGCGCGGTTCGCGGGCGACCACCAACAAGGCCTCCAGCTCCTCGCAGCGCTGCAACACCTGCGCCAGGTAGATGCAGTCGGTGAGGGCCCGATGGGCCGCCCAGACGGGCACGCCATAGGCCAGGGCCAGATCGCGCACGGAGGGGTTGGGCCGCAGTCCCCGTTCCGCCGGCCAGCGGATGTCCTCCATCGAGCAGATCCAGGGCGCCCCGAGGGCGGGCAGCTCCCCGCGGCCGAACCACTGGCGATCGAAGGCCGCGTTGTGGGCCAGCACCGCGTCGGCGTCAGCGGCCATCGCCTCGAAACAGCTCAGTCCCTGGCGCCAGGGCTGGGGCAGGCGCGTGGTGGCGGCGGCGATGCCGTTGATGGCCTCGGCCGGGTTCTCCCGCACCGGCAGCAGAAAGGAGATCTGGCTCAGCACGGCGCGGCTGGGCACGTGAAACAGGATCGCGCCCACTTCCAGGCAGTGGTCCTGCTCCGGATCGAGACCGGTGGTCTCGGTGTCGAGGATGAGCAGCGTCTGCGGCAGGGGTTCCGGGCCTGCGGGTGCGGGGGTCGGGGAGACCACGGGCACGGGGGGAGCGGAGGGGTCTGTGGTCTCGGCCGCAGCGACGGTGGGCGCATCCGCTGCCGGGGTGGAGAGCATCAGGCCGCTCAGCAGATCCTGCTGCTGCCAGGAGCCGCTGGGTTGCGCAGGGGAGCCGCTCATCGACGGAAGGGAGGCTGACCCCATCGTCCCAGCTGCGGCAACCGGCAGGCTGGTGCCGCTGCCTAGGGTTCGCACAATCACCTGCCAACCGCATGGGTCTTGCCGTGGGCGACCGCGCCCCCCTGATCGCTCTGGCCGACCAGAGCGGCACCGAACGCCGCAGTGACCAGCTGGGCGGCCGAGCGCTGGTGCTCTTCTTCTACCCGAAGGACGACACCCCGGGCTGCACCATGGAGGCCTGCGCCTTCCGCGACAGCTTTTCGGATCTCCAGGCTCTCGGCGCCGAGGTATGGGGCGTGAGCGGTGACGATGCCGCCAGCCACCAGCGCTTCGCCCAGCGTCACAACCTGCCCTTTCCCCTGCTGGTGGATCGGGGCAATGCCCTGCGCAAGGCCTTCGGTGTGCCCAGCGTGCTGGGGCTGCTGCCAGGACGGGTCACCTACGTGATCGACGGGGAGGGGGTGATCCGCCACGTGTTCAACAACCTGCTCGATGGCGCCGCCCACCGCCGGGAGGCGCTCGACGCCCTGCGGGCGCTCCAGGCCGCTTGAGGGCTGACGGGGTGGCCATGACGGGGTGGCGATGACCGGCTGGCGTCAGCGGGGCGAGATCTGGACCCTTGAGCCGGTGGAGACCCCCCGCGGGCTGATCGAATTCATCGGCGGCAGCTACCTGGCCGCCACGCCCCAGCTCAGCTATCGGCGCTTCCTGGAGGCCCTGGCCGGCCGCGGCTGGCGGGTGCATGCCTGGAGCTACGTGCCGGGTTTCGATCACCAGGCCCAGGCCAACACAGCCTGGCGCCAGTTCCGGCAGCTGCGGGAACTCGAGCCCGTGCCGGTGGGTGCGCCTCGGCAGCACCTGCTGCGCCTGGGCCACAGCCTCGGCTGCAAGCTGCATCTGCTCGCCCCCGATGGCGGTCGCCGCTGTGATGGCCTCGCCGCCCTCAGCTTCAACAACTTCTCGGCGGAGCGCTCCATTCCCTTCCTGGCGGAGATCGGCCAGCAGCTGCGTTTCCGCAGCGAATTCAGCCCCTCGCCGGAGCAGACGCTGGAGCAGATCGCCGGCAGCTACCTCCAGCCCCGCAACCTGCTGGTGCGGTTCAGCCGTGACGGCATCGACCAGAGCGGCCGGCTGATCGGCGTGCTGCAGGGCCGGGCGGAGGACGCCTCAACGCTGCTGGAGCTGCCGGGTGATCACCTCACCCCGGCCAGCGGCGCCCTGCGCAAGCAGCTGCTGGGCGAATGGGCCGACGACCCGGGGCGGCAGCGGCGCATGGAGCGGCTGGCGGAGCAGATCAGCGTCTGGGGATCGAGGCAGGCGGATTGATCGGCAGGCCTGCTGTCACTCCAGGGACTTGGGCTGCAGCGGTCCGTGGCGTTGCTCGAAGGCCTTCACCATGGCTTCGCTGCCGGACCCCCAGCGCGCCACGCTCTGCATCGCCTCGGTGAAGGGCACATCGAGCAGGTGCACGCGGCTGGCATCCACTACGTACACCGCTCCGGCAAAGGGCGTCGGAATGGAAGGCACGAACACCGTGAAGCGGCCATCCTCGAACTCCTCGATCACGAACGCAGGCAGCAGGCCCTCATCGCTCTCGAAGAAGGCCGGCTTCCACACGTTCTCCTCGCTGTAGCCCAGCATCTGCTGGAACAGGCTGCGGAACAGCGAATAGCCCGGAATGCGGTCATACAGGCGGCGTTCCAGCCGCTGGTGCAGCGCATGCCCCGCCGGCGTGGCCACCAGGAAACCCACCAGCAGGCAGACCCCTGCCAGCAACAGCAGCGAGAGCACCTTCTCCACCGGCAGGGAATCCGGCACCAACACCGCCACCGGCTGCACCAGGCCGGAGACGGCCTTCATGGCCTTCACCACCAGCAGAAAGCTGAGGTAGGCGGGCACCACGATCAGCAGCCCCCGGAAGAAGCTGGTCAGCAGCGAGGCCTGCAGGCGGCGCACCTTGCGGCCCATGGGCGTCACACCCGCAGCTGATCGAGCACGGAGCGGTCCTCCAGGGTGGAGGTGTCGCCGCTCACCTCCTGGCCCGCCGCCAGGGAGCGAAGGATCCGGCGCATGATCTTGCCGCTGCGCGTCTTGGGCAGGGCATCGCTGAAGTGAATCAGATCGGGCCGGGCGATCGGGCCGATCTCCTGGCCCACATGGCGGCGCAGCTCAGCGGCCAGGCTGTCGTCCCCGTCACGCCCCCCCTCCAGGGTCACGAAGGCCACGATCCCCTCGCCCTTGAGGTCATCGGGCCGGCCCACCACAGCGGCCTCCGCCACGGCGGGATGGCTCACCAGGGCGGATTCGATCTCCATGGTGCCGAGCCGGTGGCCGGACACGTTGATCACGTCATCCACCCGGCCCATTACCCAGAAATAGCCGTCGGCATCGCGGCGGGCACCGTCGCCGGCGAAGTAGAGCCAGCTGCCATCGGCCGGGCGGATGTGCTCCCAGTAGCTGCGGCGGAACCGCTCGGGATCGCCATGGACCGTGCGCATCATGCCGGGCCAGGGGCGGCGCACCGCCAGGTAGCCACCGGCGTCGGCAGGCTGGGAGCGGCCCTCCAGATCCACGATGTCGGCGGCGATGCCCGGCAGCGGCAGGGTGCAGGAGCCCGGCTTGGTGGGGGTGGCCCCGGGCAGGGGACTGATCATCACGCCGCCGGTCTCGGTCTGCCACCAGGTGTCCACCACCGGGCAGCGGTCAGCGCCGATCACATCCCGGTACCACATCCAGGCCTCCGGGTTGATCGGCTCCCCCACGGTGCCGAGGATCCGCAGAGTGGACATGTCGTACCGGTCGGGAACCTCCCGCCCGCTCTTCATGAAGGCGCGAATCGCCGTGGGCGCCGTGTAGAAGATGCTCACCCGGTGCTTCTGGATCACCTCCCAGAAGGCCCCCGGCTTGGATGGCCGGGGGGCCCCCTCGTACATCACGGTGGTGGCACCGTTCGAGAGCGGTCCGTACACGATGTAGCTGTGGCCGGTGATCCAGCCCACATCGGCGGTGCACCAGTGCACGTCGTCCTCGCGGATGTCGAAGATCCACTGGAAGGTGAGGTGGGCCCAGAGGTTGTAGCCGGCGGTGGTGTGCACCACCCCCTTGGGCTTGCCGGTGGAGCCGGAGGTGTAGAGCACGAAGAGGCGGTCCTCGCTCTGCATCGGTTCGGCCGGGCACTCGGCGCTCTGGCCGTCCACGAGCTCGTGCCACCAGCGGTCACGGCCGTCCGCCATGGTGCAGTCCTGCTCGGTGCGCCGCACCACCAGCACGTGCTCCACGCTGGGGGCGGAGCCGCCGGCCAGGGCCGCATCCACCGCCGGCTTGAGCGACACGGCCTTGTCCTTGCGGAAGCCGCCGTCGGCAGTGATCACGAGCTTCGCTTCGCCGTCGATCAGGCGGTCGCGCAGCGCCTCGGCCGAGAAACCGCCGAACACCACCGAGTGGGGGGCACCGATGCGGGCGCAGGCCAGCATGGCAATGGCGGCCTCCGGCACCATCGGCATGTAGAGCGCCACCAGATCACCCTTGCCGATGCCGAGGGCCTTGAGGGCGTTGGCGGCACGGCACACCGCCGCGTGCAGCTCGCGGTAGGTGAAGTGGCGCGTGTCGCCCGGCTCCCCTTCCCAGATCAGGGCCGTCTTGTCGGCGCGGGGGCCGTCGAGGTGGCGATCGAGGCAGTTGACGCTGAGGTTGGTGGTGCCCCCCTCGAACCAGCGCGCAAAGGGCGGGTTGCTCCAGTCGAGCACGGTGTGAAAGGGCGTGAACCAGTGCAGGTGTTCACGGGCCTGCGCACCCCAGAACCCATCGGGGTCGGCCGCTGCCGCCTCCGCCAGTGCACGGTAGGCCTCCATGCTGCCGATGCGGGCCGAGGCCGCCAGGTCCGCCGGCGGTGCGAACACGCGCTCCTCCTGAAGCACGGATTCGATCGTGGCGTCAGGCATCGTGGGTCGGTCGGCGACCGCTCCATTGTGATCGGAGACCCTTCCCCGAGACCGCTCACCGCTCAGGCTGAAACCATCCCGGGCTCCCTTCGGACTCCCTGATGGCCCCCTCGCACCAGCCTCCTGGGCGGGTCCCGGGGGAGGCCTTCTCCACCGCCCATAACCGCCCCATGCCGGGCCGCCGCTGGTGGTTCTGGTACCTGCACCGCAGCAAGAGGGTGTGGTTCCGGATCGCCCCCACTGCCGTGGGTTCGCTCCAACCCTGCTTCCGCTACGACGGCCGCCCGATCCTGCACACCTCGCAGCGCAGGGCCTGGCTGCAACGCAGGCCACCGGGTTCACCGCAGCCGGTGGTGTGGGGGGACCGGGTGGGCAGCGGCTTCGGGGCAGGTCCGGCCGGCACCTCGCTGTACCTGCAGCTCTGGACCCGCTGGACCTGGCTCCACCCCGAAGCCTGCGGACGGCCGGAGCGCTTCAGCGTGGAATGGCCGCGGACGGAATGACCCCAGGGAGGGCCGGGCTGCACCACGGGCCGTGCAGCCAGGTGATTCCGTGCCGGCGAGACCTTCGGACTGAGAGGATCGCGGCATGTCTCTGCCTCTGGCCTGTCTATTCGATCTGGATGGTCTCCTGCTGGACACCGAGCCCCTGCAGGGGCAGGCCTGGCGGGAGGCGGCGCGCCGGTTCGGCGCGGAGCTCACCGACGCCCAGCTCCAGAGCCTGCGGGGCCGCCGGCGCCTGGACTGCGCCCGCAGCGTGCAGGCCCTGCTGCCGGGGCGGGTGAGCCTGGAGGAGCTGCTGGCAGTGCGGGAGCCGATCGCCAACCGGCTGCTGCCCGGGGCCGCCCCGATCGCCGGCGCCCCCGAGCTGCTGCAGCGCTGCCAGCGGCTCCGGATCCCCATGGCCCTCGCCACCAGCAGTGCGGCGGCGGCGGTGGCGGTGAAGTGCGCCCCCCACCCCTGGCTGGAGGCGATCACGGTGCGGGTGATGGGCGACGACCCCGAGCTGCAGCGGGGCAAGCCTGACCCCGGCATCTTTCTGCTGGCCCTCAGGCGCCTGGGGGTGGCTCCCGAGCACGCCTGGGCCTTCGAGGATTCGATCGCGGGCAGCCATGCCGCGGTGGCGGCCGGCTGCCGGGTGTGGGTGCTGGCCCCTGCCGACGCCGAGCGGAGCCTCTACCCGCCAGGGGTGGAGTGGCTGGCGTCGCTCCATGCGGTGCCGCTCCCCTGAGGAGTGGCCAGTGCGTCGCGTCAGTAGAGGCGGCTGAGCACGAAATCCGGCAGGGCCCGCAGCGCACTGCGGGGCTCGGAGGGCTGCAGCCACTCCAGGGCTTCGGCGGCTTCCCGGGTGAACTGTTCGGCCAGCGCCCGCGAGCGGGGGATGGCATCGCAGCCGCGCACCAGCTCGAGGGCCTGCTCGAGGTCGCCCTCCTCGGAGAATTCCCGCTCGATCAGGCCGGCCAGGGCCGGGCGCTCCTGCAGGGCGTAGAGCGCAGGGGCGGTGAGGTAGCCGGAGGCCAGGTCGCTGGCGGCGGGTTTGCCGAGCTGCTGGTCGCTGCCGGTGAAGTCGAGGATGTCATCCACCACCTGGAAGGCCAGGCCCAGCTGGCGGCCGAAGCGATAGAGGTCATCGAGCCGTGGCGCCGGCAGACCCGAGAGCACGCCGGCGGCCCGGGCGCTGTTGGCGATCAACGAGGCCGTCTTGCAGTAGCTCTTCTCGAGGTAGGTCTCGAAGCTCTGGGTGGTGTCGTAGCGGAACAGCCCCTGCTTCACCTCGCCGTCGGCCAGATCCATGATCACGCGGCTGAGCAGCTTGACCACATCGAGGTCGTCGAGGTTGGCCAGGTGCCAGCTGGCCTGGGCGAAAAGGAAGTCGCCGGCGAGCACGGCCACCCGGTGGTTGAAGCGGCTGTGCACCGTGTCGACGCCGCGCCGGGTGGCGGCCTCGTCCACCACGTCGTCGTGCACCAGCGAGGCGGTGTGGATCATCTCCGTGATCTCCGCCAGGCGCCGGTGCCGCGGGGTGAGTTCCCCGTCCGGGGCCACGGCGCGGGAGAGCAGCAGCACGATGCCGGGGCGCAGCCGCTTGCCACCGGCTGCAAAGAGGTGCTCGGCGGCGGCCTGAAGGATGGGGTGGCCCGCTCCGATCAGGCTGCGCAGATCGGCCAGGAGGGTATCGAGATCCGCCTCGACCGGATGGAGCAGCTCTGCAACCGTTGCCACAACACCTCCGTCGTGGCTTGATCCTAGAAGGCTCCAGCGGTGGACCGCAGCTCGACGCGCTCGACGCTGGGGCGGTGGCCCAGCCAGTCCTCGGCCCCGGTGGCGAAGCTGTCCGGACAGCCGGTGACGCAGAGCCGGGAGCGCTGCACGGCCGGCACGACCGACTCCCCCTGACGCTCCACCTCCGGCGCTTCGCCGAGGCTGCCGAGCAGGGGGCCCAGCCGCTCGGCGGCGGCTTCGGCCGGATCCACCAGCACCACGCCTGCGGGCAGCAGTTCGGTGAGCAGGGGGCGCAGCAGGGGGTAGTGGGTGCAGCCGAGCACCACCGTGTCCACCGCCGCTGCCAGCAGCGGGGCGATGTACGCCAGGGCCGCCCGGCGCAGTTCAGGGGAGAAGCGGTGTCCCGCCTCGATCAGGGGCACGAACTCCGGGCAACCCACCTCGATCACCAGGGCGTCCGGTCGGCTGGCATGGATCGCCCGGCGGTAGGCGCCGCTCCGGGCCGTGGCGGGCGTGGCCAGCACGCCCACCCGGTCGCTGCTGATCACGCTGGCCACGCTGTCGATCAGACCGAGCACGGGCACGCCCGCTTCGGCCACCGCCACGTCCAGGGCCAGCGCGTTGGAGGTGTTGCAGGCCATCAGCAGCACACCCACCCCCTGCCAGCGGAGCCATCGCACCACCTCCGCCGCGATGGCGCGGATCTCATCGGGGCTGCGGGTGCCGTAGGGAACGCGGGCCGTGTCGCCCAGGTAGAGGCAGGGGGAGTGGGGATAGAGCTGGTTCACCTTGCGCAGCACGGTGAGCCCGCCCAGACCGCTGTCGAACAGGCCCAGAAGCAGGGTCATCAACGCCCCCCCAGGTACTGGAGGATGCCAGTGGCCAGGGCCAGGGCGAGGCGGCGGCGATGGGCGGGATCGGCCAGCCGCGGCGCGTCGAGGGCGCCGGTGACGAAGCCCATCTCCACCAGGGCGGAGGGCATCACCGTGCGGCGGATCACGAAGAAGCGGCCCTGTTTCACGCCCCGATTGGGCGAGCCCGGCGACACCGCCAGCATCTGGCCCTGGAGGGAGCCGGCCAGGCGGCGGGACAAGCCACTGGAGAAGTAGAAGGTTTCGATTCCGTTCACATCGGGGCGGGCCATGCTCAGGGCGTTGGCGTGCACGCTCACGAACACGTCGGCGCCGACGCGGTTGGCCAGGGCCACCCGGGGTGGCAGGTCCACGTCCACCTCGGACGTGCGGGTCATCACCACATTGACGCCGCGGGCCTGCAGCAGCCGCGCCACCTGCAGCGACACATCCAGCACCACGTCGGTCTCGCGCAGGCCGCGGATGCCCACGGCGCCGGGGTCAGGCCCTCCGTGGCCTGGGTCGATCACCACCCTGAACCGTCCCCGCGGCACCACAGGCAGGCCGTCGGCCGAGAGCGGGGTGCTGGCGGTGGGGAAGCTGGCAGGGGGGACGGAGACCACCGCCGTGCCGTCGAGGTCCCCCTCCCCGAGGCCCAACACCACCACCCGCTTCAGCCCCTTGAACTCCAGCTTCCAGCGGTCGGGGGAGGTGCCCACCAGGCGCAGGTCGGCGGGATCGAGGTCGGTGCCGGGCCTGAACTCCACCACGATGCGAGTGGTGGTAGGCGTGGGCTTGCCGATCCGCACCTCCCGCACCTCGCCGCTGCCCCGGATGGAGCGGGTGCGGGAGGGTGCGCCGGGGAGATCGACCCAAACCCGCGGTCCCTGAAGCCGGGAGCCGTCCTCGAAGAACGCCTCCGGCCGCACGTTGGGGCTGGTGCGCAGCTCCAGCGCCCCCTCTCGGGTGAGGCGCCAGGCCGCCAGGCTCGAGGCCCAGGCCGGCAGGTCGGCCAGCAGCAGGGCCAGCACCAGCAGGCCGCGTATCACGTTCCAGGGATGCCTGCGGGTCATGGGCGGCCGGGGTGACGTTGGCTTGGAACGGGGCTCAGAACAGGGCCGGCCGGCGGTGCTGCAGGCTCGGCATCTGGGCCCGCACCCGTTCGCCATGGCGGGGGTCGATCGGGGCGACCGCCAGCCCCGGGGCATCGCCGGCATCAGCCAGCACCGTGCCCCAGGGATCGATCACGAGGGCATGGCCGTGGCTCTGGCGGCGCCCGTAGTGATGGCCCGTCTGGGCCGGGGCCACCACATAGGCCGTGTTCTCGATCGCCCGGGCCTGCAGCAGCACCTGCCAGTGGTCCTTGCCGGTGAAGGCGGTGAAGGCCGCAGGCACCATGAGCACATCGGCACCGGCGGCGGCCAGGTGGCGGTAGAGCTCAGGGAAGCGGACGTCGTAACAGATGGACAGTCCGATGCGGCCCAGGCCGGGCACCTCCACCACCGGCGGCAGCACCTCACCGGGCCGCACCGTGGCCGACTCCCGGTAGGTGTTGCCGTCGGGGAGGTCCACATCGAAGAGGTGGATCTTGTCGTAGCGGGCCAGCAGCTGTCCCTCGGTGCTCACCAGCTCGGCCCGGTTGAGGGTCTGCCCCTCGCCCGAGGGCACCGGAAAGCCGCCGCCGAGCAGCGTCACCTGGTAGCGGCGCGCCATCGTCACCAGGAACGTGCTGCAGCGTTTCGCCAGGGCAGGGGCCAGCTCCAGACGCAGCTCGTCCTCCCCCATGAAAGCGAAGTTCTCGGGCAGTCCCACCAGCTCGGCGCCGCGGCGGGACGCCAGCTCGATCTGCTCCTCGGCGGCGGCGAAATTGGCATCCGGATCCGGCGTGCTGGTGAGCTGCACCGCTGCCGCCAGAAAACTGCTCACCTGGTGACAAAAACGAACCGCCGCACTGTAGGGGTGCTGCCAAGGGCGATCCCTCCAGACCGGCAGGGGGCTCAACTGGCCCGCAACACTCCCGGCGTGTCCTGGATCGGCACGATGCCGAGGCTGTCCACGGCGCTGCAGCAGGCGAAGTCGCCGTCATGGTTGCCGAGGCCGCTGAGCCGCTGGCCGTGGCTGGCGGCGCGGAGGCAGGTCTCGGTGTCGGTGTGCCACTGCTGCCAGAGGGCCAGGGCCGCGAGCATCTCGTCGTTGCCGAAGGTCACGCCCTGGTGGGGAGCCACCGCGAGCTCCGTGGCGGCCGACGCCACGGCACCGGCCGCCAGGCTGTCTTCGAGGGAGTAGTCGCCTTCCCAGCCGCTGCCCACGATCCACACCCGCTCCACGCCGGACTCCACCAGGCGCCGCGCCACGGCCGTGCGGTTCGGCAGGCAGGCCGTGAGCAGAAGGGGCACCGGACGCACGGCCTGGAGCGATCGGGTGCCGTTGGTGGTGCTCATGAAGATGCGCTTGCCCTGCACCAGCTCGGGGGTCACCGCCAGGGGGGAGTTGCCCAGGTCGTAGCCCTCCACACGCTGGCCGCCCCGCTCGCCGGCCCGCAGGGTGCGCTCGGGGGGCCAGGCGGCGGCGGCGGCATTCAGCGCGGCCAGGTCGGCGAAGGCCTCGATCGCCTCCGCCCCGTTCTGCAGCGCCCAGGCGATGGTGGTGGTGGCCCGCAGCACATCGATCACGACGGCAGCGTCCGGCCCACCCTCCGCCACGGGCCCCACGGGAGGCACGCACTCGGAGGTGTGGAAGTAGGAGATCTGCACGACGGACGCCGAAGGTTGGGCCTCACAGTAGGAATCTCCCTGCTCTGGCCGGATCGCAGCCGCTGGAACCCGTGGCCGCAACGCAGCGGACCGCCTGGCTGCGGCACAGTGCGCTTCAACCGGGGGATCCGGCTCCGGCCCAGGGGCCGCAGACCTCGCCACGGCACCAGCCCCGCCTCCTCCCCGCTCCCTGCCCCGCGTCCATGACCGCCACCGAGGCCGTTCCCGTGACCCGCCGTCGCCTCCGCCGCGATCTGCGCGGCTTCCTGGAGCTGCTGGAGAGCCGGGGCCAGCTGCGGCGGATCCAGGCATCGGTGGACCCCGACCTGGAGCTGGCGGCGATCGCCGACCGGGTGCTCAGCTGCGGCGGTCCGGCCCTGCTGTTCGAGAACGTGATCGGCAGCACCATGCCGGTGGCGATCAACCTGCTCGGCACCCAGGAGCGGGTGCTGTGGAGCATGGGCATGGAGGAGCCGGCGCAGCTGGAGGCCCTGGGGGAGCGGCTGGCGCTGCTTCAGCAACCCCGGCCGCCCAAGGGAGCCAGGGAGGCAGTGCGCTTCGGTTCGGTGCTGCTGGATGTGCTCAGGGCCCGGCCCGATCTCGACCTCACGCCCCCCTGCCATCAGCAGGTGTTCAAGGGGGAGCGCGTGAACCTCGATGCCCTGCCGCTGCTCCGCCCCTGGCCTGGGGATGGGGGCCGGATCATCACCCTGGGGCTGGTCATCACCAAGGACCCGGAGACCGGCACCCCCAACGTGGGGGTGTACCGGCTGCAGCAGCAGTCGGTGAACACCATGACGGTGCACTGGCTGAGCGTGCGCGGCGGCGCCCGCCATCTGCGCAAGGCAGCGGCCCTGGGCAAGACGCTCGAGATCGCCATCGCCATCGGCGTGCATCCCCTGCTGGTGATGGCAGCCGCCACGCCGATCCCGGTGCAGCTGAGCGAATGGCTGTTCGCGGGCATCTACGCCGGCGAGGGGGTGCGGCTGGCCAAGTGCCGCACGGTGGACCTGGAAGTGCCCAGCCACAGCGAAGTGGTGCTGGAGGGCACGATCACCCCGGGCGAGGAGCTGGCCGACGGGCCCTTCGGCGACCACATGGGCTTCTACGGCGGCGTGGAGCCCTCGCCGCTGGTGCGCATCCAGTGCGTCACCCAGCGCCGTGAGCCCATCTACTTCACCACCTTCAGCGGCCGGCCCCCCAAGGAGGACGCCATGCTCGCGATCGCCCTCAACCGCATCTACACCCCGATCCTGCGCCACCAGATCCCGGAGATCGTGGATTTCTTCCTGCCGATGGAAGGGCTCAGCTACAAGCTGGCGGTGATCGCCATCGACAAGGCCTACCCGGGTCAGGCCAAGCGCGCGGCGATGGCCTTCTGGAGCGCCCTGCCCCAGTTCACCTATACGAAGTTCGTGGTGGTGGTGGACCGCAGCATCAACATCCGCGATCCGCGCCAGGTGATCTGGGCGATCAGCGCCCTGGTGGATCCCCAGCGCGACCTGTTCGTGCTGGCCGACACCCCCTTCGACAGCCTCGACTTCGCCAGCGAGCGGCTCGGGCTGGGCGGCCGTCTGGCCATCGACGCCACCACCAAGGTGGGCCCCGAGCGGCGCCATCCCTGGGGCGACCCCCTCAGCCGGCCGGCGGAGCTGGAGGCCCGCCTGGACGCCCGCTGGGAGGAGCTGGGGCTCGCTGACGTGGGACTGGAAGCACCGGATCCCGCTCTTTTCGGCTACACCCTGGAGCACGTGCTCGAACGTCTGACGCGCTGTGCGGCCCAGGCCTGAGCCGCCCGCCTCTCCTGCCCGCCATGCTGGCCAAGAGCACCACGGATGGGATCAGGGCCCTGCTGGAGCTGGCCACCGTTCCCGAACGCTGGCGCAGTGGCCCTGAGCTCGCGGCGGCCCAGCAGCTACCGGAGCCCATGCTGGAGCAGCTCCTGCTGCGCCTGCGCCGCGCCGGGGTGGTGGTGGCCCGCCGCGGTCGGCTGGGCGGCTACCGCCTGGCGCGCCCGGCGGCCGAGATCCGCCTGGCCACGGTGATCGCCGCCCTGCAGGCTCCAAAGCACCAACGGAATCCGGGGCTGGCGGCCTCCGCGGCCGAGCAGGTGACCCAGGCCCTCGAGGCTCGATTGGAGCGGGCGGTGGGCCGGGCCCTGGAGGAGCTGAGTCTCGAGGAGCTGCTGTTCGATCTGCGCAGCGCCGAGGCCTGCCGCGACGGCGATGCCGGCCTGCTGCTGGGGTAGGGCGGAGCGCTCCATAGGATCCCCGCACCGCAGAGCCTCCGCCGTGGCCCAGCCCAGCAGCAGCAGCGCCCCGCTCCCCCTGCCGGCCGGCGGCAGCCTGCGGGGCCGGGTACAGGTACCTGGCGACAAGTCGATCTCCCACCGGGCGCTGCTGTTCGGCGCGATCGCCTGCGGTGAAACCCGGATCGAGGGGTTGCTGCCCGCCGAAGACCCCCTCAGCACCGCCGCCTGCCTGCGGGCCATGGGGGTGGAGGTGTCCCCCATCGCCGCGGGCGCGGTGGTGCGGGTGCAGGGCGTGGGCCTCGATGGGCTGCAGGAGCCGGGTGACGTGCTCGACTGCGGCAACTCCGGCACCACCATGCGGCTGATGCTCGGCCTGCTGGCGGGCAGGGCCGGGCGCCATTTCGTGCTGAGTGGCGATGCCTCCCTGCGGGGACGGCCGATGCGGCGGGTGGGGGCGCCGCTGGCCCGCATGGGCGCTGTGGTTCATGGCCGCAAGGACGGCAACTTCGCCCCCCTGGCGGTGCTGGGCCAGGCGCTGCGGGGCACCACCGTGCGGACCCCGGTGGCCTCCGCCCAGGTGAAGAGCGCCCTGCTGCTGGCAGCCCTCACGGCCGAGGGGCCCACCACCGTGATCGAGCCGTCCCAGAGCCGCGACCACAGTGAGCGCATGCTGCGGGCCTTCGGTGCCTCCCTGGTGGTGGACGGCCCGGGCAACACCTGCGTGACGGTGCAACCGGGTGCCCCGCTTCAGGGCCAGAGCGTGGTGGTGCCCGGGGACATCAGCTCCGCCGCCTTCTGGCTGGTGGCCGGAGCGATCACGCCGGGGGCCGATCTCACCGTGGAGAACGTGGGCCTCAACCCCAGCCGCACAGGCATCCTGGAGGTGCTGGAGCAGATGGGGGCCAGGCTCACGGTGCTGAATCGCCGTGATGTGGCCGGAGAGCCCGTGGGCGACCTGCGGGTGCAGCATGGCCCGCTGCAGGCCTTCAGCATCGGCGGCGAGCTGATCCCCCGCCTGGTGGATGAGATCCCGGTGCTGGCCGTGGCGGCCTGCTGCGCCGAGGGCACCAGCCGCATCCACGATGCGGCGGAACTGCGGGTGAAGGAGACCGATCGGCTGGCGGTGATGGCACGCCAGCTCGGGGCCATGGGGGCCCGGATCGAGGAGTACGAGGACGGCATGGCCGTGGAGGGGGCCGGGGCGCTGCGTGGCGCGGAGCTCGACAGCGAAACCGACCACCGGGTGGCCATGAGCCTGGCCGTGGCCGCCCGCATCGCCCGGGGCGACAGCCTGCTGCACCGCCATCAGGCCGCGGCGGTGTCCTACCCCGGCTTCTGGGATGACCTCCAGCGCCTCTCCGCTTAGGCCCAGGGTCGGAGCCGATGGCAGCTTCAGCCTCTTCAGCGAGGCCTTCGGCGAGGGCTTCCACAGCGCCGAGGGAGCGCTGCGGGAAGCCCGGCTCACCTACGTGCGGCCTGCGGAACTCCAGCGCCTCGCTCCCGGCGGCGAACTGCGGGTGCTGGATGTGGGGGTGGGGCTGGGCTACAACAGCGCGGCCCTGATCGAGGCGGCCAGCGGCCGCGGGCTCACCCTGCAGTGGCTGGGGCTGGAACTGGATCGGCGGCCCCTGGCCCTGGCGCTGGAGCAACCGGGATTCCAGGCCCAGTGGCAGCCCTCCACCCTGGGCCTGCTGCGGCAGATTCTGGAGACAGGCCAATGGTCGGCCGGATTCGGGCAGGGCCGGCTGCTCTGGGGCGATGCCCGCCAGCAGCTCCCCACGCTCGAGGTGGCGGGGCATGGCTGCTGGGACCTCATCCTGCTGGATGCGTTCTCGCCCCGGCGCTGCCCGCAACTGTGGAGCCAGGAGTTCCTGCAGCGTCTGGCCGGGCTGCTGGCCCCCCGTGGACGGCTGCTGACCTACTGCTCCGCAGCGGCGGTGCGGAGCAGCCTCCAGGCCGCTGGTCTGGCGCTGGCCGCCATCCGCGTGGCCGATGACGGTGCTGCCACCTGGAGCGGGGGCACGGCCGCCAGTCCCTCGCCGCTGCTGCCCTCCCCGGCGCTGCGTTCGCTCTCTGCCATGGAACGGGACCACCTCGGCACCAGAGCCGCCGAGCCCTATCGGGATCCCACCGGCACGGCGACGGCGGAGCAGATCCTGGCCGCTCGCCAGCGGGCCCAGGCCAGCGGAGCGCGGGGGAGCACCAGTGCCTGGCGCCGGCGCTGGGGGCTGCCGGAGCGGGGACCGGGTCGACCCGGGCGGGCCACGTAGATTCCGCCCAGCCGCTGCTCCTCGCCATGCTCGCCGTTGCCGTGTTGGCCGCCGGGAAGGGCACGCGGATGAAGAGTGAGCTGCCGAAGGTGCTGCAACCGCTGGCCGGCTCCACCCTGGTGGAGCGGGTGCTGGCCAGCTGCCGCCATCTGGCGCCCCAGCGTCAGCTGCTGATCGTGGGCCACCAGGCCGAGCGGGTGGAGGCGTCCCTGGCGGGGCAGCCCGGCCTGGAATTCGTGCTCCAGCAGCCCCAGCACGGCACCGGCCATGCCGTGCAGCAGCTGCTCGCGCCCCTGGAAGGCTTCGAGGGGGATCTGCTGGTGCTCAACGGCGATGTGCCCCTGCTGCGGCCCGCCACCCTGGAGGCCCTGCTCGAGCAGCACCAGCGCACCCGGGCGGCGGTGACGCTGCTCACGGCCCGGCTCGATGACCCCAGCGGCTACGGCCGGGTCTTCGCCGCTGACGACGGTCGCGTGAGCGCCATCGTGGAACATCGCGACTGCACCGAGGAGCAGCGGCGCAATCCCCTGATCAATGCCGGGATCTACTGCTTCAACTGGCCGCAGCTGGCGGCGGTGCTGCCCTCCCTCACCACCGACAACGACCAGGGCGAGCTCTACCTCACCGACACGGTGGGGATGCTGGAGCCCGCCATGCACCAGGAGGTCGCCGATGCCGCCGAGATCAGCGGCATCAACGACCGGCTGCAGCTGGCCCAGTGCGAAGCGGCCCTGCAGGAGCGGCTGCGGCGCCACTGGATGGCCGAAGGGGTGACCTTCGTGGATCCGGCCAGTTGCACCCTGAGCGAGGGCACCCGCTTCGGCCGTGATGTGCTGGTGGAGCCCCAGTGCCATTTCCGCGGTGCCACCAGCATCGGCGCCGGCTGCCGCATCGGCCCCGGCTGCCTGATCGAGGACTCCCGGCTGGAGGAGGGGGTCCAGGCGCTGTACAGCGTGGTGCGCCAGGCCGTGGTGGGGGCGGGCTGCTCCCTCGGCCCCTTCGCCCAGGTGCGGCCCGGCTCGACGCTCGCCGAGCACTGCCATGTGGGCAACTTCGTGGAAGTGAAGAACAGCAGCCTGGGTGCGGGGGTGAAGGTGAACCACCTCAGCTACATCGGCGATGCCGACCTCGGCGAGCGGGTGAACGTGGGGGCGGGCACGATCACCGCCAACTACGACGGCGTGCGCAAACACCGCACGGTGATCGGTGCCGGCAGCAAGACCGGTGCGAACTCGGTGCTGGTGGCCCCGATCAGCCTGGGAGAGAACGTGACCGTGGGGGCAGGCTCCACCCTCACCCGCAACGTGCCCTCCGGCGCCCTGGCCCTGGGCCGGGCCCGGCAGCTGGTGAAGGAGAACTGGAGTGGCCCCCAGAGCGGTTGAGCGCTTCAGGGCCTCCGATCCGATCGCCGTAGCCGAGGCCGTGGCTGTTCAGGCCGGGTCGGCCATCGCCTGCTGGAGCAGGGGAATGAGGCGTTCGAGCGCCACACTCCGGCTGGCTTTGAGCAGCACGGTGTCGCCGGGAGCAAGCCACGGCTGCAGCACCGCGGCCGCCGCCTCGGGGCTGGGTACCAGTGCCAGCCGGGACATCCCGGCAGCCTCGGCTGCCATCGCCTCGCCCTCGGCGCCGCCATCCACGATCAGCAGCCCATCGAGATCCAGCTCGATCGCCCGGCGGGCCACCCGGCGGTGCAACGCCAGGCTCTTGTCCCCGAGTTCGAGCATGGTGCCGAGCACGGCGTAGCGGCGGCCGCCGGCCTGGGTCGCCAGCAGCTCCAGGGAGGCCAGAACCGCCTCGGGGGAAGCGTTGTACGTCTCATCGAGCAGGCGAATCCCACCCACCGCAAGGCGGCGGCTGCGGCCGCCCGGCAGGGCCACGTGCAGCTGCTGCAGCCGCTCGGGCCCGACGCCAAGGTGCCGGGCCACGGCCAGGGCCAGCATCAGGTTGCGGGCGTGGTGACGGCCCTCCAGCGGCAGCGGCACCGCCACGCCGTCCACCACCACGCTGCCGGCGGCGGGATCCTCCTGGCCCACCCAGTCCGCCTCGGCCTCGCCGGGATCACCCGCCAGGGCGATCCGCAGCACGGCCCCCTGCCACACCGCGGCCAGGGCAGCATCGAGCAGGGGGTCGCCGGCGGGGATCACCACCACCCCCTGGGGTTGGAGGGAGGTGGTGATCTCGCACTTGGCCTGGGCGATCGCCTCGCGACTGCCCAGGCGGCCGATGTGGGCCGTGCCGATGTTGGTGATCACCGCCACGTCCGGCTGGGCACAGCGGCTCAACCGCTCGATCTCCCCGAGCCCCCGCATCCCCATCTCCACCACGGCGGCCCGGTCGGCGTCGGTGAGGCGCAGCAGCGTGAGCGGCACCCCCAGATCGTTGTTCTCGTTGCCCCTGGAGGCCACCACCGAACCGAGCGGCGCCAGCACGGCTCGGATCAGCTCCCGGGTCGTGGTCTTGCCGGCGGACCCCGTCACCGCCACCACGGGCCCGGCAAAACCGCGGCGCCAGCCCGCCGCCAGCTGCTGGTAGGCCAGCACCGTGTCGGGCACGGCCCACAGGCCGCAGCCGCGCTCACCAGCCAGGGCCATCAGGCTCTGGAGGCTCGCCGGCGGCAGGTGGTCGCCCTGGAGCACCACAGCCGCGCTGCCGGCCTGGATCGCCTGCTCGAGAAAGTCATGGCCGTCGAAGCGCTCGCCCACCAGAGCCAGGAACACCCCGCCCGCGCTCAGGCGCCGGCTGTCGGTGCTGACGGCCGCAACCGGGTCCTGCGAGGGTGAGGCCGGATCAAGCAGCGGCGTTCCCAGGATCTCCGGCAGCTGGTGAAAGCGGAGCGGCATCGGCGGGAAGCGGCGCGAGCAGGATCATGCCTGAACCCACCCGGGCACTCCGGCCGAGGGGATGGTGGCCCTCGCTCTCCAGCATGAGGCTTGTGTAGCCGAGCCGTCGGCCCTGCTCCAGCCAGCCATCGGCCAGGTGCTGCCGGCGGCGGGCATCGAGGCTCAGGAACGGCCGGTCGAGCACCAACCGCAGCCGGGCGGCGGCGGCGATGGGATGGACGGCCCGGATCAGGGTTCCCCCTTCGCCGTCCTGGAACGCCTGCCGCAGGTCTGTCAGGGCAGGATCAGGCTCTGGGCCGGTTCCAGGCGTTGGCGTTGCCACTGGGGATGGCCGTGGCGCTGCCGCTGGGGATGGAGGGGGCAGCTCCGATGCCTTCGGAGCCCCCTCGGATGGTTCGGCCTCCACCGCCGTGGCGTCGGCAGGATCCAAGGCGGCAGGGACCTCCAGCGGCACCGGCTCGGGCCGAGGCTGGGTCCGCTGACCGTCGAAGGACCGCACGCCCAAGACACCCAGGCCGAGAACCAGACCAAGCCCCAGGGCCAGGACCAGCGGCCAGAACAGACCTGCCAGCGGCGGCGGCCAGAAGGAGGGCCGGGGCAGATCCCCCTGGCGATTGCGGCGCCACAGCTCCCACAGCCGCAGCCTGGTGCTGGCCGCAGCGGCCCGCAGGTCCCGCCCCAGCAGCTTCCAGGGACTCACATAGGGGGCGGGCAGATGCGACACCGTGGCAACTCAGTGGCGACACTGTGGCAACTCAGCGGCGCCGCAGCAGGCCCGCCAGCCCCTTGCGGCTCGGATCGGCATCCTGACCCTGGGAGAAGCGCTCCACCTCATCGGCCGCCGGCGTGGGCTCCTTCACGCCGCACACGTCGCGGTACATGGCGTCATAGGCAAGAGCCGAGCGCGCCCAGCTGAAATCCACGGCCATGCCGCGCCGCTGCAGCTCCTCCCAGCTGGCCTGGTGGCGGTAGGCCTCCCAGGAGCGCACGATCGCGGTGTAGAAGTCGATCGGCTCGAACCGATCGAAGCCATAACCCGTGCCGGTGCCGGCCAGGGGGTCGTTGGGCGGCACGGTGTCCACCAGGCCGCCCACGCGCCGCACCACCGGCACGGAGCCGTAGCGCATCGCCAGCATCTGGCTGATCCCGCAGGGCTCGAATCGGCTCGGCATCAGGAAGGCGTCGCTGCCGCCGTAGATCAGGCGGGAGAGGGCGTCGTCGTAGGTGAGGAACACGGCGAAGCGGCCAGGATGGCGGGCCGCCATCTGCCAGAGCCCGGATTCGAAGGCCCGGTCCCCGGTGCCCAGCACCACGATCTGGCTGTCGGTGTAGGCCAGCACCCGATCGGCCACCTGCAGGAGCAGGTCCACTCCCTTCTGGTCCACGAGCCGGCTCACCAGACCCATCAGGTAGGTGCGGGGGCTCACCGTGAGCCCGAAGCGTTCCTGCAGGGCCTGCTTGTTGCGGGCCCGCGGCGCCAGATCGCCGGCGTCGAAGCAGGCCGGCAGGGTGGAATCGGTGGCGGGGTTCCAGTCCTCGGTGTCGATGCCGTTCAGGATGCCCCGCAGCTTGCCGCTGATGTAATTCAGCAGCCCATCCAGCTGTTCGCCGTACTGGGGGGTGCGGATCTCCATCGCGTAGGTGGGCGACACGGCATTCACCCGGTCGGCGTAGAGCAGGGCCGCCGCCATGGTGTGATCGCCCTGCATGTACCAGGGGCACCAGGTCATCCGGTCGAGCTTCCAGCGCCAGGGCCCCTGGTACTTGAGGTTGTGGATGGTGAACACCGTGCTGATCTCGGGGTCCTGGTGCATCCACACCGGCAGCATGCCGGTGTGCCAGTCGTGGCAGTGCAGCACCTGCGGCTTCCAGTGATGCCAGCAGAACTCCGCCGTGGCGGAGGCGAAGAAGGTGAAGCGCCAGTCCTCGTCGTCGCCGCCGTAGATGCGCTCGGCATCGAACACCGGATGACCCACCAGGAAGAGGGGCAGCCCGTTGGTGGGATGACGTGTCTCGAACACGGCGAAGTCGTTGCCCATGGTGTGGCCGCGCCACACTGGTTCGGAGGGAATGGGCAGCCGTGACCAGAGCCGGCCGTAGCCGGGCATCATGATGCGCACGTCGTGGCCGAGCTGGGCCAGAGCGGGGGGCAGGGATCCCACCACGTCACCCATGCCTCCCACCTTGATCAGGGGGGCGCACTCCGCGGCTGCAAACAAAACCCGCATGCTGTCCGGCCCGAGGTGGGCGCAACTGTAAAGGCGGTGTCTGCTACGGCAGAACGGTGACCGGGGTGCCGATCCGCACCAGCTCGAACAGTTCCCGGGCGTGCTCATCGAAGAGGCGGACGCACCCGTGGGACACGGCCTGACCCACACTCTCCCGGTTCGGCGTGCCGTGGAAGCCGGCGCTGACGCAGCCCTCCACGACCAGATAGTTGCGGCCGTTGAAGCCCCGCCGGCCGCGGCAATCGCGGTGGAAGCCGATCCAGCGGCTGCCGAGCGGGTTGCTGGGACCCGGCGGCACCTTCTGCCCCGTGGCCGGATGCTCCCACACCGGATCCCGCACCAGCTCGATCACGGCGAAGCGTCCCACCGGGGTCTCCCAGCCGGGCCGCCCCACGGCCACGGGAAAGCGGCGCAGCTCACGGCCGCCCTCCAGCACGCGCACGTGGCGCTGACGGCGGTCCAGCACCACCTCCCGGGATCCGGGCACTGCAGGGCCTGCGGTCTGGGCCAGGGCCCCCGCGCCCCCCAACGGCAGGGCCTGGAGGCTGAGGGCCAGCACCAACCCCGGGAGCGACCGGAGCACGGAGCGGACCTCGGGGCTCGGGAACGGAGAGGGCGCCACTGGAATCGAAGGGTGGTCCGGGCCTTGCAGAGGCTCAAGGTAACCAGGGGGCGTCGGAGAAGTCGGGCTGGCGCTTGGCCAGGAAGGCATCGCGCCCCTCCTGCCCCTCGGCCGTGCGGTAGAAGAGGTGGGTGGCCTGGCCCGCCAGCTCCTGGATTCCCGCCAGGCCATCGGTCTCGGCATTGAACGCCGCCTTCAGGCAGCGGATCGCGGTAGGGCTGTGCTGCAGCACCTCCCGGGCCCAGCGCACACCCTCCTCCTGCAGGGCCTCGAGCGGCACCACGGCGTTGACCAGGCCCATGGCCAGCGCCTCGTGGGCGTCGTACTGCCGGCACAGGAACCAGATCTCCCGCGCCTTGCGCTGCCCCACCACGCGGGCCAGGTAACCCGCGCCGAAGCCGCCGTCGAAGCTGCCCACCCGCGGGCCGGTCTGGCCGAAGCGGGCGTTCTCCGCCGCGATCGAGAGGTCGCAGAGCAGGTGCAGCACCTGGCCGCCGCCGATGGCGTAGCCCGCCACCAGGGCGATCACCACCTTGGGCAGGCTGCGGATCAGCCGCTGCAGGTCGAGCACGTTGAGCCGGGGCAGGCCATCGTCACCCACATAGCCCCCGTCCCCCCGCACGCTCTGATCCCCACCGGCGCAGAAGGCCCAGCCACCATCGGCCGCCGGACCGGCACCGGTGAACAGCACCACCCCCACCCGGGGATTGTCCCGGACCCGGGCGAAGGCGTCACACAGCTCCTGCACGGTGCGGGGCCGGAAGGCGTTGCGCTTGTGGGGCCGGTTGATTGTGATGCGGGCGATCCCCTCCTCGCAGAGCTCGAAGCGGATGTCCTCGTAGTTGCCGGCCTCGCGCCAGTGGACAGGGTCGGCGGTCATGAACGCGGCGCCAGGGCGGTGGCCATTCTGCGCAGATCGTGACGCCAGGCCGCGTCCCTGCGGCGGTCGGTGGCCAACCGCATCAACGCCATCGGCTGCGCGCGCGCCCAGGCCAGGGCCGCCGGCAGCTCCGCCGCGATGGCCACGCTCCGGGCCGGCACGCCATGGGCGGCCGCCAGCCGCAGGGGATCCACGGCCTGGGGCATGGCAAACAGGCGCTCGAAGTCCAGCGTTGTCTCGCCATCCGGGCGGATCGCCAGCTGCTCGAAGATGCCGCCGCCGCCGTTGTCGATCAGCACCACGGTGAGCCGCCCCCGCAGGCGCCGATGCCAGAGCCAGCCGTTGCTGTCATGCAGGAGCGCCAGATCGCCGCTCAGCAGCACCGCCTCGCCCCAGGCCTCCGCCACGCCGCAGGCCAGCGACAGGGTGCCGTCGATGCCGGAGGCGCCGCGGAAGGAGAACACCGGCCGGGCCGGGGCAGACGCGGGGGTGAAGCTGTCCCAGTCCCGCACGGGTGAACTGTTGGCGATCACCAGGGGCAGGCCGGCGGGCAGCAGAAGACTGAGCTGGCGGGCAATGGCCGGCTCCCCCCAGGCTGGCGGTGCCAGGGCCTCGCCCAGGTGTGCCTGCACCGTGGTTTCGAGACGGCACCAACGGTCGGCCAGGGCCAGGCTGGCCGCAGCGGGGCTTCCTTCCCGCGCCGCCGTCGGCAGCTGCTGCCACCAGCGGGCCAGTCCCCCGGGCCACTGGGGGCAGTCCATGGCCAGGGCATCGAGGCAGCGGGGCTCGGCTTCGCTGATCAGCAGCTGGCGACCGGCGCAGCCGCGCAGCAGCTCCTGCAGCCGGCGGCTGGCCGACAGAGGACCGAGCCGCAGCACCTGCGGGGCCAGCAACCCAGCGGCGGCAGGCTGCTGGCACAGATCCGCACAGCCCACCAGGACAAGCCCGGCTTCCCCCCGCAACCCACTGAGTCCATCGGCGAGCACCGGCCAGCCGGTGCGTTGCTGCCAGAGCCGCAGGGCCTCACAGAAGGCAGGCCACCCCTGCGGAAGGCCGCGCCATGGCCCGGCCACCACCAGGCCAGGGGCATCAGGATCCAGTCCCCCCAGGCCGATGCCCGGCAGCGCGGAGCTGGCAGCCGCCGCCGGATTGGACGGGGCCTCGACCGTGACGTCAGAGAGCTTGAGGCCCCGGAGCGTGGCGGCATCGGCATGGAGCGGCTCCTCGATGGGCAGGTTCACGTGCACCGGGCCGGGGGGCTGCTGGGTCGTGGCGGCCATGGCCCGGGCCGCCAGCTGCTCCAGGGCCTGGGGAGCCATCAGCGCCAGGCCGTCCCCATCACCGCGGAGCAGATCCCGCACGTTGGAGGCCAGGAAGTCCTGCTGATTCACGGTCTGGTTGGCGCCACAGCCCTGGAGGCGCCGGGGGCGGTCCGCCGTGATCAGCAGCAGGGGGATGGTGCCGAAATCCGCCTCCACCACGGCGGGAAGCAGGTTGGCCACCGCCGTGCCTGAGGTGGTGATCACGGCGGCGGCCCGTCCCGCCGCGCGCGACCAGCCCAGGGCGAAGAAGGCCGCCGAACGCTCGTCCACGGCGGTGTGCAGCTGCAGCTGTTCCCCCTCCACCAGAGCGGCCGCAACGGCCAGCGGAGCGGAGCGGCTGCCGGGGCAGAGCACCACGAGCCCCAGCCCCTGCCGCACCAGGGCCTGGAGCAGCAGCAGGGCAGCTTCGAGATTGCGGCGGGCCAGATCCAACCCAGGACCTGCAGGATGGGGCGTCCATCCTCCCTGTCGCCTTGTCCTCCCCGAGCCCCTCGCCGCTGCAGGGCCTGCGGCGCCAGCTGCTGCCGGTGCTGGCCTGGGTGGCGGTGGCCCTGCTGCTGCGCTGGGCGGTGCTGGAACCCCGCTGGATTCCTTCCGGTTCCATGCTCCCCACCCTGCAGCTGCAGGATCGGGTGCTGGTGGAAAAGGTGCGCACCCGTCTGCACCGCCCTCTGCCAGTGGGCACGGTGGTGGTGTTCCACCCGCCGCCGGTGTTGCAGGCGGCGGGTTACCGGGCCGATGCCGCCCTGATCAAACGGGTGGTGGCCGTCGCTGGTGATCAGGTGGAGGTGCGTCAGGGGCGGCTGTGGCGCAACGGCTCCGCCGTGGCGGACGACTGGGCAGCCGAGCCGATGGCCTATGCGCTGGCACCCGTGACCGTGCCAGCGGGCCACCTGCTGGTGCTGGGGGACAACCGCAATGCCAGTCTCGATTCCCACCTCTGGGGCCCACTGCCGGAGGAGCAGCTGATCGGCAGCGCCGTCTGGCGCTACTGGCCGCTGCGACGCTTCGGAGCCATTCGGTTCTCCCCCACGGCAACCGAACCGGTGCCACCGCGACAGCTGGGTTAAGGTTTGCTGGTGACGCGGAGCACACCGGAAATGTTCAACCCGGAGTTCCTGACGACAGACAACGAGGCCATCAGCGGCAATTCGCTGATCCAATATCTGCAGGAACAATCTCCGGATGTGTTGCAGCGGGTGGCCCGCTCGGCCAGCGGCGACATCCAGGACATCATTCGCCACAACGTGCAGGGTCTGCTCGGCATGCTTCCGGCCGAGCACTTCGAGGTGAAGATCCAGACCAATCGCGAGAATCTGGCCGGCCTGCTCGCCTCCGCGATGATGACGGGCTATTTCCTGCGGCAGATGGAGCAGCGCATGGAGCTGGAGACCAGCCTGCTCGGTCGGGATGGGGCCGAGGATTCCGGCGATGACGCCGATCCCGGCGAACTCCAGCTCTGAGCCGGCCCAGGCTGAACTGCTTGCATCCCGGCCACGTGCCGGGTCAGGGTTGATGGGTCAGGCGTGATGGGTCAGGGCTCGTGTCCGGCAGCCGGACGCATCGGAGGGGTTTCCGGAACCACACCCCAGGCCAACAGTCGGCGGTCGAGCTCGGCCAGGAAGCGCCAGCTGCCGCCATCAGGAGCCCACGGCCGGCCTTCCAGCTCCTCGGCCAGGGCCTTGAGGGCCAGTGCATCACAGACCACCGGAGCCTCGTAGTGGGCGGGAACCAGCTGGCGGATCCGCTCCAGCGCGGCCAGGCGCCGCAGCCAGGCCAGCAGGGCATCACGGCAACGGGGAAACACCAGCCGCTCCAGCAATGGGGCCACCTGCATTCTCAGAGGTCCGGCCGGTACGAGGGCCTGGAACTCCTCCTGCCAGCAAGGCGACCAGCGGAAGGGGTAGAGGCCGAAGTAACTGCGGGGCCGCCGCAGGCCGGGGGCCATCGCCTGGCCCAGTTGTTCCCGCAGAGCCGGCACCTGCAGCTGCGCCGGCCTCAGGTAGGAGGCGAAGAGCACCAGCCGTTGCCAGCCGCGCCGGCGCCGCTCCGGCGTGTCCACGAGGGGTTCATCGCCGCGGTCACGGGCATGGAACAGCAGTGGGGTGGGGTCGGCATCGAACAGGGGAGGGGGCTCCGCCCCGATCGCCACCAGGGCATCGGTGACCAGCAACGTGCCACTGGCCCTGTGGAGGCAGGCCACTTCCATGAAGGTGCCCAACCCCAGGTTCAAGGGCCCGAGGGGCTCCCAGTGGAGCTGATCGGTGTGGGGCAGGCCCTGTTCGAACAGCGTGCGGGTGCGGCTGGGGGGCACTCCCAGCCAGGCCAGGGGCATCCGCATCGGGAAACTCCACTGGCGCGGGCTCACCCACACCTCGGCCTTGGGGAAGGCCCTGGCCAGGGCCGGCAGAGGCAGCTTGTGCTCCAGCCCCGAACTGGTGGGCAGCACGATGGTGCACACCGGGCCATGGCGCTGCTCCAGGCGTTCCAGCTGGCGGCGCAGCTCGCGCGTGGGCGGCAGCGGCGCGTAGAGCAGCAGACCCTCCTGCAGACGCACCACCGTCATCCGGATCGGCACGGCCACATAGAGCAGTCCCTGCAGTTGCTCGAAGCTCCACACCTGGCCGGGGATCAGTTCCCGCACCAGGGTGCGCCTGCGGCCATAGGGATACAGGGGCAGCAGCGGCCACCAGGGCCAGCGTTGCTCGGCGGCCGGAGCACTCACGGGCGGTGGTGGTGGAGGATCCCGTAACGGGGCGCAAAGACGAAGGCCAGAAGGAACAGCAGGGTCTGCACCAAGACGATGCAGCCGGCGGTGGAGCTGTCGCTCCAGTAGCTCACATACACCCCAATCACACTGGACACCACGCTGCTGGCCACGGCCAGGAGGGTCATGCGATCGAACCGGTCGGTGAGCAGGTAGGCGGTGGCGCCGGGTGTGACCAGCATCGCCACCACGAGGATGATGCCGACGGTCTGGAGGCCGGCCACGGCCGCCAGGGAGAGCACCGACAGCAGCAGGTAGTGCAGCAGGCCGGTGTTGATGCCGATCGATCGGGCGTGGGTGGGATCGAAGCAGAAGAGCATCAGGTCGCGCCGCAGCACCAGCAGCACCAGCAGCACCAGGCTGGAGATCACCAGCGTCTGCAGGATGTCTCCGGCGGAGATGCCGAGCACGTTGCCGAACAGGATATGGGTGAGGTCGATGTTGCTGCGGATCTTCGACACCAGCACCAGCCCCAGGGCGAAGAAGCCCGTGAACACCAGCCCGATCACCGTGTCCTCCTTCACTCGGGATTTCTGTTTCACGAAGCCGATCAGGGCCACCGAACCCACCCCGAACACAAAGGCCCCCACCGCGAACGGCAGACCCAGGGCGTAGGCCAGCACCACGCCGGGCATCACCGCGTGGGACACCGCATCCCCCATCAGGGCCCAGCCCTTGAGGGTCATGTAGCAGGAGAGCAGGCCACACACCCCACCCACCAGAGCACTGACCAGCAGGGCCCGCACCATGAAGCCCTGGCTGATGGGCTCCAGCAGCCAGGTGAGCAGCGATGGGGTGGTGAGCAGCAGGCTCATCGTTCGTTGTCGGGCAGGGGAGCGGGCCCGGTGATCAGATTGGGCGGCAGGCCCCCGAAGGTGAGCGCCAGGTTCTCCGGCGTGAACACCTCCGAGGTCTCGCCGTAGGCGAGCACCGTCTTGTTGATCAGCACCACCCGGTCGCAGAAGTCGCGCACGTGGCTCAGATCATGGGTGGAAATCAGGATCGAGCGGCCCTCGTCGCGGAACTGGAAAAAGAGCTCCGCCATCAGCCGCTCGGTGCGCACGTCCACGCCGTTGAAGGGCTCATCCAGCAGCAGCACCGAGGCCCCCTGGGCGATCGCCCGGGCCAGGAACGCCCGCTTGCGCTGGCCGCCGGAGAGGGCACCGATGGGGCGGTGGCGCAGCTCCAGCAGATCCACCCGCTCCAGCGCATGCCGCACGGCGGCCCGGTCGGAGGCACCAGGGATCCGCAGCAGGTTCATGGAGCCGTAGCGACCCATCATCACCACGTCCCACACGCTGACGGGGAACGAGCAATCCACGCTCTCGTTCTGGGGCACGTAGGCCACCGCCTGCTGCCGCTGGGCTTCCCGCACCGACACGCCGTTGATGCGGATGTAGCCCCGGGAGGGGCGCAGGAAGCCCATCAGGGTCTTGAACAGGGTGGTCTTGCCCGCCCCGTTCATCCCCACCAGCCCGCAGATGCAACCTGGCTCCAGGCGGAGGCTGGCGTCGTGGAGCGCCAGGAGGCCGTTGTAATCCACACAAAGCTGGTCGGCTTCAATCCTCAGAGCCGTTGGGCCCATGGGGGGTCTGGCCTGGCTCACGGCTGGCCTCCCGCTGCCGGAGCTGGGGTGGCGTTGAGTCCCTTCAGAATCAAGCCCACGTTGTACCGCTGCAGGTCCAGCAGGGTGGAGGCCGGACCGTCGGGGCCCGAGAGCGAATCCACGTAGAACGTGCCGCCGAAACGGGCCCCGGTGGCGCGGGCCACTTCCCGCTGGGCCTCGTCACTCACGGTGCTCTCGCAGAAGATCGTCGGCACCTGCCGCTCCTTGATCGTGGCGATCAGGCGGGTCATCCGCTGGGGAGTCACCTCGCTCTCGGCATTGACCGGCCAGAGGTAGGCCTCCTTGAGGCCGTAGTCGCGGGCGAGATAGGTGAAGGCCCCTTCACAACTCACCAGCACCCGCTGGGCCGGCGGAATGGTGGCCAGGGTGGTGCGCAGCTCCTGATCCAGCTGACGCAGGCGGCTCTTGTAGGCCTCGGCATTGGCCCGGAACACGGGAGCCCCCTTGGGATCGAGCTGGGAGAAGGCCGCGGCGGCCTGGTCCACGTAGTGCATGGCCCGCTGGGGAGACATCCAGGCGTGAGGATTGGGCTTGCCGGTGTAGGCATCCTCCTCGATCGGCAGGGGGGTGAGGCCTTCAGTGAGCGTCACGGTGGGCACGTTCCCGGCGGCGGCGGTGAACTTGCGGGCCCAGAGCTCCAGGCCCAGGCCGTTCTCCAGGATCAGATCGGCCCGGCTGGCCCGCTCAATGTCACTGGGGGTGGGCTGATAGCCGTGGATCTCCGCCCCCTGCTTGGTGATGGACTCCACCCGCAACCGGTCTCCCGCCACCTCCCGTGCCAGATCGGCCAGCACCGTGAAGGTGGTGAGCACCACGGGCCGGCCATCGTCGCCGGCGGGGGTGAGGCCGGACGGACTCCGGGTGCAGGACACGGCCAGCAGGCCCACAAGGGCGGCGGCACAGCCACGAACCATGCCCCGCAGCCGGAAGCGGCTGGCGCGGGCAACGGAACAGGGGGCAGGCAAGCCGCACGTCCTCTCAGGTTGTGGGAAACGCTACAGAACGTTGGCCTCCACCCCGGAGAGCCCTCCGCCACCGACAGGGGCTGAAACAAAGACTGCCCGCCCGTCGTTCGGGCAGCAAAAAGCCCCCGCCGCAGCGGGGGCCGTCCGGGGAAGTCCCGGGGGAAGGGCGCGAGAGCGGCCTCAGCCGATCGCGGGAGCCGAGAGCGCCACAGGGGTGCTCTCCACGGCCGCCAGGTCGAGCGGGAAGTTGTGAGCGTTGCGCTCGTGCATCACTTCCATGCCCAGGTTGGCGCGGTTGATCACGTCAGCCCAGGTGGGAACCACCTTGCCCTGCGCATCCAGGATCGACTGGTTGAAGTTGAACCCGTTCAGGTTGAAGGCCATGGTGCTGATGCCCAGGCTGGTGAACCAGATCCCCACCACCGGCCAGGCCGCCAGGAAGAAGTGCAGGCTCCGGCTGTTGTTGAAGCTGGCGTACTGGAAGATCAGGCGACCGAAGTAACCGTGGGCAGCCACGATGTTGTAGGTCTCTTCCTCCTGGCCGAACTTGTAGCCGTAGTTCTGGCTCTCGCTCTCGGTGGTCTCCCGCAGCAGCGAGGAGGTCACCAGCGAGCCGTGCATGGCGGAGAACAGGCTGCCGCCGAACACACCGGCCACACCCAGCATGTGGAAGGGGTGCATCAGGATGTTGTGCTCAGCCTGGAACACCAGCATGAAGTTGAAGGTGCCGCTGATGCCGAGGGGCATGCCGTCAGAGAAGGAACCCTGACCGAAGGGATACACCAGGAACACGGCGAAGGCAGCCGAGAGCGGGGCGCTGTAGGCCACGCAGATCCAGGGGCGCATGCCCAGCCGGTAGCTCAGCTCCCACTGGCGGCCCATGTAGGCAGAGATGCCGATCAGGAAGTGGAAGACAACCAGCTGGTAGGGGCCACCGTTGTACAGCCACTCGTCGAGGCTGGCGGCTTCCCAGATGGGATAGAAGTGCAGGCCGATGGCGTTGCTGGAGGGCACAACAGCACCGGAGATGATGTTGTTGCCGTAGAGGAAGGAACCCGCCACGGGCTCACGGATGCCGTCGATGTCGACGGGGGGAGCGGCGATGAACGCCACGATGAAGCAGATGGTGGCAGCCAGAAGGCAGGGGATCATCAGCACACCGAACCAACCCACATAAATGCGGTTGTTGGTGGAGGTGATCCACTGGCAGAAGCTTTCCCAGCTTTCCGCGCGGCTGCCGCGAACAGCAGTGGTCATGAAATCAGGATCCGGGACGGATCAGGAAGAGAACGGGCTCCTGAAGGGAGGAGCTCCAGAAAACGCTACGCAAACCAGCCCACTTGGGGCCCGATTCACAACAAACGTGGGATTGCTTAGGGAAACTTCACTTTGCACGTAACGATTTCGTCACGTCCTGAGCTCAGCCGCCGGCTACGGCGGGACGCTGGTCGCTCCACCACTGGCGGCCCTGCTGCAGAAAGCTGTTCCAGTCCAGCTTCTCCGCCTCGGCAGCTCGCGCCACCAGCAGCGGTGCCTCCCGCTTGATCCGCTCCAGATCGGGCTCCGGCACCCCTGCCGACAGGGCGAGCACGTCGGCCATGGCCCGGCCCACCACCCGGGTGAGATAGGCGGCGCTGAGGGCCTGAACCGCGCTGCCCACCAGCCAGGTGGCGCCGTGCAGCCGGATCAAGGAGCACAGCATCTGGCTGCTCCACTCCACCACCCCCAGGGCCAGCGAGGCCTTGGCCAGCTCGGTGGCGGCGGCCCGCAGCTGGGGAGCCGACCAGGGGCAGTGCCAGAGGCGCGCCATCTCCTGGAGCATCAGGCCATTGGCCACGGCCAGCACCACCACATCGAGGCTCGGCAGCGGGGCGGCCACCACACCCGCGGCCACCAGCCACTGGGTGCGCTGCTGCAGGAGCTGAAACCGCTGGCGCCGCAGGGTCTCAAGCTCGGCCTGCCAGCGGTCGTGAAGGTGGCGCAGCCCGCGCAGCTGGCGCTGGCGACGCAGCGGGGCCGCCTCCCGGCTGAGCTGGCGGGCCAGGGGGGCCAGCACGGCCTCCAGCGGCAAGGCGGCAGGCTGCCAGAGCAGCAGCTGGTGGTCGCGGCGCAGGGCCAGCTGGGCGGTGAGTTCCTGGCGCAGGACCTCGGGGTCCTGGCCGGCGTCGTGCTCCACCAGCAGCCAGGCCGGCAGGCCTTCGGGCAGGGCCTCGAGCCAGCGGAGGTCTGCCGCGGAGAGCGGCGTACGCAGCCAGTAGAGGAGGGCTTCCGCCATCCGGAACGGTTCGGACCAGGCCCAGTCGGGGCTCCAGCTGGCCAGGGGATGGGACCAGTGCAACGTGATCGGCACCGATCCCCGCAGGGCATCGGCCAGCAGCGGCCGCCGTTCCTCGGCGACCGTGGACGTCCCGGCCACCCCGATGGTGAGCCCGGGACGCTCCAGCAGCCGGCGCTGGGCCTCCAGGGCCCGGGTCCGCTCCAGAGCCCGGCCCCCTTCGGACCCCGCACCCGCAGCAGGAACGGCGTTCGGGGTCTCGAGGCAGAGAAACTGCTCCTGGAGGCTCTCCAGGCGCTGCAGCCAGCCGGCCACATCCTCCCGCCCGGGCGGGATCGGGCCGGCAGGGCCGCGGCGGAACCACCACAGGGCCCCCAGGGCAAGAGCACCGGTTCCAACCGTGGTGAGGGGAAGGTGGATGAGGTGGCCGAGTCCATCCACCACCACACCGCCGCCCACCAGAGCCAGGCCGAGGGGCCACCAGCGCGAAGGCCCCCCGGCCAGCAGGCGCAGGACCGGTGCTGGGAGCATCGCCCCAGACGCCCCAGGCGCGGCAGGCGGCGGCGAATCTGGCCCGGACGGCAGTGGCGGCGTCAACGCTGCTGGAAGAGCTGAGTCTCTTTAGCTCACCTGGCGGCGGCACGCCTCCCCGGGGCTCAATAGCGTGACAGCAGTCGCAGGCCATTCCGGTGGCGAGCCAAGGGCCACAGTTCCATTACTTTTCTGCACCGCCGCAGCGGGCGACGGAGGTGAGCCGGGCCCTGACCCGGATCCTGGGACTCGGCCTGGTGATCGGCGCCGTCAAGGGAGCCCTGGGTCTGCTGGGCGGCTCGCTCTCTCTGATGGCCGATGGGTTGCTGGGACTGGGGGAAGGTGGCGCCGCCCTGGTGGCTCTGCTGCATCACGGCATCGGAGCGGCCCGGCCGGATCGCGACCATCCCTACGGCCACCAGAAGCTGCTGGCGCTCGGCGCCCTGGCCGGTTGCGTCCTGCCGCTGTTCGTGGGGGTCGAGATCCTGCAGGCGGCCCTGGCCCGCTGGCAGGGGGCCGGGGCCGCCGGGCTGCCGGTGTTGCGGCCGGGGCCGGCCGGCTGGGCCGTGCTGGCTCTGGTGCTGCTGGCCCAGCTGGGGTTGTGGCGGTGGAGCCTCCGGCGGGCCGCTCAGCTGGCCAGCCCGGTGCTGCAGCTGCGCAGCCGGGGCCTGGGCCTCTGGAGCGGGGCCTCCGGGCTCGTGCTCCTGGGCCTGGTGATGGCCGCGACCCGGGGCTGGGGCCGGCTGGATCTGCTGCTGGCCCTGCCTGTGCTGCTGCTGCTGGTGCTCCAGTGCTGGCGGGTGATTCAGCAACTCCTGCCGGAGCTGGAGGATCGGATCGCCATCCCGCCGGAGGCCATCCACGCCGCCGTGCTGGCCGTTCCGGGCGTGCTGAACGCCCACGACATCGGCAGCCGCGGTGTGCTGGGTCAGCTGGTGTTCGTGGACATGCACCTGGTGGTCGATGCCGACGACCTGCCCACGGCTCACCGCATCACCGAACTGGTGGAGGAGCACCTGGAGGCTCGCTTCGGGCCCCTGCGCTGCAACATCCACCTGGAACCGCGGGAATACGCCAGTGATCGGATCACGTTCCATGGGGCCCATGGCTGACCCTGCCCTGCGCTTCACCCCCAGCCAGTGGCAGCAGCTGCGCGCCTGGGAGGCGGTGCTCGAGCAGTGTGCGGGCTGGAGCGGGGAGCTGCCGGTGGTGGTGCACGAACGCTGCTGGCTGCGGCTGCGCGCCGTGCCCGTGGCCAGCCTCTGCCGCCACGTGCCGCCGGACACCAGCGCCGAGGCACCGGAGCTGGTGCGCTACCGCGAGCGGCTCAGCCAGGGCGAGGATCCCTGGGTGGCGCAGCTGCACTGCTGGGAGGAGTTCGGGCAGCAGGCCTGCCAGCAGGCCCAGCGCACCTACTGGCAGCGGCAGGAGGCTGGTGGCGGGGGGTGGACCCTGAACCACTACCTGGCCCTGATCAGCCGCTACCGGCGTCAGCTGGAGCAGGGCGGGCCGCGCTCCCTGCCTCTCCTGCTCCTCCCCCGGTCCGCCAGCCGCGAGTCGCACCGCTTGCTGTGGCTGCGGCCGTCCCGTCAGTCGATGCGGCACACTTGCGCCTGACTCCCAGATGGCCGCCATGGCTGACGAGACGAGCACTCCCTCGCCCCAGGGCGGCAGACCCGGCGGCAACCGTGAGCCCGGCGGATTCCGGATCCGGTTGAGCGACAACGAGATGCGGGCAGCCCGGGCGGTGCAGGAGGCCTTCCGGCTGCGTTCCACCGTGGCGGTGCTGGGCTTCTGCCTGCGCACGGTGGCCCAGCTGCTCGAGGAGGGAAAGCTCGATGAACTGGTCAACGAGGCCCGCAGCCAGGCCCCCCGCGACAGCGGCCGTGGGGGCCGCCGGGGAGGCCCCGAGGGCCGGGGATCCGACACGCGCGGGGGTCGTTCCGAGCGGGCACCCCGCATCGACCCCTTCGCCCGCCCCAGCCGGCCCAAGCCGGCACCTGCGGCGACGGAGGTCCCCACTGCCTCCGCCGAAGGGGAGGAGGTCACGGCGGTGGAGCCGGAGCAAGCCGCCAGGGCTGACGCCAACGTCCTGACAGCTGAAGCCAGCGAGCCGGCAGAGGATGAACCCACCACAACCCAGGAGGTCTGACGCCGATGGCACGGCCGCGGGTCCTCTCAGGGGTGCAGCCCACGGGCGCCCTGCACCTGGGCAACTGGCTCGGTGCCATCCGCAACTGGGTTGACCTGCAGGACAGTCACGACACCTTCTTCTGTGTGGTGGATCTGCATGCCATCACCGTGCCCCACGATCCAGCCCAGCTGGCCGAGGCCACCCTCACCACGGCGGCCCTCTACCTGGCGTGCGGCATCGACCCGGCCCGGTCCACCGTGTTCGTGCAGAGCCACGTGGCCGCCCACAGCGCCCTGTGCTGGCTGCTGAACTGCGTGACGCCGCTCAACTGGCTGGAACGGATGATCCAGTTCAAGGAAAAGGCGCTGAAGCAGGGCGATCAGGTGTCGGCGGGCCTGCTCGACTACCCGGTGCTGATGGCCGCCGACATCCTGCTCTACGACGCCGATCTGGTGCCCGTGGGGGAAGACCAGAAGCAGCACCTCGAACTGGCCCGGGACATCGCCCAGCAGAGGATCAACGCCCGCTTCGGCAGCCCCGGACCCGACGGGGAACCCCTGCCGGTGCTCAAGGTGCCCGAGCCGATGATTCTCACGGAGGGGGCCCGGGTGATGAGCCTCAGCGACGGGCGCAGCAAGATGAGCAAGAGCGATCCCAACGAGGGCTCCCGCATCACGCTCCTGGACCCGCCGGAACTGATCAGCAAGAAGATCAAGCGGGCCAAGACCGATCCCACCCTGGGCCTGGAATTCGGCAACCCGGAGCGGCCCGAGGCCGACAACCTGCTCGGCCTCTATGCCCTCCTGAGCGGCAAGGGCCGCCAGGCTGCCGCCACCGAGTGCGCCGAGATGGGGTGGGGACGCTTCAAGCCCCTGCTCACCGAGGTGTTGGTGGAGGCCCTGGCCCCGGTGCAGGAGCGCTACCGGAACTGGCGGGGGGACCCCGGGGCCCTGGAACAGGTGCTGGCGGAGGGTCGCCAGCGGGCGGAGAGCGTGGCTGAGGCGACGCTGGAACGCGTCCACGACGCCCTGGGCTTCCTGCCACCCAGGCCCCTGGCCTGAGGGCGAGCGGGCCCCTTCAGGCAGAGCCTCCGGGACTGCCGCGGAGCGAAGGGAAACCCCGCGGCGGAGTTCGCTGCGCCGGCACTGGAGGGGGTCGCATGGGGGACAGTTGCAAGACCGTCCGGGCCACCCTGGCCAGACTTGCCGGTTCTCGTGAGGGTTGAGTGGGTAGGTATATCTGCGGCCAGGGGGGCAAATTATGCCGCTGGCGGCTTAACACTTTCGACAGGATCGATCAGCCGCGCTGATCCTTCCGGGCCCCTACGCCCCCTTGACGCCCTCTTCGCCAAGGCCGCGATCCTGAACCACCAAGCCTGTGCCGGCAGCCCTCGCGGGCTTCAGGAGACCAGTCTCACGGCTTGTCCAAGGTCTGGATGCATGCGCCGATGCCTTTGTCAACTCCCCAGGCCAGGGAGTAGCTGCCGTCACCCACGGATCAGCAACGTGTGGCGACTCGCTTGATCCCTGACTGAAGCCCTCCTTTCTCCAGCACCCGGCCCGCCGTCCCCTGGCGATCGCGGCCTGCCTGGTGGCGGCACTCCCCACCACCCTGGCGGCCTCGGCCGAACTGCCCGGAGGTCCCGCCCGCCTCGACGCGGCCGCCAGCCGCCTCCCGGCCGCCACCCGCGTGGCCGCGCGGAAGGCCCAGGGGCCGTTCACGATCACGCCGCAACGCCGGGCCCTGCTGGACACGATCCGCTACGCGGAGGGCACCTGGAAGGGTGGACGCCCCGAGGGCTACCGCGTGCTCTACGGCGGCCAGCTGTTCTCCCGCCTGGATCGCCATCCCGAGATCACCGTGCGGCGCCGCTACACCAGCGCGGCCGCAGGGGCCTACCAGTTCCTTCCTGGCACCTGGAGGGAAGTCTCACGGCGCATGGGCCTGCGCAGCTTCGAACCCCACAACCAGGACCAGGCAGCCCTCTACCTCGTTCAGCGCCGGCGAGCCCTGCACCTGTTCGACCGGAAGGGGCTCGACGCTGAGGTGATGGCCCGCCTGGCACCCGAATGGGCCTCCCTGCCGGCGCAGCATGGGGGCAGCTACTACGGACAGCCCGTGAAGAGCCGCCAGGAGCTCACCCGCTTCTACCAGGGGGCACTGGCCCGGGCCCGACAGCAGAACCGCGCGGCCTAGGGCTCCCGGTAGATCACCCGGCCCCGTTCATCGTTTCCCACATCGAGCAGGTGGGCATGGAGCAGCCGTTCGATCACGCTTCGCAGCTCCTCGCTCTCCAGGGCGTCATGGTCCTCCAGGCTGAGCACCGCATCGTTCAGGGTGAATCCCCGTTCCCCCCGCATCCGGGCCAGTTGCAGCAGCTGGCGCTCGGTGGACACCCCTCGGCCTCGGCGCAGCAGCGGCACGGTGTTGGCCTGCTCCACCAGTTCAGGCAGCAGCCAGAGGTCCACGAGCTGGCCGAGGAAACAGAGCCCGAAGGTGAACAGGTAAAGCGTGCCGCTCAGGGGCTTGCGGGCATAGAAGCGCTGCAGGCCGCACACGCCCACCAGCCCCAGGGCCCACACCAGGTAGGCCAGGGCGAGATGACGCCGCTGCGACAGCACCATCAGCCGTGGGGCTCGGGGGGCAGCAGGCCGCCGGGCATGGCAGGGGGGTCGGGCCAGACCATCGGCGGCAGGTCCACACCGCTGCTGCGCAGCCGGGCCGAGAGGGACCACAGCTGCATCACCAGCTGGTGCCAGGGTGCCAGCGAGTCCATGCCCAGGGCCATCGGCACCGGAGCGGCCTGGCGGAGGCTGGAGGCCGCTGCCAGCTGGCTGTTGGCTTCCGCGAGCCGCTGGCGCAGGGCACGCCGTTCCTGCGGTGCCATCACCTCGTCGGGGCACAGTTCGAGCAGCAGCTCACCGCGGCTGAACCACACGCGGAAATCGGCCAGCAACGACCCCAGCAGGTGGTCGAGCAGATCGGCGGCGGGCTCCTGGGGCGAGGAGGAGGGGCTCATGAAATCAGCCTAGAAGGGCTGCGTAGGATCAGTCTTCACCACTCCCTGACGCATCGTGCCCGCTTCCGCGCCCGCATCCCGCCCCCATCAGGATGCGAGCGGGACCGGCACCGGGGCCGAGGCGACGCCGGCGCTCACCCTGCCCAGGACCAGCGAGAGCGAGGCGCTGCTGCGGATCCGCCATTCCATGAGCCATGTGATGGCCATGGCGGTGCAGAAGCTGTTTCCGAAGGCCCAGGTCACGATCGGGCCCTGGACCGAGACGGGCTTCTACTACGACTTCGACAGTCCCGACCCCTTCAGCGAGGCCGACCTCAAGGCCATCAAGAAGGAGATGATCCGGATCATCAACCGGAAGCTGCCGCTCGAGCGCCTCGAGGTGAGCCGCGCCGAGGCCGAGGCGCGAATCCAGGCCCAGAACGAGCCCTACAAGCTCGAGATCCTGGCGGGAATCACCGAGCCCATCACCCTCTACACCCTGGGTGAGGAGTGGTGGGACCTCTGCGCCGGCCCCCATGTGGCCAACACCGGTGAACTCAACCCCCGGGCCTTCGATCTGGAGAGCGTGGCGGGCGCCTACTGGCGCGGTGACGAGAACAACGCCCAGCTCCAGCGCATCTACGGCACCGCCTGGGAAACCCCCGAACAGCTGGCGGAATACAAGCGCCGCCAGGAGGAGGCCAGGCGCCGCGACCACCGCCGCCTCGGCACCGACCTGGACCTGTTCTCGATCGAGGACGAGGCCGGCGCGGGCCTGGTGTTCTGGCACCCGCGGGGTGCGCGCATGCGGCTGGAGATCGAGAACTTCTGGAGGGAGGCGCACTTCGCGGCCGGCTACGAGCTGCTCTACACCCCCCACGTGGCCGACATCGGCCTCTGGAAGACCTCCGGACACCTCGACTTCTACAGCGAGAGCATGTTCGGACCGATGCAGGTGGATGAGCGGGAATACCAGCTCAAGCCGATGAACTGCCCGTTCCACGTGCTCACGTACGCCAGCACGCTGCGGAGTTACCGGGAGCTGCCGATCCGCTGGGCCGAGCTGGGCACCGTGTACCGCTACGAGCGGCCCGGGGTGATGCACGGCCTGATGCGGGTGCGGGGCTTCACCCAGGACGACGCCCACGTGTTCTGTCTGCCCGAGCAGATCAGCGACGAGATCCTGGCGATTCTCGATCTCACGGAGAGAATCCTTTCCCGGTTCGATTTCCGCAGCTACGAGATCAACCTCTCCACCCGGCCGGAGAAGTCGATCGGTGAGGACGCCGTGTGGCAGCTCGCCACCCAGGGCCTGATCGAGGCTCTGGATCGCAAGGGCTGGGCCTACAAGGTGGACGAGGGCGGCGGTGCCTTCTACGGGCCGAAGATCGACCTCAAGATCGAGGATGCGATCGGCCGGATGTGGCAGTGCTCCACGATCCAGCTGGATTTCAACCTGCCCGAGCGCTTCGACCTCCACTACGTGGCCGCCGATGGCTCCCGGCAGCGGCCGATCATGATTCACCGCGCCATCTTCGGCTCGCTGGAACGGTTCTTCGGGATCATGACCGAGAACTACGCCGGCGATTTCCCCTTCTGGCTGGCCCCCGAGCAGATCCGCCTGTTGCCCGTCACCGACGAGGTGCGTCCCTACGCCGAGGAACTGCTGGGTCAGCTCAAGGGCGCCGGCGTGCGCGCCAGCGTCGACCATTCGGGGGATCGCCTCGGCAAGCTGATCCGCAACGGCGAGCAGATGAAGATCCCCGTGCTCGGGGTGATCGGCGCCAAGGAGGCCGAGACGGGGAGCGTGAGCCTGCGCAGCCGTCGGGATGGCGATCTGGGCTGTGTGGCCGCCTCGACCCTGCTGGAGGCCGCCCTGCGGGCCAACCAGGACCGGGCGGCGGGGCTGGCCCTCACGGCCGTCGCCGAAGCCTGAGGATGCACGCAGACGCGCAGCCCCTCAGCCTGCTGGCGGGCGACATCGGTGGCACCAAGACCCTGCTGGCGCTCTACGCCAGCCATGGCGACCAGCTGGAGCTGCAGCGCAGCGAGCGCTACGTCTCGGCCGACTGGCCCGATCTGGCCCCGATGGTGCAGGACTTCCTGGGTGGCGCGTCTCCTCCTGCCGCCGCCTGCTTCGCCGTGGCCGGGCCCGTGGAGGGTGAGCGGGCGCGCCTCACCAACCTGCCCTGGGAACTGTCGGAATCGAACCTCAGCCAACACACCGGCATCGGCCGGGTGGATCTGGTGAACGACTTTGCCGTGCTGATCTACGGCCTGCCCCACCTGCAGCCGCAGCAGCAGGCCTGCATCCATGCAGGCAGCGCCCAGGACGGCGAACCCCTGCTGGTGCTCGGCGCCGGCACCGGCCTGGGGGTGGCCTTCGGGCTGCCGGGCCCGCAGGGGCTCACCGCCGTGGCCAGCGAGGCGGCCCATGCCGAATTCGCGCCCCGCTCGGAGCAGGAATGGGCGCTCAAGCAATGGCTGCAGCGGGATCTGGGGGTGGAGCGCCTCTCGATCGAGCGGGTGGTGAGCGGAACGGGCCTGGGCCATGTGGCCCGCTGGCTGCTCCAGGAGCACGACCCCGAAGGCTGCCATCCCCTCCGCCAGGCCGGCGACGATCTGCCTGCGGCCACTGCCGCCGCCGCCGCGGAGGGCGATCCCATCGCCAGCGAGGCCCTGGCGCTCTGGCTCGGGGCCTACGGCAGCGTCTGCGGAGACCTGGCCCTGGCAGCTCTGGCCAGGGGAGGGATCTGGCTGGCGGGCGGCACCGCCGGCAAGTTGCTGGAGCCGCTGAAGGGCAGCGGTTTCCGCCAGGCCTTCCTCGCCAAGGGCAGGCTCGCGCGCCTGCTGGACGCCATTCCGATCACGGCGGTGATCGATCCGGCCATCGGTCAGTTCAGCGCCGCCTGCCGCGCCCGGATGCTGGTGAGCTGAGACACTGGGGCGAGCCGGAGTCATACCGATGGTGCGCCCCCGCATCGGCCAAGGGGTTGTGGTGCACGTGCCTGCCACCACCGCGAACCTGGGACCCGGCTTCGACTGCCTCGGGGCGGCCCTCGCGCTCGACAACGTATTCGAGATGCGCTGCATCGAGGGCGGCAGTTCCCGCTTCGACCTCATCATCGAAGGTCCCGAGGGTTCCCACCTGCGCGGCGGGCCGGACAACCTCGTGTACCGCTCCGCTCAGCGGGTGTGGAAGGAGGCCCAGGAGGAACCGGTGGGGCTGGAGGCGCGGGTGCGGCTGGCGGTACCGCCGGCCCGGGGTCTGGGCAGCAGCGCCACGGCGATCGTGGCCGGGCTGATGGGGGCGAACGCCCTGGTGGGGGAGCCGCTGAGCAAGGAGAAACTGCTGGAGCTGGCGATCGACATCGAGGGCCATCCCGACAACGTGGTGCCGTCACTCGTGGGCGGTCTGTGCATGACCGCCAAGGCGGCCTCGCACCGCTGGCGGGTGGTGCGCTGCGAGTGGGCCCCCGAGGTGGTGGCTGTGGTGGCGATCCCGGCCATCCGGCTCACCACCAGCGAGGCCCGGCGTGCCATGCCCAAGGCCATCCCGGTGGGCGACGCCGTGACCAACCTCGGAGCCCTGACCCTGCTGCTGCAGGGGCTGCGCACGGGCAACGGCGATCTGATCACTGACGGCATGCACGACCGGCTGCACGAGCCCTACCGCTGGGGGCTGATCGCCGGAGGCCGCCAGGTGCGGGAGGCCGCCCTGGAGGCCGGGGCCTGGGGGTGCGTGATCAGTGGCGCCGGCCCCAGCCTGCTGGCCCTGTGTCCGGCCGGTGACGTGGCGGAGGAGGTGCGCCGGGCGATGGTGCGGGCCTGGTACCACGCTGGTGTGGAATCGCGCGCCGAGGTGCTCCAGGTGCAGCAGGAGGGCACCCACTGGCAGCCCCTGCCCGATCGGGTGCCGGCCGCGGGCGGCGCCGGATGAGCGGCGGCGCCTGAGTACATCTACCCAGCCGCCATCGCGAGACTGATAAGTTGCACCACACCATGATTTGATTCGGGATGGACGCCAACCTGGCTCAGCTGGTCGCGTCCTTCCCGCTGTCCTTCGGGCTGTCCTTCGGGGCCCTCCCCCTCCAAGCCGCCGCCTTCCCCTGGCTCAGCCTGATCGTGCTGCTGCCGGCGGCCATGGCTCTGCTGATGCCCCTGCTGCCCGGGGATGGCAGCGATCCCCGCTGGCCCCGCACCCTGGCGCTGGGAACGCTCCTGGTGGATCTGGGGCTGATGCTCGTGTGCTTCAGCCAGCGGTTCGACGGCGGCAGCAGTGGCCTGCAACTGGTGGAGCGGGTCAGCTGGGTGCCGGCCCTCGGCCTGGAATGGTCCCTGGGAGCGGACGGACTCTCGGCCCCGCTGGTGGTGCTCTCCGGCCTGGTGACCCTGCTCTCGGTGGCGGCCAGCTGGAACATCAACCGCAAGACCCGGCTCTACTTCGCCCTGATGCTGGTGCAGGCCTCGGCCCAGGGCCTGGTGTTCCTCTCCCAGGATTTCCTCCTCTTCTTCCTGGCCTGGGAGCTGGAGCTGGTGCCCGTCTACCTGCTGATCGCCATCTGGGGAGGGCAGCAGCGCCAGTACGCCGCCACCAAGTTCATCCTCTACACGGCCACCGCGTCCCTGCTGATCCTGGTGAGTGGCCTGGCCCTGGCCTTCTCCGGCGACAGCTTCAGCTTCAACCTCTCCGACCTGGCAGCCCGCAGCCCCGGAGGAGTGTTCGGCCTGCTCTGCTACGCCGGCTTCCTGATCGGTTTCGGCGTGAAGCTGCCGATGTTCCCGCTCCATACCTGGCTGCCCGATGCCCACGGCGAAGCCAACGCGCCCGTTTCGATGCTGCTGGCGGGGGTGCTGCTGAAGATGGGGGGCTATGCCCTGATGCGCTTCAACGTGCAGATGCTGCCGGAGGCCCACCTCACCCTGGCACCGGCCCTGATCGTGCTGGGCATCGTCAACATCGTGTACGGCGCCCTCAACGCCTTCGCCCAGGACAACGTGAAGCGGCGCATCGCCTGCAGCTCGGTGAGCCACATGGGCTTCGTGCTGCTGGGCATCGGTGCGATCGATGCCCTGGGCATGAGCGGGGCGATGCTGCAGATGATCAGCCACGGCCTGATCGCCGCCGCCATGTTCTTCGTCACCGGCGTGTTCTACGAGCGCACCAAGACACTCTCCATTCCCAACATGGGTGGATTGGCCAAGGCGCTGCCGATCACGTTCGCCTTCTTCCTCGCCAGTTCCCTGGCCTCCCTCGCCCTGCCCGGCATGAGCGGCTTCGTGAGCGAGATCACCGTGTTCCTCGGCATCACCGCCAACGACGGCTTCACCACCGGCTTCCGCGTGATCACGATCGTGCTCGCCGCCATCGGCCTGGTGCTCACGCCGGTGTACCTGCTGAGCCTCTGCCGGCGGGTGTTCTTCGGGCCGAGGATTCCCGCCCTCGCGGTGGTGGGCGACATGAAGCCCCGGGAGCTGCTGATCGGCCTCACCCTGCTGGTGCCCACCCTGGTGATCGGCTTCTGGCCGCGGGTCGCCATCGACTTCTACGAAGCCAGCACCAACGCTCTCGCCAGCCAGCTGGCCAGTGTCAGCAGCATCGCCCTGGACGGATTGCCCCCCATCGGCTGAACCACGCCGGCGGGCGGCATCCGCTGAAATGGCGTGAGATGACCCCTGGAGATGGGCAACGCCACCGCAGTTCAGCCCCTGCTCGCCGGCCAGGGTCTGCCGGCCTTCGAAGCCATCACCCCGGAGCAGATCAACGCGGCCATGCCCCGGTTGCTGGAGGAGCTCGACGCGGAGCTCACGGCGCTGGAACACCGGCTCGAGCAGCAGCCGGCCCAGCCTGAGGCCGCGCTGCACTGGGAGAGCGTGATGGATCCGCTCCAGCGCCTCGGCGAGCGGCTGCGCTGGAGCTGGGGGGTAGTGAGCCACCTGCACGGCGTGTGCAACAGCCCCGAGTTGCGGGAGGCCTACCAGCAGCAGCAGCCGGCCGTGGTGGCCTTCGGCAGTCGCGCCGGCCAGAGCCGGGTGGTGTACCGGGCCCTGGAGACGCTGGCCCAGCAGCACGCCGCCAGCCAGCCCGGTGATCCTGCGCACCTCGATCCCACCCAGCTGCGCATCCTGGAAGCGGAGCGCCTCGACATGCAGCTGCGCGGCGTGGGGCTGGAGGGGGCCGAGCAGGATGCCTTCAACGCCGCCACCGCCGAGCTGGCCAGCCTGGCGAGCACCTTCGGCAACCACGTGCTCGATGCCACCAACGGCTGGAGCCTCACCCTCACCCGCGAGGAGGAGCTGGCCGGGCTGCCGGACAGCCTGCGCGAGCTGCTGGCCCAGGCCGCGCGGGAAGCCGGGGAGGAGGGCTGGCGCCTGGGGCTGGACATGCCACGGGTGGTGCCGTTCCTGAAGTACAGCCAGCGGCGGGACCTGCGCGAAACCGTCTACCGCGCCCATGTGAGCCGAGCCTCCAGCGGTGAGCTCGACAACGGCCCGCTGATCGAGCGGATCCTCACCCTCAAGCGGGACCAGGCGCGCCGCCTGGGCTACGCCAACTGGGCCGAGGTGAGCCTGGCCACGAAGATGGCCGGATCCGTGGCGGACGTGGAGCAGCTGCTTGAAGAACTGCGGGCGGCGGCGTTCCCGGTGGCCGAGGCGGAGCTGGAGGCCCTCAGAGCCTGTGCCCGGCGCCATGGCGCCCCCGAAGCCGACGCCCTCAGACCCTGGGACGTGAGCTACTGGGCCGAGGTGCTGCGCCGGGAATCGTTCGACCTCGATGCCGAGGCCCTGCGTCCCTGGTTCCCACTCGAGCAGGTGCTGCAGGGCCTGTTCGGCCTCTGCCAGCGCCTGTTCGACATCCGCATCGTGAGCACCGAAGGGGAGGCGCCCCTCTGGCATCCCGATGTGCGCTACTTCCGGGTGCTGGATGCCGGCAACGGCACCCCCCTGGCCGGCTTCTACCTCGATCCCTACAGCCGGCCGGGCAGCAAGCGCGGCGGCGCCTGGATGGACGAATGCCTGGGCCGCTCGAGCACCCCATCCGGCGAGACCGTGCTGCCGGTGGCCTACCTGATCTGCAACCAGAGCCCGCCCGTGGGGGACACCCCCAGCCTGATGACCTTCGAGGAGGTGGAGACCCTGTTCCACGAGTTCGGCCACGGACTCCAGCACATGCTCACCACCGTGGAGCGGGCCCAGGCCGCCGGCATCAACAACGTGGAGTGGGATGCGGTGGAGCTGCCCAGCCAGTTCATGGAGAACTGGTGCTACGACCGGGCCACGCTGATGGGAATGGCGCGCCACTGGCGAAGCGGCGAGCCCCTGCCGGAACGGGAATACGAGAAGCTCCTGGCCGCCCGCACCTTCATGGGGGGCACCGCCACCCTGCGCCAGGTGCACTTCGCCCTCACCGACCTGCGCCTCCACAGCCAGTGGACGCCGGATGGGGGCCAGAGCCCGGAGCAGCTGCGTCGTGCCATCGCCCGCAGCACCACGGTGCTGGAGCCGATTCCCGAGGATGCCTTCCTCTGTGCCTTCAGCCACATCTTTGCCGGCGGCTATGCCGCGGGCTACTACTCCTACAAGTGGGCGGAGGTGCTCAGCGCCGACGCCTTCAGCGCCTTCGAGGAAGTGGGTCTGGAGCAGGAGGAGGCGATCGTGGCCACGGGCCGCCGCTTCCGCGACACGGTTCTCAGCCTGGGGGGCAGCCGCTCCCCGGCCGAGGTGTTCGAGGCCTTTCGCGGCCGCCAGCCCAGCAGCGAAGCCCTCATCCGTCATTCGGGCCTGGCGGCCTCCAGCGGCTGAACCGAGGGGCTGCCGGGCCAGGTCAGCCCCTTGGGCAGGATGGGGCGATGGAGTGCACGCTGAGCGACCTGCGCGGCATCGCCGACCGCTTTGCCCTGCCGGCAGCGGTGAGCGCCGTCACACCCCTGGGCAACGGCAACGTCAACGACACCTTCAGGGTGGAGACGGAGAGCGGACAGCGTTTCGTGCTGCAGCGCCTCAACACCCGCGTGTTTCGCCACCCAGAGCAGGTGATGGCCAACATCGTGGCCCTCAACCGCCATGTGGCCGGCCGGGCCCCCCTGACGGCCACGCCGGAGAGACGCTGGGAACTGCCCGAGGCGATTCCGCTGCGCGACGCCACGGCCTTCCAGCTCCGGCATCCGTCGGGGGTGTGGCGGATGCTCAGCCATGTGGACCAGGCCAACACCCACGACACGGTGCTCCACCTCGACCATGCGGCCGAACTGGGCCGGGGCCTGGGCACCTTCCACCGGCTGATCCACGATCTGCCCTGCCGGCAGCTGGCCGACACCCTGGAGGGCTTCCACATCACGCCGGGCTACCTGGCCAGCTTCGATCAGGTGCACGCCGGCCTGACGGGGCGGACGCCCCAGCACCGCTTCGACGCCGATGAGCACCATTGCATCGCCTTCGTGAACCAGAGGCGGGCCCTGGCCGGGGTGCTGGAGCAGGCCAAGGCCGCAGGGGTGCTGCAGCTGCGGCCGATCCACGGCGATCCGAAGGTCAACAACGTGATGCTCGACACCGCCACCGGTCGCGCCGTGGCCCTGGTGGATCTCGACACGGTGAAGCCCGGGCTGGTGCACTACGACATCGGGGACTGCCTGCGCTCCGGCTGCAACCCGGCGGGAGAGGAGAGCCGCGATCTGGAGGCGGTGGTGTTCGATCTCGATCGCTGCCGCGCCATTCTGGGGGGCTATCTGGAGCAGGCCCGCAGTTTCCTCACCGCCGCCGATTTCGACCACCTCCCCGTGGCGGCCCGGTTGATCAGTTTCGAGCTGGGCCTGCGCTTCTTCACCGATCATCTGGCCGGCAACCGCTACTTCAAGGTGAGCCATCCGCGTCACAACCTCGAACGGGCCCTGGTGCAGTTCCGCCTCACCGAAAGCATCGAGGCCCAGGACACCGCCCTGAACGCCCTGATCGAGGAGCTGCGCTGATGGCGCGCCAGACCTTCCGGCTGGTGCCCTTCGAGGCCGGCGGACCGGCCGTGACCATCGACGGCCAGCTCACGCTGGCGGCGGCCATGCCGGGGGAGGGCGCTCCGGTGCTGGAGCTGGCGCTGCTGGTGCGCGACCGGGACCCCGGGGACGGTGCCGGCAACGGTGTGGCCAGCCTGGCCATCCCCGAACTCCTGCCGGACGCCCCCACCGCCGGCGCCGAGGGCCTGCGCCGCGACGGGCTCTGGCAGCACACCTGCCTGGAGTGTTTCGTGGGCCCCGCCGGCCAGCCGCACTACCTGGAGTTCAACCTCGCCCCCCACGGCGCCTGGACTGTGTACGCCCTCGACGGCTACCGGCAGGGGCTGCGGCCCGCTCCCGACTACCGCAGCCTGCCGTTCCGGTGCACCAGCAGCCCCGAGGGCCTGGAGCTGAATCTGCGCTGTGCGCTGCCGCGCGGCTGGAAGGCTGTGGCGTGCCTCGACTGGCAGGTGAGTGCCGTGCTGGAAGACCGCCACGGCAGCCTCAGCTACTGGGCGCTGCGCCATCCCCGCGGGGCCGCGGACTTCCATGACCGGAACCAGTGGGTGCTGGACCAGCCGTTGTGAGCGGAGCGCCGGAGTTCGGAATCGTGGTGGTGCACCGCTCGGCCAGTCCCTACCTGGCGGTGTGCCTGGAGCAGGCCCGGCGCTGCAATCCCCATGTGCCCGTGGTGCTGGCGGGCGACGCCAGCAATGCCGCCTTCGCCGTGGACCGCTTCGTGGCCATCGACCAGCTGCCCCGCTCCGCCGCCCACACCCAGTTCCTGCGCTGCTACCGCCACTACAGCCCGTCCCAGAGCCTGTTGTGGGAGCGCTTCTGCATCGAGCGCTGGTTCGTGGTGCTGGCCGTGATGGAGCTGGAGGGGTTCGAGCGGGTGCTGGCCCTCGATTCCGACGTGCTGCTGTTCTGCGATGCAGCCGAGGAGGCGCAGCGGTGTGCCGCCTACGCCGTGGCCCTGAACCACTGGGACGGGCAGCGGGCGCTGCCCCACTGCACCTTCATCCAGCGGCGCGAGGCCCTCGAGGAGTTCTGCGCCCTGGTGAGCGCCACCTACGCCAGCGAACACCGCCTGGAGGAGCTGAAGCAACGCAACCAGAAGCGGCTCGGCCGCCACTGGATCTCGGACATGTCGCTCTGGCACGCCTGGGCCATGACCACGGCCCGGCCGGTGCTGATCCGGGAGCGGCTGGGGGAGGAGCCGGCGATCTACGACAGCTGCATCGAACACGTGCGGGGCTTCGAGGCGGTGAATCCGCTGCCGCTGCTGGTGCGCCCCTGGAAGCGGCTCGTCTTCGAGCAGGGCCGCGCCTATGGCTTCCGGCGGCACGACGGCCGGCGGGTGCGGTTGCTGTGCGTGCACTACCACGGACGGTTCAAAGCTCTGATGGGGCGCCATGCCCGCGGACAGGCCGATGGTCTGGTGGCAGCCCTGGTGCTGCTGCGGCTGAAGCTGGCGGAGCTGCCCCTCAAGGCCCTGCGCAACTGGCGGAGCTACCTGCGCCGTCTGCTGGCAGGACCACCTGCCCCAGATCGGACGCCTGCACCACGGCCGCTGCAGGAGGACCAGGAGCCCCGGAGCTGAGCGGGGCCGCAACGAAGCAGAGGGGCGTGTCCGGATCCAGGCGCTGGGCCAGGGCGATGGCCTCGCCGAGGCTGGTGGGCGAGCGCACCAGCCGCAGCTGGCTGCCGGGGTGAGCCCACAGGGCCGCCTGCACGCGCGTGGGCCTGTACAGGCGGTACTGATGCCACCAGGTGTCGGCCGCGAGGATGGAGCGGCACGACAGGGCACCTGCCAGCAGCGCGGCCACCAGCAGCAGCACCCCGGCCGGGCGGCTCCCCCTGACGCTCACCAGGCCCCAGAGAGCGCCAGCCACCAGCATCTGGGCGCCCAGCAGGCCCGGCAGCAGGTAGCGGGTCATCTGGGCGTGTCTGCCGCCGGTGGCCAGGTCGCCGGCCTCCAGCACCAGCAGATTGAGCAACAGCAGCAACACCAGCAGCGACCATCCCGGCGACGTCGTTCGCCGCGCCAAGACCAGAGCGCCAGCCCCCGCCAGGGCCAGCACCACCGTGAGTGCCGCAGCGGGCCACCACGGCGGCGGCTGCCCACCCAGATCCACGAAGGGGGCGCTCCAGTGCAGCCCCCGCAGCCAGGCATCCGGCGGGGCCGGCGGCACCACCCGCAGCCAGGCGGTGTGGCGCAGAAACGCCTCCAGCCGCACCCCCAGAATCCACAGCCAGGGCAGGAATGCCACCAGGGCGATCGCCATGGCGGCGCCCCAGCGGCGCCGGTGGCCGGCGGGCTGGCCCGGCAGCAGACCATGGAGGCCATGGCTGAGGGGAACCAGCACGAAGATCAGGCTGGTGTACAGGCCCGCCACGAGGGTGAGCACATAGCTCCAGAACGGCAGCGGGCCCGGGCCCCGTCTGAGGCGCAGCAGGCCCGCACAGGCCAGGGCCGTAAGCAGCACCAGAAGGCTGTAGGGCCGGGCCTCCTGGGCATAGAGAAGCTGCAGCGGCGACACGACGGCCATGCCGGCCGCCAGGGCAGCAAGGCCAAGGGATCCCGATACTTCCCATCCGAGCCAGTACACCGCCGGCACGAGCAGCACACTGAACAGGGCCGAGAGCAGACGCACCGAGACCATGGCCTCGCCGAATCCTTCCCGCACCAGCCGGGCCAGCAGGAAGTAGAGCGGCGGGTGCTCGGGATGGCGCGCCAGTTCCCGCAGGGTCGCACTCCAGCCATGGTCGGCGGAGAGTCGCAGGAACTGCTGCAGCTCACCGGCCGTGAGCTGGGCTGGCGGCTCCAGAGGAGGGAAGCCGGCGGTGCGCAGCGCGGTGTACACCTCGTCGTGGGAGAGCCACTGGTGCCCGGGGTCGTGAAAGCGGAGTGCCGCCGCCGCCACCATCAGCACCAGGAGGCCCCAGCCGGTCCTGGGACGCCAGGGGCTCAACCGGGGTCCCAGTCTCGCCTCACCATCCCGAGCCATCAGCCACTCCCACACAGCCCTCAGCCGGCCTTTTCCTGAACCAGGGCCACAGAGGCCTGGAGCGCCTGGCGGGACAGCAGGAGCATCCGCGCCTGACTGGCGGCGATCGCCTCCAGGGGGCAATCCTCCAGACAACCGCGCATCAAGGCGGCCAGTTGATCCGGGCTGCAGGCCTCAGCGGGGAAGAGGTGGGGCCAGCCGGTGCGGCTGAGCACCTCGGTGAGCTTGCCGCCCCCGGCGATCTGATCCACGGCGATCACGGGCACACCGGCCGCCAGGGCGAGCAGCGAGCCATGCAGCCGGGTGGTGATCACCAGATCCACCCCGTCGAAGGCCGCTTCGATGTCAGCCGCGGAATTGCGGGCCGAAAGCACCGTGTCGATCGGCAGCACGGGGCCGGGGTGATCGGCCAGCACCTGCCTGAACAGGCCCTCCACTGCCGCCGAGCGGTCCCGCGCCGGGCCGTAGTCCTTCTGAGGCCCCCTCAGGCAGAGGCCGATGCGTGCCTGGGCCGGGCTGGCGGGCCGGGGCCGCTCCAAGGGCGGCTGGCAGCGGGCAATGGCCAGATCAAAGGTGGCGGACTCGGTGCCGTCGCGCGCCACCACCCCATCGAGCAGGACATTGAAAGGTCGTTGGCGCTCCAGCAGCGACACCCCGGCGGCGAGCTTGCGGGCATGGCCGCAGGCAGCGAGCAGCCGTCGCACCCGCTTGGTCAGCACCAGCGGCCCGCAGACGAACACCAGCGTGTGCAGCTGGCTGGCCAGCCGCCAGGGCCGGCGGATCGCCAGATGGCTCGGCAGCGCGTGGCTGGGGTGGGAGAGCACGCTGTGGGGCACCCCGGCCGTGCGCAGCGCGGCCGAGAGGTTCTCCACCGCCAGCAGATCGCCAAGGGTGGCGCCCCTGGGCCAGCTGCCCCACCACACCAGCGCCACCGGGGCAGTGGGAGGGGGCTGGCGCCATCCCCGAAGGCCGGCGGGCACCAACCGGGCCAGGCCGGAGGACGAGTGAGCGCGATCAGCCATGGGCACCCTCGAGGCCGAGCAGCGGCGGCGGCCCGGCGGGCCAGTGGCGGCTGCGGCGCACGGCCACCAGGCCCGAGAAGCCCGGCACCGGAGCGGCGCACTTGCGCAGTTCGAGCCACACCGGCACGGGCCCGTACAGGGCCTCCACCCGGGCAAGGATGCGCTCGCTGAAGTGTTCGAGGGTGAGGCACTCCAGACGCGGTGCCAACTGCAGCAGATCGGCGATCAGGCGGCTGTAGTCGAGGCTGGCGGCAAGGGAATCGGCCCGGGCGGCCTCGGCCAGGTCGGCCCCGAGCACCACGTCGAGTTCGAACCGCTGGCCCAGCCGCCGCTCCTGCTCCAGCACCCCCACATGGGCCCACAGGCGCAGGCCCCGCACCACCACCTGATCGCCGCTCACAGGGGCAGGGAACGGTGGGTGAAGCGGCGTTCCCCCTGGGCGTAGTCGGCGGCGATGTGGCCTTCGCCCCGCAGGCGATAGCGGTAGGTCACCAGGCCTTCCAGGCCCACCGGCCCCCGCGGCGGCAGGGTCTGGGTGCTGATGCCCACCTCGGCCCCGAAGCCGTAGCGGAAACCGTCGGCGAAGCGGGTGCTGCAGTTGAGGAACACCCCGGCGCTGTCCACCGCCGCGAGGAAGCGATCGGCCGTGGCTGCATCGGTGGTGCAGATCGCGTCGGTGTGCCTGGATCCGTAGCGGCCGATGTGCTCCAGGGCAGTCTCCAGATCCTCCACCACCTTCACCGCCAGGATCAGATCGGAATACTCCGTGCCCCAGTCGACCTCCGTGGCCGCCACCGGCACCCCCAGGGCCTGACTGGCCCCATCGCCGCGCAGCTCCACCCCGGCCCGGGCGAAGGCGGGGATGGCCAGGGAGAGAAAGGCCGGAGCGATGGCCCGATGCACCAGCAGGGTTTCGATGGCGTTGCAGGCCGCCGGGTACTGGGTCTTGGCATCGAGGGCCACCCGCAGGGCCTGCTCCGGATCGGCGGCGGCATCGACATAGAGGTGGCACACCCCATCGGCGTGGCCCAGCACCGGGATGCGGGTGTTGTCCTGGATGAAGCGCACGAGGGCATTGGAGCCCCGGGGGATGATCAGGTCCACCAGGCCATCCAGCTTCAGCAAGGCCAGGCTCTCCTCCCGGCTGGTGAGCAGGGTGAGGGCCTCCGGCGCCACGGCGCTGCGGCCCAGCCCCGTCTGCAGGGCGGCGAGGATGGCCCCGCAGCTGCGGCTGGCCTCCCGGCCGCCCTTCAAGATGGCGCCATTGCCGGAGCGGATGGCCAGGGAGGCGATCTGCATCACCGCATCGGGCCGGGCCTCGAAGATCACCCCCACCACCCCGAGGGGCACGCTGAGCCGCTCCAGCACCAGTCCCTGATCCAGTTCCGTATGGAGCTGGCGCCGTCCCACCGGGTCTGGCAGACCAGCCACCTGGCGCACGCCGGCGATCGCCCCATCGAGCTTGGCGGCATCGAGCTTGAGCCGCGCCACCAGGGCAGGCGCCAGGCCATTGCCGGCGGCAGCCTCCAGATCGGCCTGGTTGGCGGCCAGGATCGAGGGGCGGGCCTGCTCCAGCGCCTCGGCCATCGCCAGCACGGCCTGCTGGCGGGCCCCATCGCCGCACTGGCCCAGGGCCATGGCGCAACGGCGCACGGTGGCGGCCCGCTGCAGCAGCTCGGGGCTCGGATCGGGAACGGCAGCCGCCGGAGCGGCGGTGCCCGGCGGGCCGGATCCGGGCGGCGGTGTGGCGGTGACGGTCATGCCCCCATCATCCCAAGCGGACGGACTGGAGCCGTTGGAAGGCCAGCCGGGCGGCCCCCAGCCGGCCGGCCCCGTTGCCGAGGGCGCAGCGCTCGATCCGCAGACCCTCGCGGCTCACCTCCAGCACCCGCTGCTCCACCTGCTCCCAGACGGCCGGCAGGAAGTGGTGGCTGGCGCCGCTGAGTCCCCCTCCCAGCAGCACCAGCTCCGGGGTGAGCACGTAGAGCAGCGAACTCAGGCCGGTGCCTAGCAACCGCCCGTAGGCCCGCCACACCGCCAGGGCCTCGCCATCGCCGCCATCGGCGCGGCGGCAGAGCTCCTCGGGATCCAGGCCGCTGAGCCGGCCCAGACCGCCGATGCTGCAATAGCTCTCCAGAGAGCCCCGGTTGCCGCTGTTGCAGGCGGGGCCATCGGGCTGGATCCCGATCAGGCCGGGCTCGGCCGCAGCCCCGCCATGGCCGGTGAACAGCTCGCCTCCCAGCAGCACCGCTCCACCCACGCCCGTGCCGAGGGTGAGGAGCAGCACATCCGCGCTGCCCCGGGCGGCACCCTGCCAGAGCTCGCCGATCAGCGCACAGTCGGCGTCGTTGGCCAGGGTGACGCGCCGCTCCAGCAGCGGCTCGAGCCAGTCCGCCAGGGGCACATCCCGCCAGCCCGGCAGGTTGATGGCAATGCGGGCACGGCGGCAGGCCCGGTCGCTGGGGCCGGGGTGGCCGATTCCCACCCGGTCGGCCCGACGCTCCGGGTCGATCGCCTCCACCGCCTCGGCGATCGCCATCGTCACCGCCCCGGGCACGGCCGGCTGGGGAGTGGGATGCACCGCCTGGGCCAGCAGGGTGCCCACTGCGTCGAAGCGGCCGACCTTGATGGCACTGCCGCCCAGATCCACGCCGATGGCCTGGGGGCCTGGGCGGCTCTCCGCTGCTCCCGGGTCCATCCCCTGCCCGCCCTTGCTCTCGGGATCCATCGTCAGAAGCGGAAGAACACCTGCAGCTGGGTCTGCCACACCCCCTCGGTGTCCACCGATCCCTGCAGGTTGATCAGTTCGGAGGCCTTGAAGTTGAGGTTCAGCTGCGGAGGCACATCGGAGCGGTTCGGAGCCGCGAGCACCGAGGCATTGAAGCGCTCCGTGATGTCCAGGCCGATCTCGGCACCGAGCACGAGCTGGGGTGGCACCCGCTCCGAGCGACGCTCCGATCCGCTCCCCACCGACTGGTTCACGTAGGCCGGATAGAGGGCGAAGCTGAGACGCTGATTGAAGGCATCACTGAGGGTGCCGAGCAGGGGCGAGAGCAGCGACTGGCCCACCACCGTGGCCAGGGCCGCTCCGGCTCCGGCCCCGGTGAGACCCGCCAGGGAGTTGCCGCCGATCAGGGCCAGCAGGCGATCCTCCGGCAGGGGGGGACTGCTGCGCAGGGAAATGGTGTCGGCGAGCCGGTCGGCCGGGCCGCTCACCGAGAGGTAGACCCGCACCAGGTTGAGCTGGTCGAGGCTGTTGGCCCCGCCCTGGGCCTCGATCTCCGCCACCGATGGCGCATAGGAGCCGCTGGCGCCCAGGGCCCCCACCCGCAGGCTGTCGGACACCCGGGTCTGCAGGGCGATGTCCACATAGGGGATCAGGCCGGCCGAAGGGGTGAACACCGCCACGTTCGGGGCGTCGGGATCGAGGCTGAAGGTGGTGGTGAACAGGGTGAGGCGGCCGCGCCTGAGCCGCACCACCCCACGGGCCTCCAGCGTGGGGTCGAGGCGGCCATTGATCGTGAGCAGCCCTTCGGAGGCGAAGCTGGCCAGGTTGGGCACCCCCACCGTGAGATCCGGGCCGAGCGTGAGGCGCAGGTTGTCGAAGCCCACCACGCTGAACCTGGGCAGCAGGTCCCGCAGGCTGGCGCTGGCCTGGCTCTCCACCCCGGGGCCGTAGAGCACCAGGGGCCTCTCGAACCGCCAGCCCTCAAGCGCCAGCTTGGGCACGCTGTCCTCGCCGGTGGAGCCCACCTCGGCGGGCTGCACGTTGATCGAACCCCGGGCCACAGCCAGAGCGCCGCTGAGGTCGAGTTCGGCCAGGCTGCCCGACACCACCAGGGTGCCGGCCACCTCCGCCTTCACCCGGGGCAGGGCGAACGGCACATCCTTGAGGACGATCTGAAGCCGGGAGGGCTCCTCGGCCTCGGTGAACGCCGGCTTGAGCAGACCGAGGCTGCCGCTGCCGCTGACGCTGCCGCCCTGGCCCACCCGGGCCGTGAATTCCTGGAGGAAGAGCTGCTCGAAGTCGAACAGCATGGTGGCCTGCAGGTCCTCCACGGTCTGGCCCGCCAGGACCATCGTGGTGTCGCGGAAGCGCAGGAACCCGTTGGCGATCGGCCGGTTGAGGCTGCCCCGCACCAGCAGCTGCAGATCGCCCGCGCCCTGCTTCCACGCCACCTCGGGCCCCGCCAGCTCGGTGAGGAAGCGCAGGCCGTCATCCCGGCTGGCCAGGCGCAGCTCCATGCCCTCGGTGGCGGGATTGAGGGGCACGGTGCCCGCCAGCTCGATGTTGCTGGACGCCCCCTCGGCCCGCACGGCCAGATCCAGCGTGAGCATGTCGTCAGCCACCGCCACGGCACCGCGCTCCAGCGCCAGGGAGGTCTCGCCCACGGCGGCCCCGTCGAGGGTCATGGCGATCGCGAGCTCCGGCTCCGGTCCGCCCAGCCGGTAGGTGCCGCTCGCGCCCAGATTGCCCCGCAGGCCGGCCGGCACGGGGGTCAACAGGGCCAGCAGCGCCAGGGGCAGACCGGAAAAGGACAGCTCCCCGGACCCGAGGCGGAACGGGCCGCGCAGCTGCAGCCGCACCGGCTCTCCGGTGAGGGCCAGGTCCACGTCCTGGCCGGGCAGCCACAGATGGCCGTCGACACGCAGGTCGGCCCGGGTGTCCACCAGCCGGGGGCCCTCCAGGGTGGCGTCCAGGTTGAAGCGGGCAGCGAGCCTCTCCAGCCGCTCGGCCGTGCTGAGGCCGCTGAGGGGATCCTGCCGTGCCCCCCGCAGGGCGGCGCGGGCCCGGTCGAGGGCGGCCAGCTGGTCGTCCAGGCTGCCGCCGAGGGTGTCGATCAGCAGGGTGCCCAGATCCATGGCGGAGCCCTGGGTGATCGGCCCTTCGCCCTGCCAGCGCGGCCAGGCCTCCAGCAGCTGGCGCACCAGCGGATCCCGCAGGTTGCGGCCGGTGATCGTGGCCCGGAAGGGTCCCTTCCAGCGCCCGCGCCAGTCGATGGCGATCTCGCCGGAGCTGAGCGGCTCCACCTCGAGGCGGGCCCGGTAGCGCCGCTCGGTGTAGCTGCCCTCGATCGTGGTGCTGCGTGCCCAGACCCCCAGCAGCACGGGCCGCTCCAGGCGGGCCTCTCCCCGGAACGCCAGGGGCTGCAGTTCCAGCTCCCCGCCACCGCTGAGGTTGCCCTGCAGGGGCTGGCGTTGACTGCGGGGCCCCAGGGTGAGCAGCAGGCCGTCGAGGGGAAAGCTGTCGGCGGTCCAGCGGTAGAGACGGGGCGTGCCGCGCAGCGCCAGCTCCCCGCTGCCGCGCCGCAGCACCACCGTGCGGGGAACCCAGCGTCGATCGAGACTCGCCTCCAGGGCGGCGGTCTCCGCCGTGCCGCTGGCCTCCATGGCCAGCCGCCCGCCGCCGGCAGGATCCCCGAACCAGTTGCCCACCCAGGTTTCCGACACCCGAAGCGGTCCCGCCCCCGGAGCGCTGACCCTCAGATCGAAGTCGGGGGTGAGACCGGTGAGCGGTCCGCGGATGGTGCCGCTGGCCTGAAGCACCCCCTCCAGGCTGGTGCCAACCAGGGCACCGAGCTTGGGGAGGGGGTAATCGCGCAGGGTCAGGCGCAGATCGAGCGGACCCAGCCGGGGCTCCTGGCCGGGCTGGAGCCGCAGGGGCAGGGATCCGCTGGCCGTGAGGTGATCGCTGCGGAACCGGTCCAGGCGCAGCCGCTGGTCCTGCCAGCGAAGCCGCCCGGTCCAGCTGCCCAGCACGGGATTGCCGGGCTGGCGCAGATCGGTTTCCACCAGCGGGGTGGGCCATGGCCCTTCGACCCGGAGCCGTCCGGTCACCGCGGCGCCGATCAGATCCAGAGGCGTGTCTGGCGGCAGGGGCAGGTCCGCGGGCTGCAGCCGCCAGTCGCCGCGCAGCTTCAGCTGCCGCCCCACCTCACCGCTGGCCTTCAGCCAGGAGCCGCGGCGGCGGATCTCCAGGGTGTCGACAGCCAGCTGCTGGCGGTTCCAGCGGGCCTGCAGACCCACCCGGCCCGACAGGTCCCCCCAACGCCAGTCGGTGGGAACCAGAGAGAGGCTCTCGCCACGGCAGCGCAGCCGGGGATTCTGCACACCGACGGGCGGATTCGATCCGGGGGCCTGCCACTCCACCTGCCGCAGGCGCAGCTCACCCTGGCAGTCGGGCCGCCCATCCCGCCAGCCCAGACGGACGCGGCCATCGCCGCTGCCCTGGAGGGCTCCGGGAAGACCCAGCAGCCGCGCCGGCAGCTGCAGGGGAAAACCCTGGCTCAGCACCTCGGCCTGGAGCCGCTGCTGGCCCCAGTTGCCCTTCGCCACCAGACGCACCCTGCCATCGCCGGCCACCCCGCGCCCGTCCAGCGGCTGCAGGGAACCCCGCACCTGAATCGCCTCCTCGTGCACCTGAAGCTCGGCGCCGGCCTGCACCGCCAGGCGCAGCTGACGGGAGGCCTCGGGCGCCGGGCGGATCGTCACCCGTGCCGGCTGCTGCATGCGCAGGCGCAGATCCAGCCTCGGCGGCGGGACGTCGGGATCTCCCGCGCCGAACACCCAGTACTGGCCCTGGGCGTTGCGGCGCAGGTCCACCTCCAGGCCCGCCAGGGTGAGCTGCAGCACCGGCAGCCGGCGCCGCAGGCTCGAGACCGGATCCAGGCTCACCGAGAGCCGGGAGGCCCGCAGGCTGGAACCGTCCGCCCTGCCGGGCAGCACCCGGGTGGGGCCGAGCCTCAGGCCCGCCCAGCCGAAGCCGCGGTAGTCGCCCAGCTGGAGGGGATGGCCGAGGGCCTTGCCGATCTGCTGCTCCAGGCGGGGCCGGACATGGCCATAGACCGACCGGGCCACATGGTCGGAGGAACCGATGGCAAGAGCCGTCACGCCCAGCCCGGCCAGAAGAGCGACGGGCAGGCCGCTGGGGCGCCGGGGGCCTCCCGGCCTCTGCCGTCGCCGGCGGGACGGGGCGGGGGGTTCCGGCGGAATCCGCTGGTCTGGCAACCCCTCCCCATGGCCTGGTCCGGGGGTGTGCTCAGGCAACTCCGCCATGCCCCCGGGGCTGCCCTTGCGTTGGTCGGGCGCAATATAACGGCGTTGCCCAGCCCTCCCCAGCCCATGCCCACCGACCCGATTCTCTTCAGCGCAGGGGAGTGGCTGGGCGCCGCCAGCGGGCTTCTGGCCATCGCCACGATCGCCGGCTTCCTGCTGCGCTGGGGGATCCGCTTCCGGCTGGTGGGCATCACCAGCTTCACGGCCCTGCTGGCGCTGTCGTGCCTGGCCTTCGCCGTGAGTTACCGGCCCCGGGTCAGCGTCGAAGGCGCCATGAGCGTGCCGGTGGTGTTCGACAACGGCGGCGATCTCGTGATCGCCGCAGCGGCGGCGGATTTCCCCGCCGGTGCCGAGGCGGCCACGGTGGAACAGGTGGCCCGCAACCTGCGGGGCAGCGGCCGCAACACCTCCGAGGGCCTGGTGACCGTGCGCCTGCGGCGGGTGGAGCCCCTGGGGCCCGGGCTGAGCGCCCCGAAGGTGCTGGCCGAGGCCCACCGTGACCTGCGCGACGGCAGTGTGGTGGTGACCCCCAGCGGACAACCCTGAGCCGGAACGACCCTGAACGCCAATACCCGCTCCGGGGACAGCCCTACCTGGACCCTTCCCCCCCACTTCTCACGGGAACGCCGGCAGCTGGAGGCCGCCGGCATTGCCAGCTGGCCTTCCCTGGCCGCGATGGACGATGCCACGCTGCGGCAGCTCGGGCGCTCCGGGGGAGCCAGCGAAGCCCGGATGGTGCGGCTGCGGGGCCAGGCCCGGCTGATCGTGGAGGTGGGGCTTGAACCCGCCGACGCCGCCCTGCTGCTCCACGCCGGGGTGCCGGACCGGCGGGCCCTGGCCGAGGCCGACCCGCAGCGGCTGCTGGTGCAGATGGGACGGCTGCAGCGCCGCCTCACCGGCATGGCGGCGCCCCTGATCAGCCTGGGCACGCTCCAGGGCTGGATCCGGCGGGCCCGCGGCTAGGGGCCGCCGGGACAGAAACTGACCCTCACAACCGGAACAATCCGCGCCCCACTCCTAGATCGGAGTCAGATGAGGGCAGACGATGGTCTCCTGCCACCACCACCGGACCCGCAACCGCCCCCGGCAGCTGAGCGTTCCGTCGCCCGGCGCCCGGCACAGGCCGAGGCGCCCCGGCCTGCACCGCTTCCCCGTGGCGGCGGCGCTGCTGGCCCTGGTTTCCGTTGGCATCGCCCCCCTGGCCTTCACCGCGCCGCCGGCCTGGAGCCAGTCCCAGATACTCGACAGCGTCAAGCGCAACCCCGGCAAGGCCAAGCAGATCTGCGCTCAGCTGCGGCAGATGAATGCCGAGGGCGTGTCCTACACGAGCCGCAAGGCCACCCGTCAGATCGCCCAGCAGGAAGGACTCACCCCGGGCGATGCCGAGGTGCTCACCACCTACGTGGTGGGGTTGCACTGTCCCGACGTGCGCTGAATGGGGCCAGGGCCGCTCCCGGGTGGACCGCCCCCCCACCACGACGCCTGGCTCACCTGCCGCGACGGCGTGAGGCTCGTGAGCCGCATCTGGAGCCCGCCGGGCCAGGGGCCCTGGCCGGTGCTGCTGATGCGGCAGCCCTACGGCCGGGCCATCGCCTCCACCGTCACCTACGCCCACCCCAGCTGGTACGCCGCCCACGAGTTCCTCGTGGTGATGCAGGACGTGCGAGGGCGCGGCGACTCCGAAGGGGAGTTCGGCGGCTTCGCCCAGGAAGCCCGCGACGGAACCGACACCCTGCAGTGGGTCAGGACGCTGCCCCGCAGCAATGGTCGGGTGGGCTGCTACGGCTTCTCCTACCAGGGGCTCACCCAGCTGCTGCTGGAGCCTGACGGCCCCCTGCCGGACTGCCTGGCACCGGCGATGGCCGGCCTGGATGAGCGGCTGCACTGGGCCAGCAGCGGCGGTGCCCACTGGTGGGCCCTGGGGCTGGCCTGGGGCCTGCAGCTGGCGGCCGAGGGCTGCCGGCGGCGGGGCGATGCGGCCGGATGGAGCGAGATCCGCCGCAGCCTGGCCAGCCAGTCCTTTCTGGAGAACGGCATGGAGCTCCTCGGCCGCTTCGATGCCGCAGGGATGGCCCGGGCCTGGCTGGGGCGGGATGCCGCCGACAGGGCCGACTGGCGGCGGCATCCGGTGCCCGAGGCGCTCTGGCGCCGGCCGATGCTGCTGATCGGCGGCTGGCACGATCCCCACCTCGAGGGGGTGCTCGATCTCTGGCAGCGGGCGCGGCGCCATGGCGGCCATCCCCTGCTGCGAATCGGGGCCTGGAGCCACCTCGACTGGCACGGAGGTATCGACACCCTCCTGCTGGCCTTCTTCCGGCGCCATCTGCAGGGGCAGGGCGACGCGGCCGGGCTCCGCGACGATCCGGCCGTGGCCATTGCGCTGCAGGACGGCCGCAGCGGGGCCTGGCGGGCCGCCGGGGAGGCGGCTCAGGCCCTGGCCACTTCTCCTCGCGCCGCTCCCGAGCCGCCATGGCGGCTCGGGGTGAGCCCTGGGGGCTGTGCGACCAGCTGCGGCGGACGCCTGGCCGCCTCGGTGGAGGGGATGGCGCAGCCCTGGGTGGCCCTGGTGCATGACCCCTGGCGGCCGGTGCCGGGCCGTGGCGGCCATCTCGGCCTGGATGCGGGGCTGTGTGACCGGGCCGATCTGGATCAACGCCGGGATGTGGCCTGCTTCACCGCTGAGCCGCTGCAGCAGGCCTGCCTGGTGGAGGGGCGGCCGAGGCTCGATCTGGTGCTGCGAGCCGACCAGCCCGGTTTCGATCTGTGCGTGGCGCTCTCGGCCGTGGCGGCGAATGGAACGGAGGTGCGCCAGCTCTGCACCGGCGTGCTGCGCTGCCGCGGGGAGCGCTGCCTGGAACCCGCTGAGCACCGGATCCGACTCCAGCCCCTGAGCGTGAGGCTCGAGCCGGGCGAGCGGCTGCGCCTCTCCCTGGCCGGAGCGGCCTGGCCCCAGGTGGCGGTGAATCCCGGGAACGGGGAGCTGCCCCCGGGCCCGGTCACCGCAGGGCACCGGATCATCACCGTGTGGATGTCCACCGCCTCGGCCCAACTGCACCTCGAACCCTTCCCCTGGGTGGAAGCTGGGGCAAACTGAGCCCACCGATCCCCCTGCAGCTGATGCGGTCCTCCCTGCGGCCAGGCCAACCGGGCTGGCTCTCCATCTGCCGCGCCGCCATTCACCGCACCGCCGTCCACCGCACCGCCATTCGTCGCACCGCCATTCGCCGCACCGGCAGCCAGGTGCTGGCCCTGGCCCTGGTGCTGGGCGCCCCGGCCGGTGGGCTGATCGGCAGGGCCGTGCAGGCCGCACCGGCCACCGCCAGCCCCGGTGTTACGGGCACGTCGGCGCTGAAGCCTGCAGCGGCCGCGGCCGGTCCCCTCAGCGTGGACGAGGCCCGGGCGGCGGCCGAGCGCATCCTCAAGGCCGTGCAGACCAAGGATCCCAACCTGCGCTTCGCCCAGTTCTCCCCGGAACTGCAGGCCATCAGCAGCCCGGCGATGGTGGCCGACACCATGCGCACCCAGCCGGACCTGCTCGGCTGGACGTTGCTCAGCGTGCGGGGCGGTCTGTCCTCCACCACGGTGGAAGCGAGCCTGAGAACCAGCGACGGCGTGCGGGACCTGTTCATGGTGCTGGATCCCCAGGGCCGCCTCACCGGTTACCACTTCGATCTCACCGACGCCCAGTCGAGCCGCGTGGCGGCGGATTTCGTGCGCGAGCTGAGCCGGGGCCACTTCATCAGCGCCCGCAGCTATCTGGCCCTGCCCCTGCAGGAGGAACTCACGCCGGCCACACTCCAGGCCAAGTGGCAGCAGCTGCAGCGGAGCACCGGCAATTTCGTGAAGGTGGTGCGGGTGATCGAGGCCAGCCGCAGCGAGGACAGCCAGCTGGTGCTCGTGAACACCGAGTTCAACCGGGTGACCGACAACCTGTTCGTGATCCTGAACACCAACAACGAGATCACCGGGGTCGATTTTCCCAAGGACCCCAATCCCCCCCAGCCGGCCTCTGCACCGGCCCGCTGACACGGGCGGATTGCCGGCCAACCCGCCTGGACGGGCCGCCTAAGCTCGCGGCGCGTTCGCTGCGTCTCGATGCCGGTCCCCTCGCTGGAGTGGTTGGTGGAGGATGGTTCGCGCCTGGCGGAGTGCCGCCACGACCATCCCTTCGCCGTGCTCGGCCCCCAGCCGATCGAGTCCGGCCGCTGGCTGGTGCGGGTGTGGATGCCGGAAGCCGACGAGGTGCTGCTGCTGCGGGGTCAGCAGGTGCTGCCCACCACCACGCCCAACCATCCCTGGGTGTTCGAGGCGGAGCTGGACCACGACCCCGGCTGCGACTACCGGGTGCGGGTGCAGCGGGGCGGCATCACCCATGAGACCCACGATCCCTGGTCCTTCCGCGAGGAGTGGATGGGCGAACTCGATCGCCATCTGTTCGCCGAGGGCAACCACCACCACATCTGGCGCCGCATGGGCGCCCACCTGGTGGAACGCAACGGGGTGGCCGGGGTGATGTTCTGCCTGTGGGCGCCCAACGCCCGCAGCGTGGCGGTGCTCGGACCGTTCAACAGCTGGGATGGCCGTCACCATCCGATGCAGTCGCGGCTGGGCGGCATCTGGGAACTGTTCATCCCGGGGCTGGGGGCCGGCGAGATCTACAAGTACGAGATCCGCAACCAGGCGGGGCACTGTTACCAGAAGGCCGACCCCTACGGCTTCCGCCACGAGGTGCGCCCCGCCAACGCCTCGATCGTGCACCCCCTCGGGGGCTTCGCCTGGAGCGATGCCGCCTGGATGGAGGAGCGGGACAGCCGCAACCCGCTCGACCAGCCGGTGGCGGTGTACGAGATGCACCTGGGCAGCTGGATGCACGCCAGTGCCGACCAGCCCTACATCGAGGCCGATGGCAGCGCCAGGCCCCCGATCCAGCCCGCAGACCTCAAGCCCGGTGCCCGCCTGCTCACCTACCCGGAGCTGGCCGACAAGGTGATCCCCTACGTGAAGGCGCGGGGCTTCACCCACATCGAACTGATGCCGATCTCCGAGCATCCCTTCGATGGATCCTGGGGGTATCAGGTCACGGGCTGGTACGCCCCCACCAGCCGCTTCGGCACCCCGGAGGAATTCCGCGCCTTCGTGGACCGCTGCCACGCCGAGGGCATCGGCGTGATCCTTGACTGGGTGCCGGGCCACTTCCCCAAGGATGCCCACGGCCTGGCCTTCTTCGACGGAGCCCATCTCTATGAGCACGCCGATCCCCGCATCGGTGAGCACAAGGAATGGGGCACCCTGATCTTCAACTACAGCCGCAACGAGGTGCGGAATTTCCTGGTGGCGAACCTGGTGTACTGGTTCGAGGAATTCCACATCGACGGCATCCGGGTGGATGCGGTGGCCTCCATGCTCTACCGCGACTACCTCCGGCCCGATGGTGAATGGCTGCCGAATGAACACGGCGGCCGGGAAAACACCGAGGCGGTTCTCTTCCTCCAGCAGGCCAACCATGTGCTGTTCCAGCACTTCCCCGGAGCCCTCTCGATCGCCGAGGAATCCACCACCTGGCCGATGGTGACCCAGCCCACGAACATCGGTGGTCTGGGCTTCAACCTGAAGTGGAACATGGGCTGGATGCACGACATGCTCGACTACTTCGAGCTGGATCCCTGGTTCCGCCAGTTCCACCAGAACAATGTGACGTTCTCGATCTGGTATGCCTACACCGAGAATTTCATGCTGGCCCTCAGCCACGATGAGGTGGTGCACGGCAAGAGCAACCTGCTGCACAAGATGCCTGGCGACGACTGGCAGAAGTTCGCCAACGTGCGCGCCCTGCTGGCCTACATGTGGACCCACCCCGGCAAGAAGACGATCTTCATGGGGATGGAATTCGGTCAGCGGGCCGAATGGAACGTGTGGGGAGATCTGCAGTGGGATCTGCTCAATTACGAGCCACACCTGGGCATCCAGCGCCTGGTGGATGACCTCAACGTGTTCTACAAAGCGGAGCCGGCGCTCTGGGGCGACGACTTCAACGAGTACGGCTTCCAGTGGATCGACTGCAGCGACAACCGCCATTCGGTGATCAGCTTCATGCGACGCGAGAGCGCCACCGGCCGCTGGCTGGTGGTGGTGGCGAACTTCACGCCCCAGAGTCACTCCCACTACCGGGTGGGCGTTCCGGTGGAGGGGTTCTACAGCGAAGTGTTCAACACCGACGCCGAGCGCTACGGCGGCAGCAACCTGGGCAATCTGGGCGGCAAGTTCACCGACAGCTGGGCCGTGCACGGGTATGAGCACTCGCTCGACCTGTGTCTGCCCCCGCTTTCGGTGCTCGTGTTCCAGCGGGATGAGAAACGCAGCCTGGAAGCCGGAGACTTTGCCGCTGCGGCTGCTCTGGCGGCGGCCTGATCGCGCGTTGTCGAATTGTCACGCTCGGGGCCCAACGGCCCGGGAGGCTCCAGAGCCCTTCGGCTAGGTTGCCGGATCGCTTCTCCCTCCTCGCTCCATGGCCGAAACCGCCCCCCTGCTGCTGCGCGCCGCCCGAGGTGAGCAGGTGGAGCGGCCACCCGTGTGGATGATGCGCCAGGCCGGCCGGTACATGAAGGTGTACCGCGACCTGCGCGATCGCCATCCCGGCTTCCGCGAGCGCTCGGAAAACCCCGATCTCTCCTACGAGATCTCGATGCAGCCGTTCCGGGCGTTCCAGCCCGACGGCGTGATCCTCTTCTCCGACATCCTCACTCCCCTGCCGGGGATGGGCATCGACTTCGACATCATCGAGAGCAAGGGGCCGATCATCGAACCCGCGATTCGCACCCGGGCCCAGGTGGATGCCCTGCGACCCCTGAATCCGGCCGAGGCCCTCCCCTTCGTGGGCGAGGTGCTGGGCCGGCTGCGCGCCGATGTGGGCAACGCCGCCGCCGTGCTCGGCTTCGTGGGTGCCCCCTGGACCCTGGCGGCCTATGCCGTGGAAGGGAAGAGCTCCAAGACCTACGCCGTGATCAAGGCGATGGCCTTCCAGGAGCCGGCGCTGCTGCACCAGCTGCTGGGCCACCTGGCCGATTCGATCGCCACCTACGTGCGCTACCAGATCGATTCCGGTGCCCAGGTGGTGCAGCTGTTCGATTCCTGGGCCGGCCAGCTCAGCCCGATCGACTACGACGTGTTCGCGGCGCCGTACCAGAAGCGGGTGATCGATCAGGTGAAGGCCACCCATCCCGATACGCCGCTGATCCTCTACATCTCCGGCAGCGCCGGTGTGCTCGAGCGGATGGGGCGCACCGGCGTGGACATCGTGTCGCTGGACTGGACCGTGGACATGGCCGATGGCTGTGCCCGCCTGCCCCAGCATGTGGGGGTGCAGGGCAACGTGGACCCCGGGCTGCTGTTCGGCAGCCCGGAGGCGATCCGTGAGCGGATTCTGGATACGGTGCGCAAGGCCCGCAGCCGCCGCCACATCCTCAATCTCGGTCACGGGATCCTGCCCGGCACACCGGAAGACAACGCCCGCGTGTTCTTCGAAACCGGCAAGGCCGTGAGCGAGCTGCTCGGAGCCGCCGTTTGAGCGAGGCCCCGGCAGCGCGGCCCCAGGCTTCGGCCAGGCCCCAGGGCTCGGACCGGCCGCAGCGGATCCTGATCACCGGCGCCAGTGGCTGCGTGGGCCAGTACATCAGCGCCCTGCTGCTCCGGGAAACGGATGCGGAGCTGCTGCTGTTGCTCCGCGATCCGTCCAAGCTCAGGGCCGTGCCGGCGGAGGATCCCCGCATCACCCTGCTGGTGGCCGATCTGCGGCAGCTGGGCAGCCCCGAGGTGAGCGCCGTGAACGCCGCCATCGCCACGGCCACCCGGGTGATCCACACCGCCACGGCCTGGGGCGATCCGGAACGGGCCCAGCGCGTGAACGTGGACGCGGTGAAGACGCTGCTGGCCCTCGTCGATCACCAGCGGATCGAACAGGTGATCTACTTCTCCACCGCCTCGGTGCTGGATCGCCGGTTGCGGCTGCTGCCCGAGGCCAGCCAGGTCGGCACCGAATACATCCAGACGAAGGCCCAGTGCCTGCAGCAGCTGGAGCAGCACCCCCTGGCTGGGCGCATCGTGGCCGTGTTTCCCACCCTGGTGTTCGGCGGCCGGGTCGATGGCGGCGGCCCCTTCCCCACCAGCTACCTCACCGCAGGCCTGGCGGAAGCGGCCCGCTGGCTGTGGCTGGCCCGCTGGCTGCGGGCCGATGCCTCCTTCCACTTCATCCACGCCGCCGACATCGCCCGGGTGTGCCTCGTGCTGGCCACGGCCCCGCACCAGCCCAACCCCGAGCCGGGGCAGGGAGCCCTGCGGCGCCTGGTGCTGGGTCAGCCGCCGGTGAGCGTGAACGGCACGGTGCGCAGCCTCTGCCGCTGGCGCGGGGTGTGGTGGCCGCCGTTCGGCCTCGACCTGCGTGGCTGGCTGGTGGAGGGGCTGATCCGGCTGCTGCGCATCGAGGTGAACGCCTGGGACCGCTTCTCCATCCGCCAGCGCCACTTCGTGCACGAGCCGGTGAGCCCACCCGAGCGTTTCGGGGCCAGGAGCCACGCCCCGACGCTGGAAGCGGTGTTCGCCGATGCGGGACTGCCGCGGCGGGGGCGGCTGCCTGCCCCACCGCGGCCATGAGCCGCACCCTGGGTTGGCTGTGCGGGGCTGTGCTGCCAGCTGTGCTGCTGTTGGCGCTGCTGCTGGCGGCGGGCGCGGGCCCTGCCGCCGCCGCCGGCCACCGGGTGCGGCTGGGCACGGCGGAAGGCCTGCTGGCCTTCGAGCCCAGCAGCCTGAGGATCGAGCCCGGCGATGTGGTGACCTTCGAGGTGCAGGGGCTGGGTCCCCACAACCTGATCGTGGCCGGCCATCCGGAGTGGAGCCACGAGAGCCTGGTGTTCGAGGAGGGCACCCGCTGGCAACAGCGCTTCGAGGCGGTGGGGCGCTTCCCGTTCTGGTGCGAGCCCCATCGCTTCGCGGGGATGGAGGGGCTGCTGATCGTGGAGGAGCCGGGAGCGGCGGGCTGAGCCATGTCAACGCAGGCTGAGCCATGTCAAGAATGTTGCGAAGCACCGCGTCGCCCGGCACATCAGCGGCGGCGGCCCCTAAGTTTTTGCGGTAGCCCGTGCCTGAAGCGCCTTTCCATGCGCCGTCTTTTTTCCCTGATCGCTCTCTGCCTGGCGTTGGTGCTGGGTGCCGCTCCCAGCTATGCGGCCGATGTGGCCCATGGGGGCCAGCTGTTCTCAGCCAACTGCGCCGCCTGCCACATGGGCGGTGGCAACGTGGTGAATGCCGAGCGCACCCTCAAGCAGGATGCCCTGGAGGCCTACCTGGCCAACTACAGCAGCGACCATGAGGCCGCCATCGCCTACCAGGTGACCAACGGCAAGAACGCCATGCCAGCCTTCGGCGGCAAGCTCAGCGAAGGCGACATCGCCGACGTGGCCGCCTACGTGGAGGACATGGCCTCCAAGGGCTGGGCCTGATCGGATTGCCTCGTCGCTTCGGCACCCCCCCCCTCCACTGAAGCGACGCTGGCAGCAGGCTTACCTTTCTGCATCCAGCACTCAACCCCGGCATCACGCCGGGGTTTTTTCATGGCGGAACGGAAGGCTCTGGGCAACGGGCGCTGCTGGTGAACAGAGGCGCTGGTGAACAGAGGTGCTGATGGAGATCGCAGCCCTGTGAACATTGATTTTCGCAGACGGTGAACAGCCCATGACTGCACGAGGATCAAGAAACCTATGCATGGTTGAGAATGGCCGTTGCGAGCTTTTCCAATCTCAACCCCGTTGCGATTCCCGGTGTCGGAACTTCCGGAACCGGCTCCCCCTACCCAAGCCTGATCGGAGTGGGAGGGCTCCAGGGTGGCGTCACCAGGGTGGGCGTGACCCTCAAAGGCCTGAGCCATACCTATCCAGACGATGTCGACGTGCTGTTGGTGGCACCCGATGGAACCACCCGATCGCTGGTGATGTCTGACGCCGGCACCAACTTAGACGTCACCGCCGTCAATCTCGCCTTTGATGACAATTTCCCCGACGCCCTCCCCGACAGCGCCCAGATTCTCAGCGGTTCCTACAAGCCCTCCGATTACGGGGCGACTGCAGACGCGTTTCCGGCCCCTGCCCCGGCTGGTCCCTATGCAGCGGATTTCAAGACCTTCAGAGGAGTCAATCCGAACGGCACCTGGCGCCTGTACATCAATGACGATGCCGGCGCGGATAGCGGCAACCTGGCTCAAGGATGGGAACTGCGCCTCTTCCATGGCGCCAACCCCGTCTTCGGTGACGACGGCGACAACCTGATCAAACTGAAAAAGTCCATCAACACCTATGCCGGCGGCCCGGGAGCTGACACCTACAGACTTGGAAAAAAGGCCACACGATCGACCTACCTCAGAAAGCTTGACCATATCACTGACTTCGATACCGTCAACGATCGCATTGATTATGGCTTCAAGGGCCCACGCCCGTTCGGGAAAGACTTTGGCTCCCTGTCTTCCCTGAATGCCAGAGCGCTGAAGAAGAAGTTCAAGCCCAACAAACTGAAGAAGAAAGCCTGGGGAACGTTCACGGTTGGCAGCGGGGGCCCCGAGAGTGAACGCACCTTCCTGATCCTCAACGACCTGAAAGCGGGCTTTCAACTGAAGCGGGACTTCCTGGTGGAAATCACTGGCTACTTTGGCAGCAACGCCCTCACCAATCTCAATGTGATCTGATCTCCATGGGATCTGATCTGGACGCGGTGTTCCCCGGCCGTGGCCAGGGCTACGTCGTGGGGGCATCCTGGCGGCGCTGTTGCAGCACGGCCAGATAGAGATCCTCCGGCACCTCCCGGATGTCGTATTCACTCGGCAGCACACCGTGCACATGGCGATGCACCGCCATCCAGCAGTTGCGCTCCAGGTCACGGGCGGTGGCATCGAACTCCTGCGACGCGGTGGCCAGCTCAACGATCAGGCTCCGGGGGTAGGGCGCGGTCATGGCGGGATGGACAGGGTGAAGTGGCCTCGGCGAGACGATCGCGACGCTGGCGCAGGCGATGGGCCAGAAGGTAGGCCACAGTGGGGTGTCGCTGGGTCTGCCCGAGTGAGCCGCTTCTCCGCCATTGCCATCCCAGCCCTGGTGGCGTTCTGGCTGGCGGGCATCTCCGCCGCCGCCCAGACGGTGATCACCGGCGGCTGCCCGATGGTGGTGCCGGCCAGCCAGCGCGACCTGCAGCCCAAGCGCCTGCCCCCTGATCAGGTGAGCCAGAAGAACAGCCGAGGCTGCCTCTCCCCCCACGACGCGGTCTACGGGCCGGATGGCTGCCCCCTGAAGCTGTGCGGCCCCGAGGCGGGCGTGATTCAGCTGCCGCTGCCGTAAGCCACCTGGCACACGGCGTTGAGCAGCTGGGCCTGGTCCACCGTGGCCGGCACCTGTCCATCGAGCAGGCCCTGCTGGCAGTTGGCGGCACCGGTGAGCTGCCCCTCGCCGCCGAGGCTGTAGTTGAAGCTCACCCCGGCCGTGCCCACGCTCTCCACCGAGCCGTAGTTGAGCTGAATGCTGGTGTTGGGCACCACGATCACCGTGGATTGCTGGTCGGCAGCGGCGTTCACCAACGAACCGATGGCGGCACCGGTGGCCAGACCCGCCACTCCCCACGCCGCTGCGCTGGAACCCCACCAGCCCCAGCCACCCCAGCCCCCGTACCAGCCGTGGTTCCAGGGACGGTGGTTCCAGTAGCCCCCACCGCGCCAGGCGTCATTCCAGCCGTGCAGATCGCGGTTGTAGAAGTTGTTGTTGATGGTCACGCGGTTGAAGCTGTCGCGGTTGCCATCCACCCCGGGGCGCACGCCGGGCCCGTAGAGCGGATGCTCACCCCGGTAGCCACCGCGCCAGGCGTCATCGCCACCGCCGGAAAAGCGGTAGCCGCCGCCGCGGCCATCAAACCCGCGGTCGACCCCTCGACCACCACCGCCCCGGAAGCCGCCGCCGAAGCCCCGGGCCTCGGCGCTCGTGCTCAGCAAGGGCAGGGTGGCCACAAGACAGCTCAGCAATAGGGCCTGGCGGCGCATGGGAGGTGGAGCGGAGATGCCTGCCAAGTCTGGCCAGAGCAGGCCGGCTGGGGTGCTTCCTGAAGAGCTGCAACGGGGATCCGCACTGATCGCTTCGGCCTTCCCACCCTGGGGGAGGAGCCCCGTACTCATCGGTACGGCTGGCACGGGTTCCAGCCCCGTTCGGGCTCCATAGGTTGATCACAAAGCACCTGAATCCGGGAGGTCGTCCTATGCATCCCACCGCCGAACTGTTCACCGAAAAAGCCTGGGGCGCCGTGGTGGCCGCCCAGCAGCTGGCCGTGCAGAAGCGCCAGCAGCAGATGGAGAGCGAGCACCTGTTCGCTGCGCTGCTGGCCCAGCAGGGACTGGCCGGCCGCATCCTTGAGAAGGCCGGCGTGGATGTGGGCGGCCTGAGCCAGAAGGTGGACGCCTTCATGGCCGGGCAGCCGAGCCTCAGCGCTCCCCCGGACAACGTGTACCTGGGCAAGGGGCTGAATTCCGTGCTGGACCAGGCGGACCAGCTCAAGCAGAGCTACGGCGACAGCTACATCGCCGTGGAGCATCTGCTGCTGGCCCTGGCGATCGATGATCGCTGCGGCAAGCAGCTGCTCTCCCAGGCCGGCACCAACGCCGACAAACTGAAGGAGGCCGTTCAGGCCGTGCGGGGCAGCCAGACCGTGACCGATCAGAACCCGGAAGGCACCTACGAATCGCTCGAGAAGTACGGGCGCGACCTCACCGCCGCCGCCCGCGACGGCAAGCTCGATCCGGTGATCGGCCGCGACGAGGAGATCCGCCGCACAATCCAGATCCTCAGCCGCCGCACCAAGAACAACCCCGTGCTGATCGGTGAACCCGGCGTGGGCAAGACGGCGATCGTGGAGGGGCTGGCCCAGCGGATCGTCAATGGCGACGTGCCCCAGGCCCTGCAGAACCGCCAGCTGATCGCCCTTGACATGGGCGCCCTGATCGCCGGAGCCAAGTACCGCGGTGAATTCGAGGAGCGGCTCAAGGCCGTGCTCAAGGAAGTGACCTCCAGCGAAGGGCAGATCGTGCTCTTCATCGACGAGATCCACACGGTGGTGGGCGCCGGCGCCACCGGTGGCGCCATGGATGCCAGCAACCTGCTCAAGCCGATGCTGGCCCGCGGCGAGCTGCGCTGCATCGGCGCCACCACCCTCGATGAGCACCGCCAGCACATCGAGAAGGACCCGGCCCTGGAGCGACGCTTCCAGCAGGTGTTCGTGGACCAGCCCACGGTGGAGGACACAATCTCGATCCTGCGGGGCCTCAAGGAGCGCTACGAGGTGCACCACGGCGTGCGCATCGCCGACAACGCCCTGGTGGCGGCCGCCGTGCTCTCCAGCCGCTACATCGCCGACCGCTTCCTGCCCGACAAGGCCATCGATCTGGTGGACGAATCGGCAGCCCGCCTCAAGATGGAGATCACCTCCAAGCCCGAGGAGATCGACGAACTCGATCGCCGCATCCTCCAGCTGGAGATGGAGAAGCTCTCCCTCGGCCGCGAATCCGATTCCGCCAGCAAGGACCGGCTGGAGCGGCTGGAGCGGGAACTGGCGGAGCTGCGGGAGCAGCAGAGCACCCTCAATGCCCAGTGGCAGGCGGAGAAGGGCTCGATCGATGCCCTCAGCGCCCTCAAGGAGGAGATCGAGCAGGTGCAGCTGCAGGTGGAGCAGGCCAAGCGTCAGTACGACCTCAACAAGGCCGCCGAGCTGGAGTACGGCACCCTGGCGGAGCTGCACAAGCGGCTGGCCGCCAAGGAGGCCGAACTCAGTGAGGGCAACGGCAGTGGCGAGAAGAGTCTGCTGCGGGAGGAGGTCACCGAGGACGACATCGCCGAGGTGATCGCCAAGTGGACCGGCATTCCGGTGAGCAGGCTGGTGCAGAGCGAGATGGAGAAGCTGCTCCACCTGGAGGAGGAGCTCCACACCCGGGTGATCGGCCAGGAACAGGCCGTCACTGCTGTGGCCGATGCCATCCAGCGCTCCCGGGCCGGCCTCAGCGATCCCAACCGGCCGATCGCCAGCTTCCTGTTCCTCGGCCCCACGGGCGTGGGCAAGACGGAGCTCTCCAAGGCCCTCGCCGCCCAGCTGTTCGACAGCGACGAGGCGATGGTGCGCATCGACATGAGCGAGTACATGGAGAAGCACGCCGTCAGCCGCCTGATCGGAGCCCCTCCGGGCTACGTGGGCTACGAGGAGGGCGGCCAGCTCACCGAGGCGGTGCGGCGCCGCCCCTATGCGGTGATCCTGTTCGACGAGGTGGAGAAGGCCCACCCCGATGTCTTCAACGTGATGCTGCAGATCCTCGATGACGGTCGCGTCACCGATGGCCAGGGCCGCACGGTAGACTTCACCAACACCGTGCTGATCCTCACCAGCAACATCGGCAGCAGTTCGATCCTCGATCTGGCCGGCGATCCCGCCCGCCACGGCGAGATGGAGAAGCGGGTGAACGACGCCCTGCGGGCCCACTTCCGCCCCGAATTCCTCAACCGCCTGGATGAAACGATCATCTTCCACAGCCTCAAGCAGGAGGAACTGCGCGAGATCGTGGAGCTGCAGGTGAAGCGCCTGGAGCGGCGTCTGGACGACCGGAAGCTGGGCCTGGCCCTCAACGCCGATGCCCTCGACTGGCTGGCCGGAGTGGGCTACGACCCGGTGTACGGCGCCCGGCCGCTGAAGCGGGCCATCCAGCGGGAGCTGGAGACCCCGATCGCCAAGGCCATCCTGGCCGGCGAATTCACCCCGGGCCACACCATCACGGTGGATGTGGTGGAGGCGAGCAACGGCAGCGAAGGCCCCCAGCGGCGCCTCCGCTTCCAGCAGAGCGATCCCGCCCAGCTGCCGGTGCTCGTCTGAGCCGCGCCAAGCTGGGCTGCGGGGTTCTTGGTCAGGCGGCCAGCGCCGCCGCCAGGGCCCCGTCGCTATGCCAGCTGGAGATGCCTTCGCGGATCGGAACGATCCCCAGCTCGGTTCGGAGCTCCTCGAGGTTCTGTTCCATCCGCAGCTCCCAGCTCACCGGGAAGAGGGGCTGAGCCGCCAGACCCATCTCCAGGCCCTGGCTGATCATGCGGAACACGTAGGCCGTGGTGCGGGCCTGCTCCCGCTCGCTCTCGAGATCCCCGATCGGGGTATCGGTGTGGAACCACGACATCAGGAGTCCGATCAGATCGGTGAAGGCCAGGCCGGGGTGGGAATACTGGGCCACGCTGAGGCTGATCACCCCGAGTTCGCCGAAGTTGTCGAGACTGAAGCCAGTGAGGATGTGGTGGATGTCGTGGGTGGCAAACACCCGGTAGTTGATGTAGTCGGCGTCGGTATCGAGGTTGTTGAAAAACGCGGGCTTGGGGAAGAAATTAATGTCGTAGCCCAGAGTTGCCATCACCGTGCCGTAGGTGTGGCCGAGGCTGCCCTTCGGCATCGCCCGCAGGGCCTCGAGGTCGTAGGGGCCGCAGGACCGTCGCTCCTGCACCCAGGACCAGCTGGCCGGATCGCGCTCCAGGCGCGTGCGGCAAAGTTGCATGGGGCGGGTGTCCCGCAACCGGTGCGAAAGTGCGAAGACGTTGTGGGCCGACTTGCCGGCCCCCAAGGCCAGATCGGCCAGATCGAGAAACTCCTGGATCGCCTCAGGGCTGGCAACCCGATCGAGGTAACGGAACCCCATCCGATGGCTGTAAACCATCAAAGTAGGCACAGAACCCCGGGAAGGCTGTCACCGCGTCAGCCTGCTGAAAGCTGCTCCAGCACTCCGGGGCTGGCGGGCGTCACGCCCAGGTCCAGCAGGCGCTGATTGCGGATGCGGCGGTTGGGCAGGCCGGTCCCGGCAGCAGGGGAGCTGGAGGTGGAACCGGCGGAGGCCGGATCGTCGGCTTCCCAGGTCACCGGCTCCAGGCCCCGGGCCGCGCAGACCCCATCCACCAGCTGCCGCAGGGTGACCGGCTGGCCGTCCACCACATTCAGCACCCCGCTGAAGCCCCGATCCACCACGCGGTCGATCGCCGCCACGGCATCGTCCCGATGGATCCAGTTGCTCCAGGTGCCGCCATCACCGGACCGCTGGCTGCCGGCCAGGCGGGCCAGGCGAGGTCCCAGCTCCCGACCTGGGCCATGCAGTGCCCCCAGCCGCAACACCGCTACCGCCAGCTGCCCGGCCGCTGCCTGAAGCAGCTGCTCAGCCTGCAGCAGCACAGCGGCATGGGCATCCCTCGGCTCGGGAGGGGTGGCCTCATCGATCCAGCCGCCGGCGGCATCGCCATACACCCCGCAACTGCTCGTGTAGACGATCTGGCGCAGCTGGGGCAGTGCCGGCAGCAGCGCATGCAGGCTTCGGCCGGTATGGAGATAGGTGGCGGCGTAGGCCTCCGCGTCCACCTGCCGATCGCCCCTGGGGGCCAGGGTCAGCACCACCGCATCCGCTGCGGCCAGGGCCCGGGCCATGGCAGGCTGATCGTCTCCGCACAGCAGCTGGGCCCGACCCCCCAGCGCCTCCAGCTCCGGCAGCCGTTCCGGACGGGTGGTGGTGAGCACCAGGTCATGGCGGCCATACCAGTGGCGGGCCAGGGCCTGGCCGAGCCAGCCGCAACCGATGATGGTGATGCGCAAGGTGCTCGAGCCGGCACCCCGACCCTAAGAAGCCAAGGCATCGGCTCGATGCATTGAGCCGATGATTCCAGCCAGTGAGGCGAGCAGATGACGGGAGCCGAGCGGCAGTGGCAGCTCAACCGGGAGAACTTCGAGGGCCGCTGGCAGGGGCCCACCCGTTGGTACGGCCGCAACGACGAGGGCGCGCTGGATCTGAAGAACCCTGAGCTGGAGCTGCCCCACAGCACCTACACGATCCAGTTCGACAGCCCCAGCAGCGGCAGCTGGCACGGCGTGGGTCTGCGCTTCGCTCCAGGCGGGGAACGGCGCATCCCCCTGGCGGCCCACACCTACAACCAGGGCGGCAGTTGCTGGCAGTTCCCCGGCGCCGGAGGGCAGTCGAGCCTCCAGGTGCCGGAGCCTCCCGCCGCCGGTGGGGCGGCCGGATCCCGCTTCGGCCATGAGATCAACCTGTTTCAGGGGCGCTCCCGCACCATGCTGGTGGCGTTGTGGCTGCCCCAGCCTGGTGCGCCGCAGGGCGCTCGTCCCTGGCGGCTGGATCAGCTGGCGGTCACTCCGTTTCGGTGCAGCCTGGGGCCCCAGGACCCGCCGCGCCCCGCCGTGGACCATCCCCAGGAGTTTCTGGAGCCGCTGAGCGGCTGGGTCGGGGAACGGGAGCGGCTGCAGCCGGGCCGCTGGCCGGAGCACGACGAGCCTGCCGAGGCCTGCGAAACCTTCGAGCCGGCCGGGTTCAACGCGGCCGGGCTCGCGGCCGGGTTCGCCGATGGCCTGGTCGCCTGCCTGCCCGAGTGGTTGCCCGAGGCGGCGTTCACGCTGGAGGTGGGGGCTCTGCTCGAACCGCACCTGTTCACGCGGATCACCCTGCGGTTCAACGCCGCTGGCCAACTGGAAGCCTGGGAGCGGCGCCGCTACCGGCCTGCCGCCTAGGAGGCGAGGGCATCGATCCGCCGCGCCAGCTCCAGATCCAGGTCGGAGAGTCCGCCGGTGTCATGGGTGGTGAGGGTCACCTCCACCCGGTTCCACACGTTGCTCCACTCCGGGTGGTGTCCCATCGCTTCAGCCACGAGCGCCACCTGGGTCATGAACCCGAAGGCGGTCACGAAGTCGGTGAAGCGCAGTTCGCGGCGGAGTTTTCCGTCCACGAGCTGCCACTCCGGCAGGGTGGTGGACAGGGCGGCGATCTGTTCGCTGGTGAGGGGAACGGCAGCCATGGCAGCCAGCGCGGAGGTCTGCAGCCATGCTGGCGCAGGCTTCAGGCGCTGGGGCCGAACAGGATCGGTCGACGGGTCGGCTTGGCGTCCTCCTTCTCACTCCAGTAGATCTTGCAGGAGACGCTGCGCTCGTCCGGCTCGCCCTCGCGCCAGTAGTGCATGCGGGTGACCACCGAGCCCTCCGGGCGAAGCTTCTGGGCCCGATTGCAGGCATCCACTTCGGAGATGAAGGAGTTGAAGGTCTCGGAGCCGGTGCGGGGTTCCTCCTCCTTGGCCATGGGCGCTTCTTCCGCCATCGGCGTCTCCTCGGCCATGGGCGCCTCCTCGGCCATCGGGGCAACGGCGGGCGGCTCGCTCTCCTGGGCACGCAGGGGCAGAGCGGCCAGGCCCGCACCGCACACGGTGGCCAGGCAGGCAGCGAGGATCGGACGGGACAGGCGGACCATCAGCACAGCCGGCAGGTGGACGCAAGCTAGACCTGGCTGGCGGAAATGCCAGCACCCTGCTGACGATCGATCGGCAGGCGGTTTTGGATCAACCGTCAGCTTCACCGATCAGATGCAGGCTCAGACGGCGCCGCTGCCCGGCCTGGCGGTGCTCCCAGAGATAGATGGCCTGCCACGTGCCCAGCACCAGCCGGCCGCTCTGGAAGGACAGCGTGAGGCTGGTGCTGGTCAGGGCGGTACGGATGTGGGAGGGCATGTCGTCGGGGCCCTCGTCGTTGTGGCGGTAGGGGTGCCAGCTGCCCTCACCCCCCAGGGGGCTCACGCCGTGCTGGGGCACGAGCGCCCGCATGAAGGTGGTGAGGTCCTGCAGCACCCGCGGATCGGCGTTCTCGTTCACGGTGAGCGAGCAGCTGGTGTGTTTCACACACAACAGGCAGATCCCAGTGTCCAAGCCGCTTTCGGTGACCAGCTCCTGAATGGCGGCGGTGATGTTGGTGAAGCCCTCGCCGGGGGTGTCGAGTGCAAGTTCACAGATCGTCTGACGCATCGTCGGCCAGGTGGCGTTCAGCTACCTCCGAGTCTCGACCCTCCAGCAGGCCGGCAATGGCCGCTCTGGGCTCGACCGCCAAGGCGATGCCTGCCTGGGGTTCTGCGAACGTCACGACCTGACGCCGAAGCGAGACCCGCTGGTCCAGCGCGGCCTGTCGGCGTTTACGGCGGCCACCGCAAGCAGGGCCCCTTGGCAGCGTTCTCGTCGTGAAGGACCTGGAGCGCTTCAGCCAAGAGACCCCCAGCCTGGCAGAGCAGCTCGTGCAGCGGTTGTGGGACCACGACCAGGATGCATGTCTCACCAGGTTGTTCAGTCGAGCAGCTCTCTGAGCCGCTGCAGTTGTCGATACGAAGCGGAGTCGACCGGAGATTGTTGTGAGCGGCAGCCGAGGACCAAGTGCGTCCTGTGTCGGTGATCGAGCTGACGTGACACCAACAACCGCTCCAGCGATCGCTTTCGCCCCGGGAGGGCCGGATCAGCGACGGCCTGAGGGTGCTCCACTTCAAGCCGCTCCGCTACGACCGCTGGAGCCAGTCGCTGGAGGTGACGCTGGGGGAGTTGATGCCTGCCGGAGAGCCGCCGCTGCTCAAGCGCCGCAAGGAGCTCACCCGCGAGGAAGCGATCAAGCTCTGGACCCAAAAGCTGCAGGCCGGCTGGAAGGTTTTCCGCCGCAGTGGCAGCCAGCAAGGAACTGAGCTCCGACGGGCAGAAGCGTACCGGGAGTTTGACTCGCACTCAGCAGCGAGCCCTGGCTGAGGAGCTGCTGCAAGAAGCACAGCCCTGCCTCGATACCCGCCCGAAGCAAGCGACCACCAACACCAGCCGAAGCAGCCATGCCAGCCGGCGTGTCGAAAGCGAGCCATACTGCGACGACGAATACGGTACAGTACTGTTTGGCCTGGTTGATGCCGGACCCAAGTCGTCCTTCGGTTGCTTTGTTCGATGGTCCGCGCCGCAACCCCTCCCCGTTCTCGAATCCTCCTGGCGGCCAAAGAGCTCTTTTTCAGTCAGGGTTTCGCCAGGGTCTCGACTGATGACCTTGCCCAGGCTGCCTCGGTTTCCAAGGCGACGCTGTACCGGCACTTCGAGGGGCTCAATGGGGTTCTTCGAGCAGTCGTGGAAGCTGAGGTTGAATGCTTTGAGCAGGGTGTTCCAACTGATGTTGAGACAGAGGAAGAATTCGTTGAAGTCCTGATCAGTTTTGGTTCGAAGCTTCTGAGATTTCTCAATCAGCCTGAGATCATCAGATTCTCACAGTTGATGTTTGAAGAGGCGCGTTCACACCACGATCTCGCCAGAGATTTTTACTCCTGTGCCTATGGCCGAACACAAGATGATCTATCACGCCTGATCCAGAAAGGCGTTGATCTTGGCTATCTGAAGTCAGAGCACAGTGCCAGTGATCTTGCTGAACAGCTTCTCGGGCTTTTGGAGGGTTTTGGATTCGTGCGCGCACTTCTTGGCTTGACCAGCCAACCATTTGAAAATCCCGAAGAAAAAAGCCGATCCTGTGTGCGCATCTTGTTGCACGGGCATGCAGGAAGCCCGAACCTTCTCGATCGCACTTTTATTCCTGCACGAAAGCCATGAGCATTCACAAATTCGCGTCTCCAGCGTCGCTTGGCGATCGGTTGAACGACTACAGCAAGCTTCTGATGGTTCATATCAAGAGCAAGTCTTTCACCATTGCTGTCGCGATCGCCACCCACTCAGTATTCCCGCTCCTTCGCTTGCTGCAGCAGCGGAAGATCGACAAAGGCGAGACAATCTGGCTGGAAGACATGCCCGGTCCACCACAAAGTCAGGTTTTCCCTCACCTGTCATTTCAACCGGCTGATCTGACTCCAAATGCCGGGCTACTTCGAAGACGTGCTCGCCACATGAAAGTCGATTACCCAGCAGCGGATTATCCATTTGCATACCGGAAGACGCCACTTTCAGGCAATGTGATCAATGGCTTGGGCGAGGAGGCTGCCCGCCAGCCTGACCATGTATTTTTCGGTGACTCCTACAAACGCGCCTGGGGAAAGCTGGACTGGTATTTCCAGGTTATGGAGCCCACCTCAATTCACCAACAGATTGCACAAATCTTTTGGCAGGACGGAGGTCGCGTTGGAATTGTGGCGCGCAGAAACACCGCCCCTCCAGAGCCGTCAGATGCCGCCCTCCTTGTCAAAGAGGCGGCGAGGCGCTTCGGCGCGAGCCTGGTGGGCATCACCAAGATGGATGCAAGTTTTTGCTACCGGGACTCATCGCCCGATTTCCAGTATGCGATCTCAGTGGCATGGCCTATGAATCGAGAAGAGATGCTGCACACACCGAGCCAGCGCTCCAATCGGGAGATCATGGATGCCTACAGGCAGGTCAATCGAGTCGCGATCAAGCTTGCGAACTTCATTCGATCCCTGGGCCACCCAGCTCAGGCGTCGACCAATCTAGCCCCAGGCTCCAGCACTGAAGTGCTTCATGTTCCCATTGCCATTGACGCTGGTCTTGGCCAGCTCGGCAAGCATGGATCCTTGATCACTGCTGAATTCGGCTCCAATGTGCGCTTAGCCACGGTGCTGACCGATTTGCCCCTTGCGATCGATCAGCCGCGCGACCTGGGTGTTGACGACCTTTGCCGTAATTGCCGGATCTGCGAAACCAATTGCCCGCCTCACGCTATTTTCTCTGAAAAGCAGACTGTGAGAGGCCAGAAGAAGTGGTATGTCAACTTTGACAAGTGCGCACCCTATTTTGCCGAAACACGTGGCTGCGGAATCTGTATTGAGGTGTGCCCCTGGAGTGAGCCCGGAAAAGGTCTGGAGCTCACAAAGACCCTGCTTGCTCGCCGCCATGCTGTTACGGGCAGCGAGTCGGCAGCTCTGTCGGAATGGGGCCCCACCTGGGTGCAGAGAACAACAAAGCCCGGGTCGAGGCCCCCAGCTCCAGGGCTGCCGTGATCCAGCCACTCAGCACGGCGACAGCGCCTGTGCCATCGGCCTGGCGTTGCAGGCACAGCGCAAGCCGGCCCGGCTGCCTCGGTTGGGGTTCCACCTCGAGCACAGCGCCGTAGAAGCGGGGCAGATCGGCGGGCTGGTCGGCCGCCAGCGCGATCGAGCCCTTCACGTTCCTCACAGACAGCATCCCAACAGATTGCAGACAGACTGCAGGGCCGTGCGTCCAACGGGCCTCAGGCCAGCCACCCACCCAACGAGATTGAGCTCAGGCCGCTCTTGGCGAAGTTGAAACGCAGCGGGCCCAGGTGGGGGGCACCTGAGCGCTGGGGTGCGCGCGACAAGCCCGGAGCGCATCGCAGCCGGGCCTGCTTCCAGCACCCGGGCCTGCTTCCAGCACATCGTGAAGAGCGGGGATGGTGGCCGGCAGCTCTCGAGGGAGCCATGCATGGCACGGGCAGCCACCTCCAGCGCAACGGCAGCTTCCCATCAGAGGTGGCCCGCGTCACCGCTCCAAGCTGGGCCGCCGCCGAGGGCATCGGGTCAGCCGGATCGGCGGGAGCGACCTCCCCGCGGGCGACTGGGTAGAGGTGCTGCTTGATCAGACCTCCTTCGGGAAGCGCTGAACCCGCGGGGCAGGGGCGGAGAACCGTCGCGTGATCCATCGCGGTGATCACTTGGTGAGAAGCAATCCGAAACAACAACCCGGCGCCACAGAAGGGATCACTGCCGGGCCGATAGCCTGTCAGGGCTGCATGGAGGCCTCTCTCTTGAACAAACTTGCAGGACCGTTGCGCAGAGCCTTGATCTATGGAGTGATCAGCTATTCCGGGCTGGTTCTGATCAACAATGCAGAGCTGAACTTACCCAACATGTGGATCGCCTACCTGCCGATGTTCATCGGCGTGTATGTGCTCACGCTCTGGCTGGACAGGAAAGTGGGAAGCTGAGGCTTTGATCACCTTGCTCATCTGGCACAGGTCTGGCACACGATGACGTCGTTGATGCCCTTTTTTCTTAGAGTTCAGTGACACACCGCCACCCAGGATGCGCCTGCTGCTCCCGGTTCTCGCTTGCCTGCCTGCCGTGCTGCTGCTGAGTGCACCGGCCCAGGCCCAGCGCGAGGTGAAGAAGCTCGGCTGGATCTGTCCCCTGGGCTACGTGGACCTTCTCAACGGCCGCTGCAGCACCCTTGGGCTCATGCGCTACGAGGTGCGTCCCACCCACGGCAGGCCCTGTCCTTCCGGCTGGATGAACGTGGGCGGCAAGTACTGCCGTCGCCTGTGAGGAGCAGCAGCCCATGACCAGCCCCGCCCCTGCCCTGGAGATCCTCTACGACGGAGCCTGTCCGCTCTGCCTGCGGGAAGTGGACGTTCTGCGCCGTCGCGACCAACGGCGCCATGGAGACAGCCCACGTCTCGCCTTCGTGGACATCGACGCTCCCGGCTACGACCCCGCGGCCCATGCCGGCGTGACCTACCGCGAGGCGATGGGCAGGATCCACGCGATCACGGCCGATGGCACGGTGCTCCGCGATGTGGAGGTGTTCCGCCGCGCCTATGGGCTGATCGGGCTGGGCTGGCTGTATGCCCCAAGCCGCTGGCCCCTGCTGAGACCCCTGGCGGATCTGGCCTACCGCGTCTGGGCGGGCTGGCGGCTGCGCCTCACGGGCAGGCCGGATCTCGACAGCCTCTGCCAGGAGCGCTGCGGTCTAGACCGGCCGTCAGCGGTTGGGGCCGGCGCGACAAGCGAGTCCGCCCCAAGCGAGCCTGCTCCGTCGTCGCCGTGAAGCCCCGCCCCAGGCCTGAGGCGGTGGGGGCGACGGGATGAGCCGCGCAGACCCCGCCACCGATCCCGACCTGCTCGTGGTGGGCAGTGGCCTCGGGGGCCTCTGCGCCGCCGCCATCGCCGCACGCCACGGCCTCGGCGTGCTGGTGCTGGAAGCTCACACCAGCGCCGGTGGCGCCGCCCATGGCTTCGAGCGGGAGGGGTACCGGTTCGAGTCGGGACCTTCCCTGTGGTCGGGGCTGGGGCGCTGGCCCAGCAGCAACCCGCTGGCCCAGGTGCTGCGCGCCGTGGGCGAGAGCGTTCCGGTGGCCACTTATCACGAGTGGGGGCTGCTCCTGCCGGAGGGCGATCTGCGGGTGGGGGTGGGGCTGGATCCGTTTCTGGCTGTGGTGCGTGAGCTGCGGGGGTTGGGGGCAGCCGAGGAGTGGGCCGCCTTCATGCGCTGGCTCCAGCCCTACTGCCAGGCCGCCCGCCAGCTGCCGTTGCTGGCCCTGCGTCCTGGCCTGGGGATGGCGAGCACCCTGGCGGCAGGCAGCGGCCTGGGCCTGCTGGGACAGGCCGGACGGCTGGCGGCCCTGGGCGGTGCCTTCGGTCCCATGGCGCGCCGCCATCTGCGCAATCCCTTCCTGCTCCACTGGGTGGACCTGCTCTGCTTCCTGATCTCGGGGCTGCCCATGGAGCGCACCAGCGCCGCCGCCATGGCGACACTGTTCGGGGAGTGGTTCGAACCCGAGGCCTGCCTCGACTACCCCATCGGTGGCAGTCCCGCCGTGGTGAATGCCCTGGTGCGGGGCGTTGAGCGCCACGGCGGCAGCGTGCGCACCCGCGCCCCGGTGGCCCAGATCCTGGTGGAGGGTCAGCGGGCCGTGGGCGTGAGGCTTCGCGGCGGCGAGATCATCCGGGCCCGCCGCGGGGTGATCGCCAACACGAGCCCCTGGGATCTCCTCTCCCTCCTGCCGGAAGGGTCCGTACCGGCCCGTTGGCGCCGCCGCCAGAGCCAGACGCCAGCGTGCCGGAGCTTCCTGCACTGGCACCTGGCCCTGCGGGCCAGCCCCGCCATGGCCGAACTGCCGATCCATCACGTGTGGGTGGGCGACTGGCAGCGGGGCATCGACGCCGAGCGCAACATGGCGGTGCTGTCGATGCCCTCGCTGCTGGATCCGGGCCTGGCGCCAGCCGGCCACCACGTGCTCCACGGCTACACCCCCGCCAACGAGCCCTGGGAGCTGTGGGAGCCACTGGAGCGCGGCAGCCCGGCGTACCGGGCCCTCAAGGCCGAGCGCTGCGCGCTGTTCCACGGGGTGATGGAGCGCCTGCTGCCCGGCTGGCAGGCCCAGCGGGTGCTGGAGCTCCAGGGCACGCCGCTCACCCATCGGCACTACCTGCGGGTTCACCAGGGCAGTTACGGCCCCGCCTGGCCGGCCGATCAGGGGCCCTTCCCCGGGGGCGGAACCCCGCTCGACGAGCTGGTGCTCTGCGGTGCAGGGGTCTTCCCCGGCATCGGCGTGCCGCCGGTGGCGGTGAGCGGTGCCGCGGCGGCGCACCGCTTCGTGACGGCACGGCAACAGCGGCGACTGCTGGAGGAACTGGAGCTGGCTGCCTGAGTCAGAAGCGGCGGCGCAGCTGGGCGGCCGCCAGCTGCACCTCCCGCATGAACAGCAGCACCGCCACCATCAGGCAGAGCATGGCGGCGGTGAACAGGGGCACCACCACCAGGGCCAGATCGATGGCAGCCACGGCGCTCATGAACACGACGACCACCACCAGGGCCACCAGCAGCACGGTGACGGTGCAGAGCTCGATGGCCTTGAGCACCAGCCCCATGCGGCGCTTCTGCAGCTGCAGCTCCTGCCGCGCCAGCCGGGCCTGGGAGATGGCGGCCTCGGCGAGCTGCTCCTGCAGGCGGCGCGAGCGGTCCACGATGCGGGCCAGGCGGTTGGTGAGCACCACCAGCAAGCCACCGATGCCGGCCAGCAGGAACACCGGGGCCACCGACAGCTGGATCGCCCGGGCCAGGCCTTCCACCGGAGCGGCGGTCACCGCCAGAACAGCGTGCATCCGGTCACCACAGTGGGACGACGACGCTAATCCGATCTGTACCCATGACCACCATCACCTGCCAGTACAGCGGCGGCCTGCGCTGCGGCGCCGAGCACGGTCCATCCGGCAGCCGGATCGAGACCGATGCGCCCGTGGACAACCAGGGCCAGGGGTCGTGCTTCTCCCCCACCGACCTGATCGGCACCTCGCTGGCCACCTGTCTGCTCACCGTGATGGGGATCGTGGCCGAGCGCCACGGCTGGACCCTGGAGGGGGCGACGGCGCGGGTGGTGAAGACCATGAGCCCGGAGGGGCCGCGCCGCATCGCCGGTCTGGAGGTGTGGATCGCGCTGCCGGCCCACCTGGAGGAGCGCCAGCAGGCGACGCTGCGCCGCGCGGCCGAGACCTGCCCGGTGAAGGCCAGCCTGCAGGGAGCGATACCGATGACGCTGCACTGGCACAGCGGCTGAGGCGATGCTGGGAGGGAGCGCCCGTTCCTCTCCATGCGCACGGCCCGACGCCCTGGCCGGACACCGCCGGCTGATCCGTTGCCCGGCTCGGGGACGGACCTCGCGACGCTGCCCGTGCCCGAGCTGCTCCGGCAGCTGAAGGCATCGGCCGGGGGCCTGGCCAGTGCCGAAGCCTTGCGGCGCCTCCAGGATGGGGGCCCCAACGAGCTGCCTCGCCACGCGGTGTCGCCCTGGCGGCTGTTGCTGGGCCATCTCTGGGGGCCCATCGCCTGGATGATCGAGCTGGCCGCCCTGCTCTCCGCCCTGGTGCGCGACTGGAGCGACCTGGGGCTGATCCTGCTGCTGCTGGCCGCCAATGCCGGGGTGGGCTTCTGGGAGGAGTTCAAGGCCGGCAACGAGATCGCGGCGCTCGAGGCCCAGCTGGCCCGGGAGGCGCGGGTGCTGCGGGACGGACTCTGGAGGCTGGTGCCGGCCCGGGAGCTGGTGCCCGGCGATGTGATCCGGCTGCGGATCGGCGACATCGTGCCGGCCGACGCCCGCCTGCTGGACGGGGGGCCGGTCGAGGTCGACCAGTCACCCCTCACCGGTGAATCCCTGCCGGTGGAACGGGAGCGGGGGGGCGCCGTGCTCTCCGGCTCGATCCTGCGCCGCGGGGAAGCCGATGCCCTGGTGCACGCCACCGGGCCGGCCACCAGCTTCGCCCGCACCGCCCGGCTGGCGGAGGCTGAACCGCCGCCCAGCCATTTCCAGCAGGCGGTGCTCAAGATCGGCGACTACCTGATCCTGGTGGCACTGCTGCTGATCACCCTGATCCTGGTGGTGGCCCTGTTCCGGGGGCACGGGATGGTGGAGACGCTGCGCTTCGCCCTGGTGCTCTGCGTGGCCTCGATCCCCGTGGCCATGCCCACGGTGCTGTCGGTGACCCTGGCCGTGGGAGCTGAACGGCTGGCCCGGCGCCGGGCCGTGGTCACCCGGCTCGCCGCCATCGAGGAGCTGGCGGGGATCGACATCCTCTGCTCCGACAAGACGGGCACGCTCACCCAGAACCGCCTCAGCCTCGGCTCGCCCTTCTGCGTGCCGCCAGCCACGCCGGAGCAGCTGCTGCGCTGCGCCGCACTCGCCTCCCGGGCCGAAGACGGCGATCCGATCGATGCCGCCGTGCTGGAGGCCCCCGAGGCCGGCTCCGCCCTGGCCGGGATGCGGATCGAGGGGTTCAGTCCCTTCGATCCGGTGTCCAAGCGCACCGAGGCCACGGCGGTGGACGCCGCCGGCCGGCGGCTGCGGGTGAGCAAGGGGGCTCCCCAGGTGATCCTGGCCCTGGCCGATGAGGCGACAGCGGTGCATCCTGCCGTGAATCAGGCGGTGGAGGCCTTTGCCTGCCGCGGCTTTCGCTCCCTGGCCGTTGCCGCCGCCGAAGACGACGGCCCCTGGCGGGTGCTCGGCGTGCTGCCCCTCTTTGATCCACCCCGCCAGGACAGCCGCACCACCCTGGAGGAGCTGGGGCAACTGGGCATCACCACCAAGCTCATCACCGGGGACCAGGTGGCGATCGCCCGGGAGATGGCGCACCAGCTGGGCCTGGGCAGCACCATCCTGCCGGCGGAGGACCTGGAGACGGCTCCCGGCACACCCCAGGCATCCCCCCTGTTCGATCCCGGCGAACGGATCGAGGGGAGCGACGGTTTCGCCCAGGTGTTTCCGGAGCACAAGTACCGGATCGTGGAGCTGCTGCAGCGCCGCGGTCATCTGGTGGGGATGACCGGCGACGGCGTGAATGATGCGCCCGCCCTGAAGCGCGCCGACGCCGGCATCGCCGTGTCCGGGGCGAGCGATGCGGCCCGCAGTGCCGCCGACATCGTGCTGCTCAGCCCCGGACTTGGGGTGGTGGTGGCGGCGATCCGGGAAAGTCGGCGCATCTTCCAGCGGATGCACCACTACGCCGTGTACCGGATCGCCGAAACGATCCGGGTGCTGGTGTTCATGACCGTATCGATCCTGGTGTTCGACTTCTATCCGCTCTCGGCGCTGATGATCGTGCTGCTGGCGTTGCTCAACGACGGCGCCATCCTCTCGATCGCCTACGACCGCACCCGCTGGTCACCCCGACCGGTGCGCTGGCAGATGCCGGTGGTGCTGGGGGTCGCCACGATGCTGGGTCTGGCCGGCGTGGTCGCCACCTTCGGCCTCCTCTACCTGGCGGAGGTGGGATTCAACCAGGCCCGGCCGTTCATCCAGACCCTTCTCTATCTGAAGCTGTCGGTGGCGGGCCATCTCACGGTGTTTGCGGCCCGCACCGTGGGGCCCTTCTGGTCGGTGCGACCGGCCCTGCCGCTGCTGCTGGCCGTGGTGGGCACCCAGCTGGTGGCCACGCTCCTGGCGGTGTACGGGATCCTGATGGCACCGATCGGCTGGGGCTGGGCCCTGCTGGTGTGGGGCTACTCGCTGCTCTGGTTCCTGGTGGAGGATCGGGTGAAGCTGCTGGCCTACGACCTCTTCGGCCGGCGCCCCACCCTGCTGCGCCGTCTGGTGCCGCACCGCCGGCTCCGGCCGGGCTGAGGCCATGCTGGCGGCAGCACCCCCGGCACCATGAGCACATCGGGCCCAGCCCTCAGGCAGCTGCGCGACCATCTCCACGAGACGCGGCTGCTCGGCTCGATCAGCAGCACCCTCTACTACGACCAGAACACGGTGATGCCCGCCGCTGGAGCGGAGTGGCGGGGCGAACAGCTCGGGCTGCTCGCCACCCAGATCCATCGCCGCCAGAGCGATCCGCACTACGCCGAGTTGCTGCAGGCGGCGGAAGCGGAGGTGGCTGCCGGGCGGCATGGCCCCCCATCGGCCCCGCTTCAGCGCAACCTGGCGTTGCTGCGGCTGGAGCTGGAGCGGCAGCGACGCCTGGATCCCGCCCTGGTGCCCGCCCTGGCCCAGGCCCAGTCGCGGGGGAATGCGGTCTGGCAGGAGGCGCGGTCCCGCAGCGACTTCAGCCGCTTCGCCCCGGCCCTGCAGGAGCTGATCAGCCTGCGCCGCAGCCAGGCCGCCCAGCTGGCGGCGGCCGAGCCTGTGGCGCGCAGCAGCTGGGAGGTGCTGGCCCAGCCCTTCGAGCCCGGCATCAGCAAAGCCCGGCTGGAGGCCCTGTTCACCCCGCTGCGCCAACAGCTGCCGCCCCTGCTGGACCGGGCCACCGAGGCGATCGGCCGGAACCCCAGCGGCTGCAGCCCTGACAAGCCGGTCGAGCTGCCCGAGGCCCTGCAGGAGCAGCTCTGCGCCGCGCTGCTGCAGAGCTGGGGCTATGACGCGCAACGCTGCCAGCGCTCCCGATCGGCCCACCCCTTTTCCTGCACCCTGGGACCGGCCGACTTCCGCATCACCACGCGGGTGGTGCCAGGGCAGCCGCTCTCGGCCCTGCTGGCCACGGCCCACGAGTGGGGGCATTCCCTCTACGAGCAGGGCCTGCCCCGCAGCGACGATCACTATTTCCCGTGGCCCCTCGGGGAAGCCACCTCGATGGGGGTGCATGAATCCCAGTCGCTGTTCTGGGAATGCCGGATCGCCAGAGGCGAGGCCTTTGCCCGGCGCTGGCATCCTCGCCTGGTGCACGGACTGGGCGCTGATCCCTGGGGCGACGGTCACGGCTTCTGGCGTGCCCTCAATCCCGTTCGACCCGGCCTGATCCGGGTGGAGGCCGACGAGCTGAGCTACTGCCTCCACATCGTGCTGCGCTACGAGCTGGAGCTGGCCCTGCTCGAGCAGGACATGCCGGTGGAGGAGCTGCCAGGGGAATGGAACCGGCGCATGCAGGAGCTGCTCGGTCTCACGCCTGCCAACCACGCCGAGGGATGCCTGCAGGACATCCACTGGGCAGAGGGCCTGTTCGGCTACTTCCCCTCCTACGCCCTGGGCCATCTGATCAGTGCCCAGCTGGCTGAGCGGCTGGAGAGTGACCTGGGCGGACCCGGTGCCCTGGAGACCTGCGTGGCCGAGGGTGAGGAAGGGCGGCTGCGCCACTGGCTGGCGGAGAGGGTGTGGCCGCTTGGGCGCAGTGTGGAGGGCGAGGAGCTGGTGCAGCAGGTGAGCGGCCAACCACTCAGCCCGGATCCTTTCCTCCGCTATCTCAGCGGCAAGCTGGAGCGGCTGCTGGGCTGAATCAGGCGGCCTCGGTCTTTGCCTGGGCAGGACTCATGCACCCCAGAGTTCTGCGACGGCAGCGTAATCTGAACGGGTTGCATCGAAATAACGTCTGCGATGGTTGTAGGACATGATGGTGTCCTTCGTTGTGTAGTCAGGATTGAACCCACTTCCGTAAGGATGATCCAGGCCAAGGACATGCAGGATTTCGTGCTTGATCGTGGCTCCCTCCTTCTTGGCCACCTTTCCTTTCTTCCGATCCAGCCAGGTCACATCGTAGCCATTAGGAGTAAAGAATGTCGAGCCAATAACTCGCCTGTTTTCATAACGCCGCAAGGAATAGATATCGACAAGCGCGGTTTCCTTCGAATCTGTGCGAACAAAGGACAGGCCGGTCAGCTGATCGAGGCGGTCCATGAACCCCGTGATGAAGCGCCGCTCACGCTTCGACATGCCACTGGTCTTTCGGAACCGCCCACCAACCAGTTCACGCCCACCCCCACTGAGATCGAGGTAATACGTCACGACGCCGCTGTCGTCGAGGAAGTCACCAAGCCGGCGGGCCAAACCTGGGTTGATGATGCCGTCAGTGGGGATGCCCATGGCGGTGCGACCCTTCCTCTTTCAAAACCCTACTCACCTCCTGCGATCGGGTGAGTTGACGGGGACCTGCGATTGCATCGGCCCCCTGCTGCTCGGCGGTTGCTCCCAGGCAGCCCGCCCCCGGTGCCGCCTCTCCAGGCCAGGCGCAATGCGGGCATGGCCAGTCCCTCCCACATCGTGCCGGGGGAAGCTGGCGAGGCAGTCCCTAAGATGCCTGGCGCTGTCACACTCTGTTTCATGGCGAACATCGACCACGCCCCGAGCCGCACGATGCTCAACCTGTTGCACGTGCTGCCGGCCTTCGCCGATGAAGCCGAGCTCAGGCTCAACACGATCGTGGAGCTGAACTCCATGACGATCAACAAATACGAACTGATCACCGAAACGGGTCATCTCAAGCTGGATCGGGTCGGCTACTCCTCCCTCGCTTACCCCTTCGCCTACGGCTGCATCCCCCGCACCTGGGATGAGGACGGCGACCCCCTGGACATCGAGATCGTGGGCGTGACCGAGCCGCTGGTTCCAGGATCCCTGGTGGAGGCTCGCATCATCGGCATCATGAAGTTCGACGATGGCGGCGAGGTGGACGACAAGGTGATCGCCGTGCTCGCCGACGACAAGCGGATGGACCACATCACCAGCTACACCCAGCTGGGAGACCACTGGCTCAAAGAAACGCAGTACTACTGGGAGCACTACAAGGACCTCAAGAAGCCCGGCACCTGCAGGGTGAACGGCTTTTTCGACGCGGCCGAGGCCGTGGCGATCGTCAAGGCCTGCGAAGCGCGCTACCTGGCCGAGATCGACGCCAAACTGGTCAACTGATTCCCGAGGCTGGTCTCCCCAATGTCGCGGCTGATTCCAGGGCTGATGGCCCAGCGTCTGATCCAGCGCCCGCTGAACCCCGCCCCCAGGCACCGTCTCCGGACAGGGGGCTTTGCCCTGGGCGTGGGGCTCGCTGCCCTGGTGTGTTCCCTCCCCTCCGCTCTGGCCGCCACAAACCCTGCCACCAGCGCTGCAACCACCCCGCCCGCGCCCCTTGCCGAGCCTGCACCCCTGTCGTCTCCACGGCCTGCTCCACTGCCTGGGGAACCGGCCACGCAACCGGCAGAAGTTCAGCCGGCTCCTGCCGCCATCCGGCGGGAGATCGTGCTGGAACTGGGGCGACGGGAGATCAGCCTGCGGGAGAACGGGCTGGTGGTGAGACGTTGGCCCGTGGCCATCGGCGACCCCAGCACCCCCACGCCTGTGGGCACCTTCAGGGTGGAGAACAAGGTGCTGAATCCCCGCTACCAGAGCACCCGCAGCGGCAAGATCAACAGCACGGTGGGGCCCCAGGGTCCATTGGGAGACCGCTGGATCGGCTTCAAGCACAGCGGTACCAACCAGTACGGCATCCACGGCACGCCCACGGCCTGGGCCTGGACCGTCACCTCGCGGGCCGCGGTGTCCAACGGCTGCGTGCGCATGCTCACCCCCCATGTGCGTGAGCTGTTCGACAAGGTGGACATCGGCACCCCCGTGATCGTCAAGCGCTGAGTCCGTCAGGCCCTGAAGCGGCAGGATCCGAAGACTTCCTGGAGATCGGTTCTGGAACCGTGACATCAACCGGCCTGATCCCGTAAGTTTCCGGCTGCATTTCGATCGCAATGTTTCCTGCTCCGCACCCCCAGCCACGCCAGGGAGCTGCCGGAACGGTTGGAGCGGATGCGCAGCAGGAGCGCTCTTCGGGCGGTGGCACCCCTGGGGGTCAATGGGGGTCGCAATCGCTCAGCACCACGCTGAAGTGGTCGGAGGAGGGTGAACTCTCCGCCCTCGACCTCGACCGGATCGTGGCCCGCCTGGCCGACGCGGACCCGGTGGCCAGCCATCTCAGCCTGCATCACTTCGGCATGGCCGGCCGCGACCCTGGCCACCGCCCGGAGAACGGAGCGGCGGGCTGACCTATCGCTGGGCCAGGGCCGAGCGGGCCAGGGCCCGGGCCAGGCCATCCCGGCTGGCCAGACCCCGCAGGCTGCTCACGGCCAACCCCGGGTTGGGCAGGCCGTGGGGCAGAACGCCGGCTCGGATGTGCTGGGCGGCGAACACGGGCAGCTGGCGACAGCCCGATGGGCTGAGCTGATCCTCCAACTGGGCGAGAGTCGCCTGTTCCGGCAGCCACAGCAGATCGCCGCGCACACAGGCACGGAGCAAAACAGCCGGAGCGTCAGCCAGAGCGGCGCCGGCTGGGATCTCGTTGCCTGATCGGATCAGCCGCTGCAGGTCGGCGAGGGTGGCCAGGCCGATCACCCAGGGGCCGTCGGCCACCACCAGACAGTGGCCATGCGCGGCCACCAGTTCGGCCAGGGCTTCCACCACCGGGGTCTCCGCCGGCAGCACCAGGGGAGCCTCCGGCTCGATGGCATCCAGCACCGACACCGCCGCCAGCTGGCGGCGGCGCTGCTCCTCGGCCACATCGGGCCCCAGCAGACCGGGGTCATGCAGGCCCTGCCAGCGCTCCACCAGCAGGGCGCTGAGGCCGGCGGCCGCCATCAGCGGCAGCACGATGCGGATATCCCGGGTGAGTTCGAACAGCAGCAGCAGGGCGGTGAGCGGGGCGCGGGCGCTTCCGGCCAGCACCGCTGCCATGCCGACCATGGCGTAGGCGGGAGGTTCCGCCACCGGCAGCTGCAGGCCCGCATCCCCCAGCAACTGGCCGTAACCGTTGCCCAGCACGGCCCCCAGCACCAGGGCAGGGGCGAAGCCTCCCCCCACGAACCCGGTGGCGTTGCTCACCGTGGTGGCCAGCAGCTTGACGCCGAGCAGCAGCAGCAGCGTGAGCAGGGGAATGCCCCCATCGCTGCCGAGCAGGGCTTCCACCGTGTCGTAGCCCACGCCCAGCACCTGGGGAAAGCCCAGCGCCATCACCCCCACGGCGGCGCCGCCGAGGGCCGTGGGAAGTGCCGCAGGAAGGCGGGCCAGCCAGCGCTGCAGCCGCTGATCACGGCCGAGGGCCAGCAGGCGCACCAGCAGCCAGGACATCAGGCTGGCCAGCACCCCCAGCCCCAGGTACAGGGGCAGTTCCAGGGGGGAGCGCACCTCGTAGGCAGGCAGCCGCAGGATCGGCGCATCCCCCAGCACCAGCTGGGTGACCAGTGCAGACGCCACGGCGGCCACCAGCACGGCACGGAGGCTGGGGCGTCCCTGAATAGCACTGAAACTGCCCTCGAAGGCGAAGAACACCCCGGCGATCGGCGCCTTGAATCCCGCCGCCAAACCCGCGGCCACCCCGGCCGCCACCAGCGCTTTCTGCCGCTGGGGCGGCAATCCTCCGCGCAGCGCCACCCAGAGGCCCAGGTTGCCGCCACTCTCCACACTGGGCCCCTCAGGCCCGAGCGAGGCACCGCTGCCCAGGCTCAGGGCCGCCCCCAGCAGGCGCAGCAGGGGCAACCGCGGGGCAGGCGCTTCCGTGCCCTCCGCCATGGCCATCAGGCTGGGCAGGCCCGGGCCCAGATCGCCCCCGAACCGTCGCAGCAGCCCCACCGCCAGACCGCCCAGGGTGGGCACCACCACCACGGGCCAGAGGCTGATCCAGTCCGGCAGCTGGGAGGCCGGCAGCGGCGGTGGCTCCGGCACCGCCGGGGGGGGCGGCAGGAAACCGAGGCCGCCCAGGCCGATGCGGAGCAGGGCCTCCAGCGGAGTGGCGCTGTCGGTCGCCAGGGGCGTGAGTTCCTGCACCGGCTCGGCCACCGGTCCACGGCCGATGCCGAGCAGGATCTCGATCAGGGGGCCGAACAGCCCGTTGTTGATCAGCCCCAGCAGTTCGTGGAAGAGCACCACGGCCATGCCCGTGAGGGCCCCCACCAGGGCCGCCCAGGCCAGCAGGCTCCACTGGAAGGGAAGGCGGGTGGCCGGCCCGCCTGGCTCGGGCTCGCCAGGGGGCTGGAGCTGCTGGGGTTCAGGCCTCGGGGCGGACGCTGGCAAAGATCTCCTCCAGGATCTCGCCGGCGCCCTGGTTCCGGAGGCTGCGGGCCAGGGCGATGCCGATGGCTTCCGGATCGTCCTGGGGGCCGCGGGCCTCATCCCGAATCAGACGCTGACCATCCAGGCTGGCCACCATGCCGGTGAGGACGAGCTCGCCGCTCTCCCCGGCTCCGTCGAAGCGGGTGTTCACACCGATCGGCACCTGACAGCCGCCCTCCAGCTCCCGCAGAAAGGCCCGCTCGGCCAGGCAGCGGCGGGCCGTGGGCAGGTGCTCCAGCACCTTGATCTGCTCCAGCACGGGCTCGTCGCCCTCGCGGCATTCGATGCCCAGGGCTCCCTGGCCCACGGCGTGCAGGGAAATGGAGGGATCGATCAGCTCGTGTATGCGGTCGCCGAGGCCCAGCCGGCCCAGGCCGGCTGCCGCCAGGATCAGGCAGTCGAACTCGCCGGAATCGAGCTTCTCCAGGCGCGTGATCACGTTGCCGCGCACGTCCTTGAAGGTGAGGTGCGGAAAGTGGTGACGGAGCTGGGCCAGCCGGCGCAGGGAGCTGGTGCCCACCACTGAACCCTCCGGCAGGGTGGCAAGGGTCTTGTCCCGGTGCTTGGCATGCACCACCAGGGCGTCGGCCGGATCCTCCCGCTCGGTGATGCAGCCCAGCATCAGCCCCTCGGGCAGGTTGGTGGGAAGGTCCTTGAGGCTGTGCACGGCGATGTCGGCCCGGTCCACCAGCATCTGGGCCTCCAGCTCCTTGGTGAAGAGGCCCTTGTCGCCGATCTTGGCGAGGGCCACATCCAGGATCTTGTCGCCCTGGGTGGCCATGGCCTCGATCGTGATCGTCAGATCGTCGTGGGCCTTGGCCAGCTCATCGCGCACCCAGTGGGTCTGCACCATGGCGAGCTGGCTGCGGCGGGAGGCAATGCGCAGGGTGGAGCCGGCCATCGAGATCCTTCGGTCGGCAGACAGACTGCCGTGTCACAGCCGCCCAGCCTAAGGACCGGCCCTCACCCCCAGCAGCCGGCCGGATCAGCCGAAACACTGCAGTGGCAGAGGGCCCCAGGTGTCCTCCGCCTCGGGGGCGGTGGCGCTGTGGCCGGTGATCAGCACGCCCTCCCCCAGGCCGCTCTCCAGGCGCAGCCGGAAGCGGCCGGTGCTCTGGTTGGCCTTCAGAAACACCGGGCCGTCACGGCTGTCGAGATCCTCCTGGGCAGGATCGGGCTCCAGGGCCTCCCAGCCGCACGCTTGCTCCAGGGCTCGCAAGGTGGCGACAGCCCGGCGGGCGGTGGGAGCCATCACCCCCACCGTGAACCACTCGCAGTCACCCATGCGGGTGATCAGCTCACCGCGCAGGCCGCTCAGCTCCTCAGGCTCGAGGAGGGGCGCCGTGCGCAGACCACGCAGGCTCTGCAGGGAAACGGCCATCGCTCACGTCGTGCTCACTTGGTCATGCTCACTTGATGTATTCCTTGAGCACGCCGTTCCGGTTGGGATGGCGGAGCTTGCGCAGGGCCTTGGCCTCGATCTGCCGGATCCGCTCGCGGGTCACGTCGAAGATCTGGCCGATCTCCTCGAGGGTCTTCATGCGTCCGTCATCGAGGCCGTAGCGCAGGCGGAGCACATCACGCTCGCGGGGGCTCAGGGTGGCGAGCACGCCCTCGAGGTCTTCGCGCAGGAGGTTCTTGGCCACGTCCTGCTCGGGGTTCTCGATGTCGGCTTCGATGAAGTCACCCAGACGGGAATCCTCCTCCTTTCCGATCGGGGTCTCCAGAGAGATGGGCAGCTGGGCGCTCTTGGCGATGAAGCGCAGCTTCTCGATGGTCATCTCCATCGATTCGGCGATCTCCTCCTCGGTGGGCTTGCGGCCGAACTCCTGCGAGAGGGTCTTGGTGGTTTTCTTGATGCGAGAGATCGTTTCGTAGAGGTGGACCGGCAGGCGGATGGTGCGGCTCTGGTCGGCGATGGCCCGGGTGATCGCCTGACGGATCCACCAGGTGGCGTAGGTGGAGAACTTGTAGCCCTTCTCGTGGTCGAACTTCTCGGCGGCGCGGATCAGACCGAGGGAGCCTTCCTGGATCAGGTCCTGGAAGCTCAGGCCCCGGTTCATGTACTTCTTGGCGATCGACACCACCAGCCGCAGGTTCGACTGCACCATCTTTTCCTTGGCCCGGCGGCCCAGCATCAGCCGCCGCCGGAACTTGATCAGGGGCATGTCCACGAGGGCCGCCCACTCCTTGTTGTCGGGATAGTGGCCATGGTCCGCCTCGAACTGGGCCGCCAGCTCCTCCAGCTGGAGGAGATCGGCGATCTTGCGGGCCAGCTCGATCTCCTCATCGGGGCGCAGCAGCCGGATGCGGCCGATCTCCTGCAGGTACACCCGGATCGAGTCTTCCGTGTAGACCCCCTTGGGCCCCACCTTGATGCTGGCCAGGGCCTTGGCGGCCTTCTCGTCTCCGGCGGGCTTCTGATCCCCGGCGGCCTTGGGAGCCTTGGCGGCCTTGGCACTGGCATCGGCCTTGGCGCCCGCGGTGCCGGCGGCGGCCAGCAGTTCATCCGCCGCGGCATCGAGATCGGCGGCGGACGCATTCGCAGCAGAGACCTTTCCAGCAGAGGCCTTCCCAGCGGAGGACTTGGCGGCAGTGGCCTTGGCGGAGGTCTTGGGGGTGGAGGTTTTGGCAGCAGCCTTGGCCTTGGCGGCAGCTCCGGTCTTGGCGGCGGGCTTGGTGGCCTTGCCGGCGGCCTTTCCCTTGGTGGCGGCTGGGGTGTCGGTGGCGATCTGGTCGGCGGCGGCGGGGCTGACGTTCACCGCTTCACCCGTAGCCGTGGCCACCATCAGGATCTGGGCAGCGGGCTTGGCCTTGGGGAGTGCGGTGCTCATCGAGGGAAGGGGTGTGGGGCGGGATGGGGAAGACTGCGAGAGGGGCAGTGCGGCGCCGTTCAGATCGGTGAAGGGCAGGATCGGCAACGGGCTGGTTCGGCAGGCGGGAACGACGGGCGTTCGGAAGGGCGACCGGCCTGGCCGGGGAAGCCATGGACGCGACAGCACGGAGCCGCGGGTCGCTGAACGCTCATGGGGAGGGGCCCTGGGGCCCGGTTCCTGACGGCTGGGACAGTCCGGCTGCGGAACGACTCGCTGGGGTAGGAGCCGGGTTCATCCGCGAAGAAATGAAACCTGAGGCAACAAAACCTTGAGATGTACGCGCAAGGGCTGGACGTCCCTGGAAGGGATGAGGGCAATGGGGGAGGGTTCCGGAGCTGAATCCGGCGTTTGGGCCGACCGAAGCTGGGTTCGGTCGGCTTGGATTGGTGGGTGTGTGGCCGAAGCCGGATGCAGGGCTGTCAGGGGTGGTCGCAGACAGGAGGGCTCGGCGGAAGGAAAACTTCCCGGCTCTCTTCGTGTCTTCCCGCTGGACGGAACTCTGCTTGGTTCCGACGGCAGCCGATGAGCTGCCCAACACGTCCATCCTATGAATGGCCGGTGCCGAATGCAAGTTGGTGGGGCAGTGGCTCCAGATCTGGCTGGAGGCCGGACGCGAGGGACAGGTGTTCACCTACGGGAACCCCGCGGCACTCCCCGTTCAGATCGGTGACCTGGTTCAGGTGCGCCTGCAGGGCCGCCGCCACAGCGGTCTGGTGGTGGACAGGCTCGAGGAGCTCCCAGCCGCGCTGGAAGGGAAACAACTCCAGCCGGTGGAGCAGGTGCTCCAGCCCGCGGCCGTGGATCCCCAGTGGCACACCCTGATCGCCCGGGTGGCGGAGCAGTGCCACACCAGCCGCTTCAAGACCCTCAAGAGCGCCCTGCCGCCCGGATGGCTCGGCCAGCGCCGGCAGGGGGGCCCGGGAACGGCCCGGATCCAGGCCGTACGGCTGGGACGCACACCGGCGGCGGATGAGCGGCTCACCGCTCGCCAGCGCCAGCTGCTCGACCATCTGGCGGGGGCCCCTGCTTCGGTGCCCCTGCGCCGGCTGTGCGGGCCGGCGGGCTTCAGCCGGGCCGTGCTGCTGGGGTTGGAGCAGCGGGGGCTGGTGGAGCGTCTGACGCTGGAGGCCGGGGACCTGCACGCGGCGATGGCCGGCGCCCTGGATCCTCCCCAGCCGCTCACCGTGCCCCAGGGGCAGGCCCTCGAGGCCATCACCGCCGCCGCCCCGGGCCAGGCCTTCCTGCTCTGGGGGGTGACCGGATCCGGCAAGACCGAGGTGTATCTGCAGGCGGCAGCCCACTGCCTGGGGCAGGGCCGCAGCACCCTGCTGCTGACCCCGGAGATCGGCCTGATCCCCCAGTTGCTCGACCGCTGCCGCCGCCGCTTCGGCGCTGCCGTGGTGGAGTACCACAGCGGGTTGGGCGAGGCGGAGCGGATCGCGGCCTGGCGGCGCTGCCTCGGGGGCGATCCGCTGGTGGCCGTCGGCACCCGCTCGGCGGTGTTCCTGCCCCTGCCCCATCCGGGGCTGATCGTGCTGGATGAGGAGCACGACGGCTCCTACAAGCAGGAGAGTCCCATGCCCTGCTACCACGCCCGTGAGGTGGCCCGGCTGCGGGCGGAGCAGACCGGGGCCTGGCTGGTGCTGGGCAGTGCCACGCCGGCGCTGGAAACCTGGCTGGCCTGCCAGGGCCAGACGGGTGGAACCACGCGGCTGTTGAGCCTCTCCGAGCGGATCGGGGGGCGGCCGCTCCCACCCGTGCGGCTGGTGGACATGCGGCAGGAACTGGCCGAGGGCCACAGGCGCCTGCTCAGCCGCCCACTGCTGGATCGGCTGCAGGGCGTGAGAGAGCGCGGCGAGCAGGCCGTGGTGCTCGTGCCCCGGCGCGGCTACCGCACGTTCCTGAGCTGCCGCAGCTGCGGAGAGGCGGTGCTTTGTCCCCACTGCGATGTGGCGCTCACCGTGCACCGCTCGGCAGGGGGACAGGAATGGCTGCGCTGCCACTGGTGTGACCACCGGACGGCGGTGGAGGCCCGCTGCGGGCACTGCGGCTCCACGGCCTTCAAACCCTTCGGAGCCGGCACCCAGCGGGTGATGGAGCAGCTGGCCGCCGAACTGGAGGGTCTGCGGGTGCTGCGCTTCGACCGGGACACCACCCGCGGCCGCGACGGCCATCGCCGGCTGCTGGCGCGGTTCGCCGCCGGCGAGGCCGACGTGCTCGTGGGCACCCAGATGCTGGCCAAGGGGATGGATCTGCCCCAGGTGACCCTGGCCGCCGTGCTGGCGGCCGATGGGCTGCTGCACCGGCCCGACCTGCGCTCCGCCGAGCAGTGCCTGCAGCTGCTGCTGCAGCTCGCCGGTCGGGCCGGGCGGGGCGAACGTCCCGGGGAGGTGCTGGTGCAGACCTACTGCCCCGAGCACCCGGTGATCCGGCATCTGGTGGACGGCCGCTACGACCGCTTCCTGGAAGACGAGATCGCCCTGCGCCGCAGCGGTGGTCTGGTGCCGTTCAGCCGGGCCTGCCTGCTGCGTTTCAGCGGGACCAGCCCCGGCAGCACGGCCACGGCGGCCGCCAGCGTGGCCGAACAGCTGCGGCCGGCACTGGAGCGGAACGGCTGGTGTCTGATCGGGCCGGCACCGGCACCGGTGGCGCGGGTGGCGGGGCGCAGCCGCTGGCAACTGCTGCTGCACGGCCCGGCAGGCGGACCCCTGCCCCTGCCCTCGGAGGCCGAGCTGCGCCGGAGCCTGCCCAGCGGGGTGGGCCTCGCCATCGACCCCGATCCCCTCAGCCTCTAGGCGGGCAGCTGGGGCAGCCCGAAGCCGAGCTGCTGCCGCAGCCTGGCCACCAGCAGCACCACCAGCAGGGCGATGCCGATGGCGAAGGCGCCCAGCCCGAGGGGACTCCAGCGCCAGCAGCGCACCTCCAGCCGGTTGTCGGCTCCGAGCCGCAGGGGCCAGCGCACGCCAGCGCCGGACTCGAGCGGAACGGTCGCCTCCGGGGTGGCCAGCCGCACGGCGCCAGGCCCGAGGGGGGAAAGATCGAGGCTGAAGGCAGCGCCGGGCAGGGGATCGGCAGTGCGGAGGTCAACACCAACCTCCAGGTGCTGACGCACGCCCACCAGCCAGTTGCGTTCCTGCCACCCCAGCCGGGGGGGCGGCAGCTCCAGGCCGGCCAGACGACCGGCCTCGGAGATGGTCTCCCCCAGCTGCTCCAGGGCGGCAGAGGCCGGCAGGACGGGGCTCACCAGATGGTCCACCCCGGGGCGCTCGGGGCCGGTGGGCCGCAGACCCGCCCGCCGCAGGGACGCCAGCAGGGCCTGCTCCCAGGGAGTGGGGGCCGTGGCGGGATCCCGCTCCAGCCGTTGCCCCAGCTGCAAGCGGCCGGGGGACTGGAACTGGATTTCGGCGTGCACGCTGCCGCAGCCCCCCAGGAGGACGGTGAGCAGGAGCAGGGCAAGGGCGAGGGCGGCAAAGCCGAGCGGAGGCCGGGTGGGTCCCACCGGGGGAGCGGGAGGCGGGGGAGGTTGCCGCTGGCGTCGCCGCTGACTGGCGAGCTGCTGCAACCGTCCGGCCACGGGCTCGGCCTCGCCGAGATCCGGCAGGGTGAGCGACCAGTGGCGGGGCCGCTCCAGAGCCGGGGCCTCGAGCACCGCCAGCAGATCCCGGGCCTGGGCCCTGAGGGTCGCGTCGCTGCAGCGCTTCACCTGGCGGCAGCAGGCCATGGCCCGCACGCTGTTGCCCTGGCCCATCCAGGCGGTGGCCATCAGCAGCTGCAGCTGGGCCCCGTCGGCCGTGGCCGGGGGGTAGGTGGCCACCAGGGGCTCCAGGCTGCGCAGCACGCGGCCGTAATCCCCCCGCTCCAGCCGCTGACGAGCCTCACGGAAGGGATCGGCGGCCGGCAGTTCGCCGGACGGGGGACCCTCGGGCTGTGAAACGTCGGGCTGAGGAATGTCGGACATCGGGACAGCGCCGCCGGCTCAGGGCTCCAGCAGATGGGGACTGCCCACCACCATGGTGCCGATGCCCGCGTCGGTGAACACCTCCAGCAGCAGGGCATGGGGGATGCGCCCGTCCACGATGTGGGCCGCTCCCACGCCCTGGGCCAGGGCCCGGATGCAGCATTCGGTCTTGGGCGTCATGCCTCCCTCCACCACGCCGGTGGCGATCAGCTCCCTGGCACCGGCGAGCGTGAGCTGGCGCACCAGGGTGGAGGGATCGTGGCGGTCGCGCAGGATTCCGGGGGTGTCGGTGAGCAGGATCAGCTTCTCGGCCTGCAGGGCCGCCGCCAGCTCGCCGGCCACCGTGTCGGCGTTGATGTTGTGGGCCTGGCCCTCGTGGTCGGCGGCCACGCTGGAGATCACCGGGATGTAGCCCGCCACCAGGAGGGGGAACAGCACGGCGGGATTCACCGCCGCCACCTCCCCCACCAGCCCGTTGCGGCCCTCGCCGTAGGGACGGGCCGTCACCAGGGAGCCATCGCTGCCGCAGAGGCCCACGGCGCGGCCGCCGAGCTTGTTGAGACCGTTGACGATGTGCTTGTTGACGCGGCCCACCAGCACCATCTCCACCACGTCCATGGTCTCGGGGGTGGTGACCCGCAGACCGCCCCGGAACTCCGGCTGGATGTTGAGGCGGCCGAGCCACTCGTTGATCTCCGGGCCACCGCCGTGCACGATCACCGGGCGCACCCCCACCGACGTGAGCAGCACCAGATCGCGGTAGACCGCGTCGCGCAGATCGGCCCGGGCCATCGCGGCGCCGCCGTACTTCACCACCACCCTGCGGCCGCTGAAGCGCTGGATGTAGGGGAGGGCCTCACTGAGCACCGAGACCCGCAGGGCATCGGTCTGGCTGATGGCGACGTCGGAACTCACGGCGGAGCGATGGGCGGTTGGATCACGGGGGCGGCCCTGGAGCAGACCGCGAAGAGCTGAGAACTGAGCGCTGTGACTGACAGCTGAGACGGAGAACCGAGGCGAGGCCGCTGGGGCGGAAGCAGCCTCGCCTCAGGAGGGCTGCAACCAGAGGCGCAGATCGAAGCGGCCAGGGTCAAGCGGTTCCAGGGCGCAGGCCAGACCCTGGCCGAAGAAGCGGCCGAGGCGCTCCTCCTGGGCCTGCCAGCGCTCGAAGGGAACGGCGCCGGTCTCGAAGCTGAGCTTCAGGCCGTAGTGGCCCTGTTCCTCCAGCTCCTCCACCGCCACCAGCTGGGGAGGGGCGTCGTCATCCCACAGCTTCAGCACCTCGAGGGAACTCTCCAGGTGGGCCTTCTGCCCGTAGCGCCAGCGCATCACATCCTTGAGCAGCTTGCGCAGGGGTTCGCTTTCGGGCCGCTCCCGCAGATCCCGGAACCGCGCCGCTGGCGTGATCCGCTCCGGTGGTGGCAATTCCGACGATTTGAGGGCCAGCCCCCCCAGCAGAATCGGGATTCCGTAGAAGATGGTGGGCAGGCTCAGGTTGGGATTGCCGGTGGCGTAACCGATCCAGCCGATCACCGAGAGGGCGGCTCCCGCCACCGTGACCAGGCTGCCGGGAGAGAGAAGTGCTTGCATGACGCCATCTTCCTGTATGCCGCGAGCGGTTGAGATGACCAGCCAGCCCGATTCCGCCCAGCCCGGCCCCGCCGAGCCAGCCGCTGCTGCCGCGGCCCCCGCGCCCCAGCCCGCCGCCGGCCAACCCACCACCGCTGAACTGATCAGCCAGCTCCAGGCTGACAGGCTCTGGCTGCTGCGCCAGATCGATGCCGGCGCCTGGCCGGCCTGGCGGCTCGACCTGGCCGCCCTGGAGCGGGAGCTGGGCGAGCTGCTCGACCGGGTGGCGGAGGTGGAGACATCCGCCAGGTGACCGGCCCTCAGAAGGGGATCTCGTCGTCGCCTTCGGGCAGGTCGGGCACCAGGGGGGAGGCGTTCCAGGTGGGTGGCTCCTGAGCCGGGGCCGGCGGGGGTGCAGGCGCGGCCGAGGCACGGATCGGCTGCTCCCGCGGCGCGGCCGCAGCCGCTGGCTGGGCGGCCATTCCGGACCCACCTGCGGCAGGGCCCTGGCCAGCCTGCAGGGGGTGCAGACGGGAGAGCGTGAACTCGGCCCGCTTCTCCTTGAGGCCGTCGGGCCGGGTGACGGTGTTCATCCGCAGCCGGCCTTCGATCATCAGGCGCTGACCCACCTGCACCCGGTTCTGCAGGTCCTGCGCCAGGTTGCCCCAGCCCACCACCTTCAGCTGCCCGGGCGGGTCATCGGGACGCAGTCCCTCCAGCTGCACGGCCATCTCCGCCACGGGCGTCTGGTTGTCCTGGGTGTAGCGAACCTGGGGGGCCTCGAGCACATCAACTTCCAGCAGACAGTGGTTCACTCGCCAACGACCAGCGGAATGGCCCCATCCTGATGCAAGGGGGTAACCAGCACCAGTTCGTGCTCCCCGGGCCGCCCGCCCTTGGCCAGGGCCAGAGGCTGTGGCTGTTCGCGGGAACGGGGGAGGGGCCTGGGCTGGCGCAGCAGCTGCTGGCCCAGGGCTGGCGCCTGCGGATCAGCGTGGTGGACCCTGTGGCCGCGAAGCCCTACGGGCCACTCAGGCCCGTCGAGATCTGCGCAGGGCCGCTGGCAGGGCCGGCAGCCCTCAAGGACGCCCTGGCGGAGGCGGCCACCGGGGACGATCCCTTCGCCGCAGTGATTGACGCCACCCACCCCTTCGCCGAGCGGATCCACGCCACCCTCGCCCAGGGATGCGCCGCAAGCCGCCTGCCGCTGCTGCGGCTCCGCAGGCCGTCCTGCCGGATGGAGGAGGCCTCCACCACCCTGCTGCCCCACCTGGAAGCCCTGGCCGGCCTGGACCTGCGGGACAGCCGCCTGCTGCTGGCGATCGGAGCGCGCCAGCTCGGCGTGGCCGTGGCACGCACGCCCGGAGCCCTGCACCACGCACGGCTGTTGCCCACCGCCTTCAGCCTGCAGCAGGCCATGGCGGCGGGGTTGCCGCCCCAGCGGGTGGCCTGCCTGAGACCCACTGGCACAGGGGCGATCGAGGCGGCGCTGGTGAGGCGCTGGGGGATCGATCGGATCCTGGCGCGTCAGTCCGGCGGCGAGCCGGAGCGCCGCTGGCACCGGATCGCCGCCCGCCAGGGGTGCCGCCTGCTGCTGCTGCAACGCCCCGAACCCCGCGTCGACGTGCCCCAGCTGAGCAGCTCCGAGCTGGTGCGGCATCTGGCCCGCTGGGCGCCCGATGGCGGCTCCGGGAGCAGCATGGGCGGCATCTGAACCCCCAGACCCGATGGTGCCTCCCGATCCGCAGCACCACCCCTTCCACCACGGCAGCGGGCTGGTGCTGGCGCTCACCACCGAAGCCAACGAGGTGCTGGCCGAAGCCCTGGCCACGGCGGTGCTGGAGGCGGGACTGGCGGCCTGCGTGGCCCTCACCCCGTGCCGTTCGCTCTACCGCTGGCAGGGGGTGCTGGAGCGCAGCCACGAGGTGCAGCTGCTGATCAAGTGCCACCCGACCCGGCTGGATGCCCTCTGGCGCCTGGTGCGGGAGCGCCACAGCTACACCACGCCGGAATGGATCACCTGGCCCGCCCACCCCAGCGAGGACTACGGGGCATGGCTGGCCGGCTGCTGTGGAGTGGCGGAGCAGGCGGCAGCCCCAGCCGAAACCGCTTAGGCCGCCGGATCAGGGCTGCAGTGGGCCTGCATCAGGGCCTTGAGGTCAACCATCGGCCGTGGTCCCAGCTGGGTGACCACCTGGCCGGCGCAGAGGGATCCCAGCTGGCCACAGCGGACGGCATCCCAGCCCTGGGCCAGGCCATGCAGAAAGCCGGCGGCGTAGAGATCGCCCGCACCGGTGGTGTCCACCAGGGACCCCAGCTTGAAAGGCTCGATGCGGTGGGTGCTCGAACCCTCGAGCACCACCGAGCCCAGGGCACTGCGGGTGAGGGCCGCGATCCGGCAGCGGCCCCGCACCTGCTCGAGGGCCGCCTCGAAGCTGTCGGTCTCGTAGAGGGCCATGATCTCCATCTCGTTGGCGAAGAGCACGTCGACATGGCCGTCGACCAGCTCCTGGAAGCTGGCGCGGTGGCGCTCCACGCAGAAGGCGTCGGAGAGGCTCAGGGCCACCTGACCGCCATGGGAGCGCGCCACCTCCGCGGCGGCGATGAAGGCCTGTTTGGCGGCGTCGCTGTCCCAGAGGTAGCCCTCCAGGTAGAGCAGCCGGGACTCGGCCACCATCGAGAGGTCGAGATCGGCCGGGTCGAGCCCGACGGAGGCGCCCAGATAGGTGCACATGGTGCGCTGGGCATCCGGGGTCACCAGGATCAGGCAGCGGGCGGTGGAGGGTCCCTCCGTCGCCGCCGGCGTCTCGAAGCGGGCGCCCACGGCGCGGATGTCATGGGCAAAGATGCCTCCAAGCTGGTCGTCGCGCACCCGGCCGATGAAGCCGGCCCTGCCGCCCAGCTGGGCAATGCCGGCCAGGGTGTTGGCGGCGGATCCGCCGGAGGTCTCCAGACCCGCTCCCACGCTGGCGTAAAGCCGCTCCGCCCGGGCCTCATCCACCAGGGCCATGGTGCCCTTGGTGAGGTCGTGCTGGGCGAGGAAGGCGTCATCGGCCTGCACGAGCACATCGACGATGGCGTTGCCGATGCCGACGACATCGAGGCTCTTCTCGAGGCTCTGGGTGGTCATGGGGAATGGCGGGGCGCAGGACTTGGGTGCAGGAGCGGCGGTGCTGAAGCAACGGTGCTGATGCGGCGCTGTTGAAGCGGCGCTGTGGCTCGGTTGTGGCCAGCGTCAGACGCTGAGCAGGGCCCGCTTGGGCCCGTGGATCGGATCCTCGACCACGATCGTCTGATCCCGATCGGCGCCCAGCGACACGATGGCGATCGGCACCTCCATCAGCTCGGCGAGGAAGCGCAGGTAGCTCATGGCGGTGGCGGGGAGATCCTCGAGGCTGCGGCAGTCGGCCGTGGAGGTCTGCCAGCCCGGCAGGGTCTCGAACACCGGACGGCAGCGGGCGAACACCTCGGCGCTGCTTGGGAAATGCTCGATGCGCTCACCGTCGAGCTCGTAGGCCACGCACACCTTGATGGCGTCGAGTTCATCCAGCACATCGAGCTTGGTGATGGCCAGGCAGTCCAGGCCGTTCACCTCCACGGCATAGCGGCCGATCACCCCGTCGAACCAGCCGCAGCGGCGGCGCCGGCCCGTGGTGGTGCCGTACTCGCCGCCGCGGTCGCAGAGATGGTCGTTGAGACTGCCGTCCAGCTCGGTGGGGAACGGCCCCTCCCCCACCCGGGTGGTGTAGGCCTTGGCCACGCCGATCACACGGTCGATCAGGGTGGGGCCCACCCCGGCGCCGATGCAGGCGCCGCCGCTCACGGGGTTGGAGGAGGTGACGTAGGGGTAGGTGCCGTGGTCGAGGTCCAGCAGGGTGCCCTGGGCCCCCTCGAACAGGATGTTCTGGCGGGCCCGGGCCGCCTCGTGGATGGTGCGGGTGCAGTCCACCACGTGGGGAGCCAGCCGCTGGCCGTATCCGACGTACTCCTGTACCACGGCCTCGAAGTCCAGGGGCGCGATCCCGTAGAGCTTCTCGAGGATCTCGTTCTTCTCGGCCAGGGGACCGGCCAGCCGGTCGCGCAGACGGGCCTCGTCGAGGATGTCGATGATGCGGATGCCGTTCCGCTCCGACTTGTCGGCATAGGTGGGTCCGATGCCCCGGCCCGTGGTGCCGATCCGGCGGTCGCCGCGCCGCTGCTCCATCGCCTGGTCCAGCAGGCGGTGGTAAGGCATCGTCACGTGGGCGGTGGAGGCCAGCCGCAGGCCCGAGATGTCGATGCCGAACTCGGCCAGCATGTCGAGCTCCTCGAGCATGACCCGGGGGTCGACCACGGTGCCGGAGCCGATCAGGCAGACGGTGTCGGGATAGAGAATGCCGGAGGGGATGAGGTGCAGCTTCAGCACCTTGTCATCCACCACGATCGTGTGGCCGGCATTGACGCCACCCTGGTAGCGCACGACCACATCGGCGGAGCGGCTCAGCAGATCGGTGATCTTGCCCTTGCCCTCGTCACCCCACTGCGCACCGATGACGACGACGTTGGCCAAGGACACAGCGGCTCGCAGCCGCTTCAGAGCACAACTGGAGAGACTCTCAGATCGAGGTCCCGTTCGTCAAAACCGGCGCCGGCTCCAGGCTGGGCTCAGGCCCCCCGCACCACGCCGCGCTCGGCCTTCTGCAGCTCCTTGGTGACCCGATCCCGCAGCGCCTCGGGCACAGGACGGTTGGGGTAGTTGGCGTAGTGACCGGCCAGAGAATTGAGGGCGGTCTGCATCGTGGTGAAGGAGGCCAGGCCGTGGACCGCCGTGCGGGGCCGGTAGCGGGCCATGTAGTCGTTGATCAGGCCGCGGGCCTCGGTTTCGGCCTCGGCCCGGCCGGGATCGTCCGCGGAGAGGCTCACGGTGGCGATCAGGGCATCGGCCACGGCCACCGTGTCATCCACGTAGTTGCCGGTGAGGCTCTGGGTGCTGCTGCAGGCCGTCAGCAGCAGGCAGGCGGCCAGGCAGGCGGCGAGAAGGGCGCGGCTCCAGTTCCCCAGCAGGCGGCGGACCGGGTTGAGGATCACAGCGGCCATCAAGGAGAAGCGGATGGGTCGATCCTACGGATCGCCATCCACAGGGGCGTCCGCCAGTCCGCGCCGCTCCCGGGCCAGGGCGGGGAGCAGCCGCTCCAGCAGGGCCTCGGCGGCAAGATCGACGCGGACCCCATCGGCCCGGCGCACCAGTTCCACCTGGCCGTCAGGGGCACCGCGACCCACCACCACCCGCCAGGGAATCCCGATCAGATCGGCGTCCTTGAATTTCACGCCGGCCCTCTCGCTCCGGTCATCCAGCAGGGTGTCCACCCCCGCCTGCTGCAGCGTGGCGTAGATCTGCTCGCCGAGGGCCGCCTGGGTGGCATCGGCGCCATTCGCCACCACCACGATCACCTCGAACGGCGCGATCGGCGTGGGCCAACGGATGCCCTGATCGTCGTGGTGCTGCTCCACCGCCGCCTGGGCGAGCCGTGACACACCGATGCCGTAGCAGCCCATCCACAGGGGCTCCTCCTCGCCGGCCTCATTGGTGAAGCTGGCCTCCATCGCCGAGGAGTACTTGCGGCCGAGCTGGAAGATGTGGCCCACCTCGATGCCCCGGCTGGACTGCAGACACTGGTCCGGATCGTGCACGCAGCGATCACCGGGCTGGGCGGCCCGCAGGTCGAGCGGCTCGGGCAGGGGGCAGAGCACACCCCAGGCGGCGCCGCGCCGGTGCTGATCCCCCTGGTTGGCGCCGCACACGAAGGCGGGCAGCGCTGCGGCGGTGTGATCCACCAGCCGCAGGAACCGGGGAATCCACTGCCGGGCGCCCTCGAGGTGCCCATCGGCGAGGTCGGGGCCGAGGAAACCGAAGGGCAGCGGGGCGAGACCCTCCCTGGCGAGTGCCTCCTCGCTGAGGGGGGTGATGTCGAGCAGGGTGCCGTGGTGCTCGCCGCAGCGCTGGCTGACGGCATTGGCCAGCTTCACGTCGTTGAGCAGCTGATCGCCCCGCAGGCTCACGAGCAGGGGCTGGATGCTGCCGTCCTCGAAGCGCGCCAGCAGCAGCAGCACCTTCACCACCTGGCTGGGATCGAGTCCATGGGCGGCCGTGAGGCTGTCGATCGTGCCCTGTGCCGGGGTGGAGAACAGTTCGCCAGCCCCCTCGGCGCGGAGGCCACCGGGCAGGGGAACGGGCTCGGGGGCCAGGGAAACGGCCCGCTCCTGATTGGCGGCATAACGACCGTCCGCACTGCTGAGCACCAGGTCCTCGCCGGCGTCGGCCGTGACCATGAATTCCTGGCTCGCCGAGCCACCGATGGCACCGCTGTCGGCCTCCACGGCCAGGGCCCGCAGACCGCAGCGGCGGAAGATGCGCGCATAGGCCCGGTCCATGGCGGCATAGGTCCGGCGCAGCGAGGCCTCGTCGGCATGGAAGGAGTAGGCGTCCTTCATGATGAATTCGCGGCCCCGCATCAGCCCGAAACGCGGTCGGATCTCGTCGCGGAATTTGGTCTGGATCTGATAGAGGGTCACCGGCAGCTGCCGGTAGGAGCGCAGCAGATCGGCGGCCAGGGCCGTGACCACCTCCTCGTGGGTGGGGCCGAGCCCCATGGCGCGTCCCTGACGGTCCTCGAGGTGGAACATGATCCCCTCGCCATCGGTGTAGCCGCTCCAGCGCCCGCTGCGCTGCCAGAGCTCGGCGGGCTGCATCTGGGGCAGCAGGGTTTCGAGGGCCCCGATGGCGTCGAGCTCCTCCCGCACGATGGCGGACACCTTGCGGAGCACCCGCCAGAGCAGGGGCAGGTAGGCATAGATGCCGCTGCCGATCCGTCGCATGTAGCCCGCCCTGAGCAGCAGCTTGTGGGAGGGGATTTCAGCCTCGGCGGGATCATCCCGCAGCGTCACCAGCATCAGGCGGGAGACGCGCATGGCAGAGAGCGACAGGGAGGGCGGAAACTACCACCGCTGCACCGCTCACCGGCTCGGATCAGCCGGCTCGCCGGCCCGCGCGGCCGCTGGCCCGAGGGTGAAGTAGCGGCCACCACCGCGGAGGCCGGGCAGCTCTGCTAACTTCAACCCTTGATCCAAAGCGTCTCATCCGAGTCCCATGATCACCAGCCCCAGTGATGGCGTCTTCAAGACGGAGACCAGGGGACTGGGAGGAAGCACCGGAGCCATGCCCCCGCCAGTCGAGGGCGCCGAGGCCCTGATCAGCATCGACGAGGTGCAGAAGGCCCTGAACCGCTCGCGGGCCTCGGTGTACCGCTACACCAACACCGATCCCCGCAACCTCAATCCCCCCTTCAACCCAAGGCGGCTCAACCCCGAGTACCGCAGCGACCAGAAGGACCCCCTGCTCTTCCACCCCCATGAAGTGGCCCGCTTCGCCCGGGATGTGCTGCGCATCAAGGAAGTCACGGTGGAGGTGCTGAACTCCCCTTCCACCGCCACGCAGCAGCTGCTGGGCGCCATCCTCGAGGAACTGCGCATCATCCGCGGCCAGCTCAGCCAGCTCGACCAGCTGCAAAGCCCCGCTGCCAAGCCCCCCGGCCCCACCGAACTGGCCGCCCGCTTCGACCCCCAGTCGCGGCCTGCCGCCTGAACCCCGGTCACGCTCCGCGCGTTGAGCCCGGGTCGCGTTGCGTGCGCTGAGCCCGGGGTGTCATTCCGGCCTACAGGGTGCCAGGATTGAGCCAATCCATTCGATCGCCCAGGTTTCGGTCTTCCACCGCCGCCCGGCCCCGGCCCCGTGCAAGCACACGGGCACGGCCAGGCGGCGTTGACCACCTCCATGACCCCATCCGCCCTGCCCCAACGCCCTGCTGACGGCACCCAGTCCACGCGAGGCTCCCTCCCCGAACCCCATTCCCCCAAAGCGCTGGCGTCGGATTCGAATGAGGACCCCCACAGTCCGGGCCTTCAGCCCCTCGCCTTCCTGCTCGGCAGCCTGATCGGCCTGCTGACAGCCATCGTTCCCCTGGCCACCGTGGTGGCAGGTCGTCCGGCTCCGCCGGGTCCCGCTCTCTTCTATGGATCTCAGCCAACTGCCGGCATCCCCAGCGCCCGGGCTGGTGAACCTGGTGGTGGAGATCCCGGCCGGCAGCCGTAACAAGTACGAATACAACGCCACTGCCGGCGTGATGGCCCTCGATCGGGTGCTGCACTCCTCCGTGCGCTACCCCTTCGACTACGGATTCGTACCCAACACCCTGGCCGATGACGGCGCTCCCCTGGATGCCATGGTGATCATGGAGGAGCCCACCTTCGCCGGCTGTCTGATCCGCGCCAGGCCGATCGGCATCCTGGACATGGTGGATTCCGGTGCCCACGACGGCAAGTTGCTCTGCGTGCCGGAGGCGGGATTCCGCCACCAGCAGATCCGCTCGATCCGCCAGATCGCCCCGAACACCCTCGAGGAAGTGGCGGAGTTCTTCCGCACCTACAAGAACATGGAGGGGCGGGTGACCCAGATCCAGGGCTGGCTCGACCACGATGCCGTGCCTGCCCTGCTGGAGCACTGCATCGACGCGGCGGAGGGCGGCGGGCATGCCCCGGCGGACCCTGAGCCCTAGGCGGCCCGCTGCAGCAGGAAACCCTCGTAGCCGAGAGCCTGGAACACCCTGGCGGGGTCGGTGAAGCCGGCGGCATTCACCAGGGCCGTGAGCCGCGCCATACCGATCGGATGCAGACCCTGGATGAGGGCCGAGAGCTCCTCATCCTCCGCCGGCAGGCCGCTGGCCTTCTGGAAGCCGAGCCAGGCCGCCTCCACCTGGGTCTGCAGGGGCGAGCGCTCCGGTGCCATCAGATCCACCAGCACCAGCTGCCCACCGGGTTCCAGGCTGCGGGCCAGGGCCGTGAGGAAGGCCAGCTTGGTGCCGTCATCCGGCAACGCCTGCAGCACCAGCACCGAGAGGGCACCGGCGAAGCAGGCATCGGCCTGCAGATCCTCCACCCGGGCCTGACGCCAGACGATGCCGGCCTCCCCCAGCCGCTGCTGCGCCTCGGCCAGCATGTCGGCGGAGGGATCGATGGCGGTGATCCGCCAGTCCGGACGCTGGGCCCTGGCCTCCACGAGCTCGGCTCCGGTGCCGCAGCCGGCCACCAGCACCTGGGCTCCATCGCGGCCGGCGCGGGGCGAGGCGGCCAGGAGGGCCACAGCCAGCCGGGCGAGACTGGCGTAGCCCGGGATCAACTGCTGCACAACAAGGTCGTATTCCTGCGGAACAGCCAAGAACTCGCAACAACTGCGTCGATGCTAGGCAGCGGGCCCCCGGGGGCCTTAAGTTTGCGGGCGCGTTTCACCCCTTGATCGGCCGTGCCCACCATCCGATTCGAACAGGAAGGCCAGCAGGTCGGTTGCATCGAGGGGGCGAACCTCCGCAAGGCGGCCCTGGACGCCGGGATCAATCCCTACAAGGGCTTCAACAACGTCAACAACTGCGGCGGTCTCGGCCAGTGCGGCACCTGCGTGATGGAGGTGCTCGAGGGGATGCAGAACCTCTCCCCCCGCAGCGATGTCGAGGAGGTCTACCTGGCCGACCGCCCCGCCAGCTACCGGCTCAGCTGCCGCACCAGCGTCAATGGGGACGTGACCGTGCGCACCCGCCCGGCCGACGCCGTGGGCAAGGGGAGCAACAGCCTGGTGGGTGCCCTCAAGGCCCTCGTGGGCCGCTGATGGGCCGGCTCTGACGCCCACGCCGAGCGCACCATGGCCGGGCTCACGGTCTACAGCTACGCCAAGTGCAGCACCTGCCGCAAGGCCTTGGCCTGGCTGGCCGAGCGGGGGCTCGACCCCACGGTGATCGACATCACCCACCACCCCCCCAGCAGGGCTGAACTGGAACAGGCGCTGGGCCAGCTCGGTCGCCAGCGCCTGTTCAACACCAGCGGCCAGAGCTACCGGAGCCTCGGAGCTGCCGCCGAGAAGGCCATGGACGACCAGCAGGCCCTGGAGGCCCTGGCCGCCGACGGCAAGCTGATCAAGCGACCGTTCCTGATCAGGGGCGACGGCCGCACCCTCACCGGCTTCAGGCCTGAGGAGTGGGAGGCTCTGCTTCCGGGGTGACGCTGGTGCTTCCCTTCGGCGCCGCCGCCACGGTGAGGGCATCGAGCTCCCGCAGCAGGGTTTCGATGCCGGCCCGGCTGATCTGGCTCAGGTAGGTGCCCTTGAGCTGCTCCAGCAGAGCGCAGAGGAGGTCCTGGGAGCGCTCGAGCGCAGGCCCACGCTCCAGGGCCAGGGCCAGCTCATCCCAGAAGCGGTCCACGAACCGCTGCAGCAGATCGAGCTGGGCGTCGTCCCGCTGGGCCAGCCGCTGGCCGGCGCTGCGGGAGAGCTCCAGCAGGCTGTCCACCATGCCCGCCGCCAGCTGACGGCTGAGGCCACTCTCCACCTGCAGCAGCGGCTTCAGCTGGCGCAGCGGTGGTGGCACCACCGTGCGGTCGAGGCTCTGGCGCAGGGTGTACCCCAGAACGCCCTGCAGTTCCGGGGCCAGGCGGGGGGCCACCTCGGCCAGCAGCAGCGGGGCCCAGATCCGCACCAGTTCGGCCAGTTCCCGCTCCTCGCTGCTGCTGGTCACGCTCTGGTGGCTGCGCAGGGCTCGGATCCGCTGCGGCCACTGCCGCGAGCGGATCAGACCCTGAACCCCGTCGAGCAGCTGCAGGGCGAGCACCTCGAACAGTTCCACGGCCAGCAAGGCCACCACGCCGCGGCTCACCACGGCCCGCAGGGGTTCCAGATTGGCAAGGCCTGAGGTCTGCAGACGCTCGGCCACGGGCACGATCCGCAACCAGCGCCAGAAGGGCAGCAGCAGGGGCAGATCCGTCCAGCGCCGCAACAGCACCTCATGCCAGCGCAGGGCCGGCAGTCTCCGCTTGATGCGGATCAAGCGCTGCAGGATGTCCAGCAGGAACACGCTCTGGAAGAGCAGCAGATCGATGCGCCAGAAATGGTCGGTGGGCCGGCCGTTCTCGTCGATCGAACGCCAGTAGTTGGTCTCCACCAGCGGCAGCACCTGTTCCTGCCAGAAGCGCAGCTCCCCCTGCCAGGACTGCCGCTCCAGCCACTCCGGACTCAGCAGCCGCCGGGCCGAGTCCTTGGCCGAATCCCGATCGGCCCGCTGGCGCAGGCGGTTCTTGATCTTCTCCAGCGTGCCGGCCCGGTCCGAGGCCAGGAACGGGTTGCTGTCGATCATCTGGGCCATCAGCTCGGCCTGGCGCTCCAGCAGCCGCTTCTGCAAGGCCGGATCGGCGGCCGGATTGGCCATCACCCGCTCCAGCTCCTCGAACTGCTGCAGGAAGGTGTCGGTTTCCCGGTGGGGCTCGATCCCCTTGATCGGATCCACCCAGGGGGTGATGTCCGGGATGAAGGTGAGGGGCACCGCCAGCGGTGCCGAGGGGATCGGATAGAGGTTGCGCTGCAGCCAGAACGTGCGCAGGGGCACGTAGGTGAGATCGAACGCCACCCACACCAGGTTGACGGTGGCCCAGATGGCCACGAAGCGGTCCCAGGCGAGAGCGCCGAGGCCGGTGGATCGCGGAAGGGGGCGCTGCCAGCGCGGTCGGGCCATCGGCAGGGCGGAGGGTCGGGCGTGCCTAATCTGCCCGGAACCAGCTGTCGTGCCGCGGCGGAGACATCAGGACTTGAGCGAGCAGAACGGACCCATCGGCAGCGAAGCTCCAGCGGACCAGGCCAGCACGACGCCCACCACCCAGCCCGACAACCCCTGGCTGTTCTGGCGCAGCGTGGTGCTCACCCTGGCCGTGGCGCTGGGAATCCGCCAGTTCGTGGTGGAGGCGCGCTACATCCCCTCCGGATCGATGCTGCCGGGGCTGCAGCTGCAGGACCGCCTGCTGGTGGAGAAGCTCACCTACCGGGGGCGGCCGCCGCAGCGGGGGGAGATCGTGGTGTTCCACTCGCCCCACAGCTTCGATCCGGTGCTGGCCAGCGACAGCGACCGCAACCCCCTGCGCTGCCTGCTGGTGAACGTGCCGTTCCTGGGCTCTCTGCCCGGGCTCAGCAACCCCGCCTGCGATGCCTACATCAAGCGGGTGGTGGCCCTGCCCGGCGAGGAGGTGAGCGTGAACCCCCGCGGCGAGGTGTTCATCGATGGCCGCCGGCTCAGCGAGCCCTACGTGCAGAACTACTGCCCGGTCGACGCCCAGGGCATGGGCCCCTGCCGCACGCTGAAGGCGATCGTGCCCCCCGGCCACGTGCTCACCCTGGGCGACAACCGCGCCAACAGCTGGGATGGCCGCTTCTGGCCGGGCGGGGCCTTCCTGCCCACCAGCGAGATCATCGGCCGGGCTTTCTGGCGGTTCTACCCCTTCAAGCAGGCGGGGAGCCTGGTTCCTGGGCAGACGACGGATCCAGCTGCCAGCACGCCGCCGCGGTGAGCCCGGTGGCCCGCACCCGTCCCTGGGGCGGCAGCGCGTGCAGCGGCAGGTTCGCGGCCAGGGACGCCGAGGGGCCGCCGCTGCTGGCCTCAGGATCGAACAGGAGCCAGCGACGGCTTCCCGCGCGCAGCTGCTCGGGCGGCTGCCGCAGCAGCGCCGAGGGACCCCAGCTGAGCACCTGCCACAGCGCCTGCGGCGTCCAGCCGCGACGCTGCACCAGTTCCCGCCAGAGGGCAGGGAGCACCAGCCCATGGGAGGCCCCGTGTCCGGCCACGCCCGGGCGGCGCTGATCGAGGGGAAGCAGGCGCTCCTCGGCGTCCACCGGCTGGTGATGCACCGCCACGGCCTGGATCAGCCCACCTGCGAGGGCGTCCTGCAGCGCCTGCCGATCCTCGGGTGTGCCGAGGGACGGCTCCACCCGCCAGCCCTCCTCGGTGGGCGTCAGGCTGGAGCTGTCGGCCACCAGGTGCCACCAGCTCACGGTGACGGGTGGGCACTGGGGCGAGCGGTTGAGGGCCTCCACTCCGGCGGCGGTGGACAGGTTCATCAGGATCAGGCTGTCCCCGCCGGAACGGCACGCCAGGCTCAGCAGAGCCGTGAGCGGCAGCACCTCGCTGGCGAGGGGGTCGGGGGGCCAGCCGGCACGGAGGGCCTCCACCCCCTCACGCACGAAGCCACCGCTGGTGAGGGCCGCCTGACGCGGCGCCACCAGCACGGGCCTGTTGCCGGCCTCGGCCAGCAGCAGGCCCCGCTCCAGCAGCGGCAGCGGCGGGCACTCGGCACCACAGGCCAGACCGATGGCTCCGGCCGCCACCTGGTCGGCGTGGGGAGCCAGATCGCCGTCGGCGCCGTCGCGGCTGAAGCTGCCCCAGAGCAGAAGCTGGAGGGGGTCGGGCCACTGCAGGCCGAGCCGCTCGGGCCGGTCCCGCCAGGGCCGGGCCCAGGGAAGCAGGGCCACCGTGCCGTACCCACCCGCCGCTGCGGCCTGCGCCAGGCTGGAGAGGGTTTCGGCCCGGCCGGTCCAGGGGTCCTCGAGCACCGAATGGGCGTCCACCAGCACCGGAGCCAGAATCCAGCCCGAGGCTGGGATGGGGCGAAGGGCGAGGGCGGCTCCGCGTTCAGCCGCCTCCGGGCCGATCGCCTCGAGCACGCCATCGGCAGCGATCAGAGCATCCTGAGGATCGGGAAGCGACCCTGGCCCCTGCAGCAGCTGGACGCGTTGCAACCAGAACGGTGCCATGGGTGGTGGCCCTACAACGCCCCGGCTGCGGTGCGATCCAGCACACCGCCCAGGTGCGGGGTGAGGTTGAGGGCCGTGACCACCGGGATGCCGTCGGTGCCGAAGGGGTAATCGATCACCGTGACCCCGCCGTTCCCCTGCTTGATCGCCCAGATGTCAGCGGGCCGAAGCCCCAGAAGGGCGCAGAGGATGGTCTTGTTGACGGCATCGTGGGCCACGACCATGGCCGTCTCCTCGGGGGCGAGGCTGCGCACGATGGTGCCCCAGGTGCTCACCGAGCGATCCCACACCTGCTGCAGCGTTTCCCCTTCGGGCATCTGCACCGTCTGGGGCGCCCGCTTCCAGTCGGCCAGCAGATCCGGCCAGCCGGCCTCGATCTCCTGCTCCAGCCGCCCTTCCCAGAGCCCATGGCCGATCTCCACCAGCCCCAGGGTGGTGGTGAGGGGCACGCCGGGGTGAAGGGCCAGGATCGCTTCGGCGGTCTGGCGGGGACGCGCCATGACGCTGCTGTAGGCCCGCTGGATGCTCACCGGGGCCAGGAAGGATCCGGCCGCCTCCGCCTGGGCCCGGCCGTTGGCGTTGAGCGGGATGTCGATCTGGCCCTGGAAGCGGCCCTGCCGGTTCCAGTCCGTTTCACCGTGGCGCACCAGCAGCAGCCGCGGGCTGGGGCCCTTGGCGGGCAGGGGCTCGCCGAGGTGGGCCGTGCCGTTCAGCGACTCCACCTGCACGCCGATGGACCCTCCGGCGGCGCGGCTGAGGTTGAGCACCGAGATCGATCCGTTGTCGATGCGCAGCCGCCGGAACTCGGTGGCCTCGAGGCCGAGGAGGCGCAGCACCAGACAGCGCAGGATGGCGTTGTGGGCCACCACCAGCACCGTGACGTGGGTGGGCTCGACTGGGGCGGGCTCGGCGCCGGTCGGCTGGGCCAGCGCCGAGCCATGGCGCTCCAGCAGCAGCGCCTGAAAACGACCTGCCTGCTCCATCAGCTCGGGCAGGGGCTGATAGGTGCTGCCATCCGGCCGCTGCAGCGTGAGGGCGTGGGGCGCCTCGCGCCACTGACGCTCCTCATCCGGAAAGCGCTGACGCAGGTCCTGGCGCAGCAGGCCACTCCAGGGGGCCAGATCGATCTCCACCAGATCGTCGACGGGCTCGGCACTGAGGTCCTGGCCCTGGGCGGAGAGCAGGTGGGCCGTGGTATCTCTGGCCCGCCGCAGCGGGGAGGTGTAGGCCGCCGCAAAGCGGATGGGGGCCAGGGCCTCGCCGGCCGCCCGGGCCTGCTGCTCGCCCTCCGGGGTGAGGCTGGAGAGGTCGTCACGCCCCTGGATCCGGCGCTCCACGTTGAAGCTGCTCAGCCCGTGGCGCACCAACACGATCCGAAGGGCCACCGGCTTCCGGGCTGCTGGCGCCATCGTATGGGAGCACCCCTGCCAGGCCCCGGCCCCGGGGCCGGGGCCTGGCCGCACAGAATCGGCCCACTCCCACTGGAGCGATCCGGTTGAACGCACGTGGCCCTCGACCTCCCGCCTGGAAGACCCTGCTGGCCCTGCTGAGCCTCTCGCTCAGCGCCCTGCTGTGGCTCAACGGCCTGCTGCAGAGCCTGGATGAGCCGACGGTGGTGGGAGCGCTGGACCGGCGGCAGCTGGAGCTCACCGCCCTCGCCGCTCCCGCGGTGCCGCCCAGCCTGCGGGAGCTGCTCACGGGGCCCGACCCCCTGAAGACCCTGCGGGAAACCCTGGCCGATCAGCTGGAGGAAACCCCCGGACCCGGCCAGCCCGATGAACTGCTGCAGCTGGCCCTGCTGCAGAGCCGTGCCGGTGAGGCCAAGGAGGCAAGCCAGCTCTGGCGACGCCTCGAGCAGCAGGTGCCCCCGGAGCAACGGGCGCTGGTGGCGGCCCTGGAACGGGGGGAGCCCCTGGCGCCGGAGCTGCGCCAGACCCTGGAGCAGCCCTGGTTGCTGAGCCCCCTCAATGAGCGCCTCGTCTGTGAACGCCTGAGCGGGAGCCCCGGCGCCTGTGCTCCGGGGCCGGAGGCCCGCCAGGCCCTGTGGCGACTGCTCGCGGTGAGCTGGCTGCCGGGAGGGCTGCTGCTGGTCGGTCTGGGGCTGCTGGTGCGGCAGGCCTGGATCCGGGTGCGGGGGCTGGCACCCGCTGCCCCGCCGCTGCAGGGTCCCCCTCTCGATCTGGTGGATGTGACCCTGCTGATCGCCGGGGGCTTCGTGCTGCTGGGGGAACTGAGTGTGCCCCTGCTGCTGGCTCCGGCGGTGCAGACCCTGCTGCGGCCGCTGGGCCAGGAGCCCGCCCTGCAGCAGGGTCTGCAGGTGCTGCTGCTCTATCTGGCCCTGATGGCCGCCCCCCTGGCGATTCTCTGGGGCCAGCTGCGCAGCAGTCCCGGCGCGGCCCCCGCCGCCGGATGGCTGCAGTGGCGCTGGGCTCCCCTGGCCACCAGTCTGCGGCTGGCCCTCCAGCAGGTGCTGATGCTGCTGCCTGCCGTGGCCCTGGTGGGCTGGCTCACCAGCCAGCTGGTCGGCGATCAGGGCGGCAGCAACCCGCTGCTGGAACTGGTGCTCACCACCGACCAGCCCTGGGCGCTCCTCTGCTTCGCGCTCACCGCCGTGGTGCTGGCGCCCCTGTTCGAGGAAACCCTCTTCCGCGGCGTGCTGTTGCCGGTGCTGGGGCAGCGCTGGGGCGGCACCGCAGCGGTGGTGGTGAGTGCCGTGGTGTTCGCGGCCGCCCACCTCAGCCTCAACGAGCTGGCACCGCTGCTGGTGCTGGGCCTGGGCCTGGGCTGGCTGCGACTCCAGGGGGGACGGCTGGGAAGCTGCACCCTGGTGCATGCCCTCTGGAACGGCTTCACCTTCACCAACCTGCTGCTGCTGGCCGGCTGAAGCGGCCAGCCTTGCTGCGGAGACGGCGGGATGGTTCACTTGCGCAGTGTTCCGCTGCACCCGTGGTCGCCTCCTTCTCGCCTTGGCAGGCCCCGTCCCAGCGGCGCCCTGACGGGCTCGGCCAGCACCGGGCCAACGGTTCCGCTCCCCTGACCCTCATCCACGGCTCCCTCTCAGCCCAGACCGTGGCGCGCCAGGCCCCCTGGCTGGCCGGCCTGCACCGGGTGGCGGATGGCACCCTCGTGGGTCTGGGCGTGTGCATGCTCGGCCTCAGCGCCCTCACGCTCCACTGGCAGAACCACTGGGGCAGGAGCTTCGAAAAACTGGAATCGGCCCAGGTGCTCGAGCACCGGATGCAGGAGTCGGCAGCCCTGCTGGAACAGCACCACCTGGCCACCATGGGCAAGCCCGGACGGCTCGTTCCCACCAGCAGTCACCAGTTGATCCACCTGCCGACCCCGAAGGCCGCGCAGGCCCCCGCCCTGCCGCCCCTGCTCCGGCAGCTCAGCGTGAAGAACGTGCCTGCCGGCTACTGACCCCGCCAGGGCCGATCGCGTGCCCGCCGCCACCTGATCGCCTCCAGCCGGCATCCAGCGGACGGGATCTTCCCGCTCCCCCCTCGCCCTTCCTCCACGCCCTGTCGCCTCGATCTGTCGCCTCGATGGCCCAGCCCGCCGCTCCCCACAGACCCCGCCGCCCCACCGCCACCCGGCCGGGGCGGCCGGTGCGCACGGGCCGGGTGGTGGCGATGCAGCCGTTGCCCACCCAACGCCTACTGCTGGTCTACGGCCTGCTGAGCGCCGGCCTGCTCGGCCTGGGGGCCCGGCTGGCGTGGCTGCAGGTGATCGACAGCCACAACCTCCAGAGCCGGGCCCGGGCCATCCAGACCCAGTCGGTGGCACCGATCGGCAAGCGCCGCACGATCGTGGACCGCAACGGCCGGCTGGTGGCGCTCGATGAGGAACGCTTCACGCTCTGGGCCCACCCGCGTTACTTCAACTTCCCGGGGGACGATCCCCAGAAGGTGCGCCGCCCCGAGGAAGTGGCCGAACGCCTCGCCGCCGTGCTCGCCCAGCCCAAGGAGGCGCTCCTGGCCACCATGGGCGGCCGTCGCAGCGGGGTGAAGCTGCAGACGGACATCGACCCTGAAACCGCCAAACGTCTGCGGCAGCTCAACATCAGCGGTCTGGATCTGGAGCCCTACCCCCAGCGGGTGTATCCCCAGGGGAGCCTGTTCGCCAATGTGGTGGGCTTCCTCAACCTGGAGCGGGTGCCGCAGGCCGGGCTGGAACAGAGCCGCGACAGCGACCTCAAACGCCACGAAACCACCCTTCAGATGCGCCGGGGCGCCGATGGCACCCCCCTGCCGGAGGGCATCGCCGCCGGATCCCTCTACGGCGACGACCTGCGGCTGCAGCTGACCCTCGACGCCCGCCTGCAGCAGGTGGCCCAGCGGGCCCTGGCCGACCAGGTGAAGACCTGGAAGGCCAAGCGGGGGGCCGCCCTGGTGATGGACGTGCGCAACGGCGAGATGCTCGCCCTCGCCTCGGTGCCCACCTACGACCCCAACCGGTTCTGGAGCTTCAAGCCCGGCCTGTTCCGGGAATGGTCCGTGCAGGACCTCTACGAGCCCGGCTCCACCTTCAAGCCGATCAACCTGGCCATCGCGCTCCAGGAGAAGGCGATCCAGCCCGACGGCAAGGTGTTCGACAACGGCTCCCTCACCATCGGCGGCTGGCCGATCTTCAACCACAACCGCCAGGGCAACGGCCTGATCGACTTCCCCACGGTGCTGGAGGCCTCCAGCAATGTGGCCATGGTGAAGGCCATGAGCCAGGTGAAGCGGGAACGCTTCTGGACCTGGCTGAGCACGATCGGCATCGACGAGCGTCCGGACACCGACCTCCCCGGCGCCGTGGCGGGCGAGCTCAAGGACCGCAAGACCTTCGTGAGCCATCCGATCGAGCCGGCGGTGGCCGCCTTTGGCCAGGGGTTCTCGCTCACCCCCCTCAAGCTGCTTCAGCTCCACGCCATGCTGGCCAACGGCGGCCGTCTGGTGAGCCCCCACATCACCCGGGGCCTGCGCTCCGGCGATGCGCTGGCCCCCACCCCCGGCGGTGGCGGGCTGCAGGTGCTCGATCCCAAGGTCACCAGGATCGTGATGGGCTGGATGGAGAGCGTGGTGGCCAACAGCAAGAGTCTCGGCATCCACATTCCCGGCTACCGCATCGGCGGCAAGACGGGCACGGCCCAGAAAGCCGAACGGGGGGTGTACATCCCCGGCGCCCTGATCACCAGCTTCGTGGGCCATCTGCCCATCGACGATCCGCGCTACGTGGTGCTCGTGGTGGTGGATGAACCCAAGGGCGGCAACACCTACGGCTCCACGGTGGCAGCCCCGGTGGCGCGCAAGATCATCGATGCCCTGGTGGTGCTCGAGAAGCTGCCCCCCTCCGATCCGTCGGCGGTGACCAACACCACCGCGAAGGCATCCGCCAGCCCGGTGCAGGACTGAACCGGCCCTCTGTGGCCATTCAGCCATGCGCCCAAGCCCGAACAGGGCAGAGCGGCTGATCTGGCTAGCGTGCGGTCATTCCGGGATCCACGCTGGCCATGGCCAACCTGCTCGACCAACTCTCCGCCATGACCGTGGTGGTGGCCGACACCGGCGATATCGAGGCGATCCAGCAGTTCACCCCCCGGGATGCCACCACCAACCCCTCCCTGATCCTGGCGGCCGCCCAGATTCCCGCCTACCAGGAGCTGATCGACCGCTCCCTGCGGGAATCGCGTGAGGCGATCGGCGCCGATGCCGGAGCCGATGCGGTGGTGCGCGAGGCCCTCGACGAGATCTGCGTGACCTTCGGCAAGGAGATCCTCAAGATCGTGCCCGGGCGGGTGTCCACCGAGGTGGACGCGCGGCTCAGCTACGACACCGAGGGCACGATCGCCAAGGCCCGCCGGCTGATCGAGCTCTATGACCAGGCCGGCATCGGCAAGGAGCGGGTGCTGATCAAGGTGGCCTCCACCTGGGAGGGCATCCGTGCCGCCGAGATCCTGGAGAAGGAAGGCATCCACTGCAACCTCACCCTCCTGTTCTCCTTCGCCCAGGCCGTGGCCTGCGCCGAGGCGGGGGTGACCCTGATCTCCCCCTTCGTGGGGCGCATCCTCGACTGGTACAAGAAGAGCAGCGGCCGCGACGGCTATCCCGGCCCCGAGGACCCCGGCGTGATCTCCGTGACCGAGATCTTCAACTACTTCAAGACCTACGGCTACAAGACCGAGGTGATGGGAGCGAGCTTCCGCAACACCGACGAGATCATCGAGCTGGCGGGCTGCGATCTGCTCACCATCTCCCCGGCCCTGCTGGCCCAGCTGCGCAGCACCCAGGGAGCCCTCGAGCGCAAGCTCAACCCCTTCGATCCGGCCCCCTCCCAGCCCAGGATCCACCTCGACGAGGCCCGGTTCCGGGCGATGCTGGCGGAGGACCCCATGGCCACCGAGAAGCTGGACGAGGGCATCCGGGGCTTCTGCAAGGCGATCGAAACCCTGGAGGCCCAGCTGGCCCACCGACTGGCCGAGCTGGAGGGCGGTGCCGCCTTCGGCCATGCCGTGCACGAGATCTTCCTGCTCAACGACCTCGACGGCGATGGCTGCATCACCCGCGAGGAATGGCTGGGCAGCGATGCGGTGTTCGATGCCCTTGACACCGACAACGACGGACGTCTGGCGCCGGAAGACGTGCGCGGCGGCCTCGGCGCCGCCCTGGCCCTGGCAGCCAGCCGCTGATCAGACGCCGTGAACGCCCTCCACACGATGCGCGCCCTCGCCAGCACCGGCGAGGTGATCAGCGTTGAGCCCGGCACGCTGATCTTCGGCTCCGGCGAACCCGGCGACTGCATGTTCGGCCTGCTGGAGGGACGGGTGGAGCTCACCTGGAACGGTGAGCAGGGCCACGAACAGATCAACGCCGGCGATGTGTTCGGAGCCGGAGCCCTGGTGACCAGCGAGCACCGCCGCTACGGCAACGCCCGTGCCCTCACCCCCTGCAAACTGCTGGTGATGAACCGCGAGAAATTCCTGTTCGCCGTGCAGGAATCACCGATGTTCGCGATCGAACTGCTGGGGTCGATCGACAAGCGGCTGCGCCAGCTGAAGGACTGCACCCGCATCTGAACCCGGGCCGCCTCAGCTGCGTTGCAGCAGCAGCCGCTTGATCACCCGCTGGGCGATGTCGCCATAGCCCATCTCACCGGAGAGGATCTGGGCGATCCGGCGCGGGGCCGTGGGGCGCTTGATGCCGAGCTGGTAGCCCACCCGCGGCAGCCGGTAGAACACTTGGGCGATCCGGCGACCCCACGCCATCGAGTCACCCCACACCTGGCGCATCCGGGTGGAGTAGGCCGCCAGGGCCTCGGGGTCGCCGGCGAGCCAGCGATCCAACGCCGCTGCGGCCTCGCAACCGCTCAGCAGCGCCGGCCGCAAACCCTCGGCCAGAAAGGGGTCGCACAACGAGGCCGCGTCCCCGGCCACCAGCAGGCCCGGCCCATGCAGGGGGTGATGGCCATCCCAGAGCCGCAACCGCCCCCGGGTGCGCACCCCGGCCTCGGGGGCGAACCCCAGGGTGGGCAGCAGCTGGGCGAGCACGGCGTCGTCATCCACCAGGCCTTCGCGGCCCACGAAACTGCCCAGACCGATGCTGTAGCCGCCCTTCCGGGGAAAGGCCCAGCAGAAGCCATGGCGCACCAGGCCGAAGTCGAACCGGGCCGCGGCGGGATCCTGCACCGGCCCCTCCAGCTCCACCGAGACGGTGGCGGCGAAGCGGGGCTGGCGCGGACCCAGGCCCAGCGGTGCCGCCAGGCTCGAGCCGGAGCCATCGGCCAGCACCACCCCCCGCGTCTCGAGGCTGACCTCCACACCGCCGGGTTCCCGCACCGCCAGGAGCCAGCCGGTGGCTGAGGGCTCCAGCCCTTCCACCACCATGCCGCAGGCCAGTCGGGCGCCGACGCAGCGGGCCTGCTCGATCAGGAAGGCATCGAGCCGGGAGCGCCGCACGATCCAGAAGGGTGCCTCGCCAGGCAGTTCCGCCAGCACCGGGTCCTCCAGGGCCCAGGTGAAGCGCACCCGCTCGATCACCGTGTCCACCGCCGGACGCAGGTCGAAGGGAAACCAGCGCTGCACCGAAGCGGCCATGCCGCCGCCGCAGGGCTTGGTCCGGGGAAAGGTGGCCCGTTCCAGCACCAGCACCTCGTGACCCAGCCGGGCGAGGTGATACGCGGCGGCGGCACCGGCGGCACCGGAGCCGATCACCACCACCTCGGGCCTGCAGCCCGCCAGGGTGCTCACGCTGATCCGCTCACACCTTGAGGATCTCGGCTTCCTTCTCCTTCAGGTGCTTCTCCAGTTCCTCGATGAACTTGTCGGTGAGCTTCTGCACCTTGTCCTGCTCGTCGCGGCTCTGGTCCTCGGAGAGCTCGCCGTCCTTCTCCTGCTTCTTGATGCGGTCGATGCCGTCGCGGCGGTTGTTGCGCAGGGCCACCTTGCCCTCCTCCGCATACTTGGCGGCGATCTTGCAGAGCTCCTTGCGCCGGTCCTCGGTGAGGGGGGGGATGTTGATGCGGATCACCCGGCCGTCGTTGTTGCAGGTGAGGCCCAGGTCGCTCATGGCGATGGCCTTCTCGATCAGCCCCATGGCGCCGGTGTCGAAGGGCTGGATCTGGATGGTCTGGGAATCGGGGGTGGAGAGGCTGGCGAGCGACTTGAGGGGCGTTTCGGCGCCGTAGTACTCCACCGAGATCTTGTCGAGCAGGGAGGGGTTGGCCCGGCCGGTCCGGATGGTGTTGAAGTTGCGCAGGGCGGCGTCCACCGATTTGCGCATGCTGGCTTCGAGATCCATGGCGATGGCTTGAGGGCTGATGCGGGAAGTCTGAGGGAGCGGGGGTGTGGCCCCTCAGGAGGGGTGGATGCGGGTGCCGATCGGTTCGCCCGCCACGGCCCGGCCGATGTTGCCGGCCCCGAACAGATCAAACACCACGATCGGGATGGCGTTGTCCTTGCAGAGGGCGATGGCCGCCGCGTCCATCACCTCCAGCTCACCGCTCAGCACCTCCAGGAAGGAGAGGCTCTCGTAGCGCCGGGCGTCGGCATGCTTGGCCGGGTCCTTGTCGTAGACCCCGTCCACCTTGGTGGCCTTGAACACCACATCGGCACCGATCTCGGCGGCCCGCAGGGCGGCGGTGGTGTCGGTGGTGAAGAAGGGATTGCCGGTGCCGGCGGCGAAGATCACCACCCGCCCCTTCTCCATGTGGCGGATGGCCTTGCGCCGGATGTAGGGCTCCGCCACCTCCTGCATGGAGATGGCGCTCTGCACACGGGTGGGCACTCCGGCCCGCTCGAGCCCGTCCTGCAGCGTGATGGCGTTCATCACGGTGGCCAGCATGCCCACGTAGTCGGCGGTGGCCCGGTCCATGCCGGCGGCACTGCCCTTGAGGCCGCGGAAGATGTTGCCGCCGCCCACCACGATCGCCAGCTGGGTGCCGTCGGCCACGCAGGCCGCCACATCGGCCGCGATCGCCTGCACGATCGCCGGATCGATGCCGTAGCCCTGCTCTCCCATCAGCGCCTCGCCGCTGAGCTTGAGGAGCACGCGCTGATAACCCATCGGCACCACGGATTTGCCGCACCGTAGCAATGGCCAGGACTGGAATCCCGCCGTGGTCAGCTGGCTTGTCGCGGCCGGCCGGGGGCGCTTCACTGCTTCCAACTCCACCGCCGAGGCCCCTGCCCATGGCCGCCGATCCCACGCCATCCACGGTGAGGAGCTGCGGGGTGATGGCCCGCCTCACCCTCTCCGCCCTGGAGCGGGCCAGCACGGACACCACCATCTGGCGGGAACCCGCCGTGCATCACGCCCTGCTGATCAGTGGCCTCTCGGTGCTGGTCAGTGGGCTGGCCCAGCTGCAGCACGACCTGGGCTGAACCCCGCCGGCCCCAGCTGCCGAGGCCACCTGCCGGTTCAGTACTCGATCCCGGCCTGGGCCTTCACCCCCTGCTCCCGGAACGGGTGACGCACCAGGGTCATCTCGGTCACCAGGTCCGCCCGCTCCAGCAGGCCTGCGGGAGCGCCGCGGCCGGTGAGGGCCACGTGGGTGAGGGGCGGCCGCAGACTCAGCCCCTCCAGCACCTGCTCGAGCTCCAGATAGCCCAGCTTGAGGGCCACATTCACCTCGTCGAGCACCACGAGCTGACGGCTGGCATCCGCGAGGTAGGCGCAGGAGCGCTCCCAGGCCAGCTGCACCAGGGCCCGATCGCGCTCCCGGTCCTGGGTTTCCCAGGTGAAACCCTCGCCGAGAGCATGCCAGTGGAGCGCTTCGCCGAACACCTCCAGCGCCCTGGCCTCGCCGGGATGCCAGCCCCCCTTGATGAACTGCACCACCGCCACCTGGCCGCCATGGCCGAGGGTGCGCAGCACCAGCCCCAGGGCCGCGGTGGTCTTGCCCTTGCCGTTGCCGGTGAACACCAGCACCAGCCCCTTCTCCAGGCTGCGTTCCCCCACCCGCTGCTGCTGCACCTCCTTGCGGCGGGCCATGCGGCGCCGGTAGGCCTCCTGATCGCGCTCCGGAGCGAGGTCACCCCCGGGCCCCAGCTCCTGGGCGATCTGATCGAGGGTGGTGTCGCTCATACGCGCCGGCCAGGGGACTCAGGCTGCATCCTGACCGGCCAGGCCCCCCTGACGGGCCAGGGCCGCGTCCACCGCCTGCTGCTGGTCGCGGCGGGTGATCCAGTGGTGGTAGGTGCGGGTGTGGATCGCCACCGAGTGGCCCATCATCCGCGCCGCCACCGTGTCGGGCAGGCCGATGTGGATCGTGCGCACCGCCCAGGCATGGCGCAGGTCATAGGGGGTGATCGGCAGGTCGTAGCGACGGAACTGCTCCGCCACCCGGCGCCCCACCTGCTGCAGGGTGGTGCGGCGCAGGTCGGTGCACACCGGGGGCAGGGCCGCGGGATCGGCTCCGAGCCGCTCCAGGCCGAAACGCTCCACCCAGTGGGGCTGGAACGGCCACACCTGGTGCTCACCGGTCTTGCTGGTGGGCAGCACCCTGATCACCCGGTCACCACCGGGCGCCAGGGGCGAGAGATCACTGAAGAAGGCCTCGTGGTTGCGGAGGCCGTAGCAGGCGATCAGGCCATACACCAACCGCCAGCCGGGGTTGGGCACCTGGTCCACCAGCTCCAGGATCTGGTGGTCGCTCGGCAGCTGGCGGAAGCGGGCCACATGCAGGCCGTAGCCGGCGGCCCTCTCGGTCCAGTCGGAAGGCAGCTCCAGCCCCACCTGCCGCGCCAGCGCCGCCAGGGCCGTGCCGCATTGCTGGCGGCTGCGGCTGCCCGGGGCATAGCTCTCCAGGGTCTGGAGCAGCAGGGCCGGATCCAGCGGGCGGTTCTGCCCGCCCCCCAGGTCAGTGAGGCGGCGCAGGTAGGGCCTGTAGGCGGCCGTCCAGGTGGTGCGGCTGCCGGCCGGGTTGCGGCGGCGGCGTGGATCGCTGAAGAAGGCCTGCTCGAAGGCCGACACCGCGGCCTCCAGACCACCGGCCAGGGGCGCCTCCTCCCCGGACGTGCCGGGGGGAGCATCCGGGGAGGAGGCGCTCCAGAGCGCCCAGGCAAAGGTGTCGAGCTCGAGCTGGCGCTGCACCTCCCGCAGCCTGGCGAGGGCCTCGGCCACCGCCTCGACCGTGGCCGGCAGGCCCAGGGAGAGCCGCTGCACCCGCCGCCTGCCGCTGCCGCTGCGACAGGGCAGGGGCCCGCGCAGGCCGATGCGGCCGCCGCGGCGCTCGAGCCGCAGGCCCAGGCCGGCCAGGGACAGCCGCGCGTTGTGCTGGCGGATCAGCCCGTCGACAGCTGCCGTGGCAGCGGCGGTGGCAGACGTGGAAATGGCCGGCGTTCGGATGGCCAGACCCTATCGATGCCCACCGGGCACCGCTAGCCCCAGGCCTGCAGCGTTACGCTCACGCCCATGACGGTGAAGGGATCCGAGAGCATGGCCAAGGTTGGCGTGCTGCTGCTGAACCTCGGGGGCCCCGAGCGGATCCAGGATGTCGGCCCGTTCCTCTACAACCTCTTCTCCGATCCGGAGATCATCCGGCTGCCCAATCCCGCCCTGCAGAAGCCGCTGGCCTGGCTGATCAGCAGCCTCAGGGCCGGCAAGTCCCAGGAGGCCTACCGCTCCATCGGAGGGGGGTCCCCCTTGCGCCGCATCACCGAACAGCAGGCCCGGGAACTGCAGAGCACCCTGCGGCAGCGGGGCATCGAAGCCACCAGCTACGTGGCGATGCGCTACTGGCATCCCTTCACCGAGTCCGCCGTGGCGGACATCAAGGCGGATGAGGTGGACGAGGTGGTGGTGCTTCCCCTCTATCCCCACTTCTCGATCAGCACCAGCGGCTCCAGCTTCCGGGAGCTGCAGCGTCTGCGGCAGGCCGATCCGGCCTTCCGGCGCCTGCCGATCCGCTGCATCCGCAGTTACTACGACGATCCGGGCTACATCGCGGCGATGGCCGAGCTGATCGCCAGGGAGATCCGGGCCTGTCCGGATCCCAGCCAGGCCCACGTGTTCTTCAGCGCCCACGGCGTGCCCAAGAGCTATGTGGAGGAGGCGGGCGACCCCTACCAGAAGGAGATCGAGGCCTGCGCCGGACTGATCATGCAGAAGCTCGAGGCCGACCTCGGCCACGCCAATCCCTTCACCCTCGCCTATCAGAGTCGGGTGGGGCCGGTGGAGTGGCTGCGGCCCTACACCGACGAAGCGCTCCATGCCCTGGGGGAGGAGGGGGTGAAGGATCTGGTGGTGGTGCCGATCAGCTTCGTGAGCGAACACATCGAAACCCTTGAAGAGATCGACATCGAATACCGGGAGATCGCCACGGAGGCGGGCATCACGAACTTCCGTCGCGTGCCGGCCCTGGACACCAGCCCCTCCTTCATCTCCGGCCTGGCCAACCTCGTACAGCACGCGCTGGAAGGCCCGGAGGTGAACCTGGACCAGGCGGCGTCCCTGCCCACCAAGGTGAAGCTCTATCCCCAGGACAAGTGGGCCTGGGGCTGGAACAACAGCTCCGAGGTGTGGAACGGCCGCCTCGCCATGGTGGGCTTCTCGGCCTTCCTGCTGGAGCTGCTGAGTGGAAAGGGCCCGTTGCATGCGCTGGGACTGCTCTGAACCGCTGCGGCGGTCCGTGCGGCTGGTGGCCCTCGGTCTGGCCCTGGCGAGCGCTCTGGCCCCGGCCCTGCCGGCACGGGCCAGCAGCTGGCGGTTCGGTGCCTTCCCGGTGGCCAGCTTCGCCGGCTACACCAGTGCCTTCGGCATGCGCGTGCATCCCCTCCGGGGCGACGTGCGCCCCCACTACGGCCTGGACATCGCCGCCCCACTCGGCTCACCGGTGCGCAACTGGTGGGCCGGCGTCGTGCAGGAGGTCATCAACGACGGCGGTTGCGGCGTGGGCCTGGTGATCCGCTCGGGCGCCTACGAGCACATCTACTGCCACCTCTCGGGGATCGGCCAGGGCGGGGTGTACCGCAGCGGATCCGTGCAGCTGCGATTGGGCCAGCCGGTGCGCACCGGCCAGGTGATCGCCCACGTGGGACTGAGCGGCAGCACCACCGGCCCCCATCTGCATTGGGGCCTGCGCCACGATGGCCGCTGGATCGATCCGGCCAAGGTGCTGCGGGCGATGGCACGGGCCAGGCAAGCCCCAAATGCGGTACCAAGACCTAGGGTTGCTGGTGTTCGATAGATGGCCCGCGTGCCAGGCCTGCTGGAGCCGTGACGCTTACGCCCCTCACCTCTGCGGTCGAGACCGCACCGACGGCCCCGGCCGGAGAGGCCGCCAGCGAGTCGTGCGGTTCTGCTGAGGCGCCACGCGAGACGCCACGTGAGGCGCCACGGCGGGTGTCCGGCGGCTACGCCCTGATGGACGCCTTGCACCGCCACGGCGTGACCCACATCTTCGGCTACCCCGGTGGGGCGATCCTGCCGATCTACGACGAGCTGCACAAGGCGGAGAGCCGGGGCTGGCTCAAGCACATCCTGGTGCGGCATGAGCAGGGCGGCAGCCACGCGGCTGACGCCTACGCCCGCGCCACGGGCCGGGTGGGCGTGTGCTTCGGCACCTCGGGGCCCGGGGCCACCAACCTGGTGACGGGCATCGCCACCGCCCACATGGATTCGGTGCCCATGGTGGTGATCACGGGCCAGGTGCCCCGGGCGGCGATCGGCACTGATGCCTTCCAGGAAACGGACATCTTCGGCATCACCCTGCCGATCGTGAAGCACTCCTGGGTGGTGCGCGATCCCCGCGACATCGGTCGCATCGTGGCCGAAGCCTTCGTGATCGCCGCCACGGGCCGCCCGGGCCCGGTGCTGATCGATGTGCCGAAGGACGTGGGCATCGAGGAGTTCGACTACGTGCCGGTGGAGCCCGGCAGCGCCATCCCCGCCGGTTTCCGCCTGCCCCCCGAGCCCGAGGCTGAACGCATCCAGGCGGCCCTGGAGCTGATCCGCGACGCCCGCCGTCCGCTGCTCTACGTGGGCGGCGGTGCGATCAGCAGCGGCGCCCACGAGCAGGTGCGGCAGCTGGCCGAGCTGTTCCAGATTCCGGTCACCACCACCTTGATGGGCAAGGGGGCCTTCGATGAAACCCACCCCCTCGCGGTGGGCATGCTGGGCATGCACGGCACGGCGTACGCCAATTTCGCCGTCACCGAGTGTGATCTGCTGATCGCCGCCGGTGCCCGCTTCGACGACCGCGTCACCGGCCGGCTCGACGGTTTCGCGCCCCGGGCCCAGGTGGTGCACATCGACATCGATGCCGCCGAGGTGGGCAAGACGCGGATCCCCGAGGTGGCCGTGGTGAGCGATGTGCGCCTGGCCCTCGACGCCCTGCTCACTGCCGCCCAGAGCATGGCCGCCAACCAGGACAGCGCCATCCAGCAGGGCCGGACCGCCCCCTGGCTGGAGCGCATCGCCAGCTGGAAGCGGCACTATCCGCTCGTCACCCCCACCCCGGAAGGAGAGATCGCGCCCCAGGAGGTGGTGATCGCCCTGCAGGAGCTGGCCCCGAAGGCCTACTACACCACCGATGTGGGCCAGCACCAGATGTGGGCCGCCCAGTACCTGCACAACGCTCCGCGCCACTGGGTGAGCAGCGCCGGGCTGGGCACCATGGGCTTCGGCCTGCCGGCGGCGATGGGGGTGCAGACGGCCTTCCCCGACGAGCAGGTGATCTGTGTGGCGGGCGATGCCTCGATCCTGATGAACATCCAGGAGCTCGGCACCCTGGCCCAGTACGCGCTGCCGGTGAAGGTGGTGGTGCTGAACAACGGCTGGCAGGGCATGGTGCGCCAGTGGCAGGAGAGCTTCTACGACGAGCGCTATTCCGCCTCCGAGATGACCGGCGGCATGCCCGATTTCGAAGCCCTCGCCGAGGCCTTCGGCGTGCGGGGCGTGCTGATCACCGAGCGGTCGCGGCTGCGGGAGCAACTGGCCGAAGCCCTGGCCCACCCCGGGCCCGCCTTCATCGATGTGAAGGTGCGCCGCAACGAGAACTGCTACCCGATGGTGCCTCCGGGCGCCAGCAATGCCCAGATGGTGGGCCTGCCCACCCACCCCGAACTCGCGATCGACACCACCCGGCAATGCAACAGCTGCGGCTCCAGCACGGCCAGCGACCACCGCTTCTGCCCCAGCTGCGGCGCCAAGCTCTGAATCCCCTGCTTCGCAAAGGTCTGGGGGTGATCCTGGCGCTGGCCCTGGCTGCCACCGCCCTGTTCAGCCAGGCCGGTGCCGCCGCGGCCGCCGAGCTGCTGCACGTGCGGGGCAACGGGCAGCTGCAGATCGGTGACGGAAACCGCAGCTACACGGTGGGGCTGGCCTGCATCCAGATCGCGCCGGAGCAGCGCCCGGAGGCCGTGGCCTGGCTGCGCCAGGAGCTGCCGCGCCGCAGCAAGGTGAACCTGCGCCCCTTCGGCAGTGAGGCCGGCATCCTGATGGCCAGCGTCACCCGACTGCCGCGGGAGCGGGCCGGGATTGACGGGCTGGATCTGGGCCAGGGCCTGGTGGCGGCGGGATTGGCGACTCCCGCCTCAGGCCACATGAGCAGCTGCGCGCCGTTCGGATGAGCTTGAACCGCACCGCCAAGGGCATCGTTCTGGTGCCGACGCTCCTGCTGGGAGCCGCGTTTCTGGCGGCTGCAGTGTGGGGCCAGGGGGCTGCCGAAGAGAACCGGTCCCTGGCCTTGGGTCTCGGCAGCGCCCTGATGGCGGCGGGCCTGCTGGCGCAATGGCTGCCGGAATCAGATCCCGAGCTGGCAGATCAAGAGCAAACAGGACCCAACCAGCAGGATCAGGGCTGAGGCCGCCTGCTAGCAGGCGGCCCCCAAGGCCTCACTTGTTGCCCCCGACAGCTTTGGAGTACTCGCTCAGCACCTCGTCGATGAACTTCTTGTCAGTGGCACCAAGGCGGTTGTAGCAGCCCTGGCGCACCCGTCCCACCACCTGGATGATGGTGCCGTTGGCGATCTGCTCGGGCTGCAGCTTGCCGGCATTGGCCACCTGGCCCCCATAGCGGTTCGTCACCACGTAGGTGATCGCCTTGGCATTGGAGAGCACCGCCTTCTCCATGGGCACCTTCGATTCCACGACCATCTCGCACACGTTCACGGCCGCGGCCAGGGCCATGTCGTTCATCAGCTCCATGGAGGCCGGCTTGGCGGCAGCGGCCGCCTGGGCGCGGGCAGGCAACCCCGCGCCAGGGGTGGCGCCGAGGCCCACAGCCAGTGTCGTGGCGAGGGCTGAAACGGCAGTGGTGGTGACGACAACGGAGACCCGAGCCTTGGCGGTGAGGCAGGCCTGAAGGGAGCGGAACACGAAAACCGTGGGTGGGGCGGTTGGATTGGGACCACTGTGGCACCCGGAAACGGGCACACCCAGTCTTTCGGGCCATTCACAGTCGGAGCGCAGAGTGTCCATCGGGTGCAGATTCAGGGAAGCGCCCCCTGGCCATGGCTTTCCCTGACGCATTGGTGCTGCCCCTGGCGGCGGTGGATCTGCAGGCCCTGCCCCAGGTGGGCGGCAAGAACGCCTCCCTCGGTGAGATGATCCAGGCCCTGGCCGCCGCCGGGGTGCAGGTGCCGGGCGGGTTTGCGGCCACCGCCAGCGCCTACCGCCATTTCCTGGCCGCCAACGCCCTCGAGGCGCCGCTGCACGGGATCCTCGACGGCCTGGATGCGAGCGACCTGGCCGCGCTGAAGTCGGCCGGGGCCGCAGCCCGGTCCCTGCTGCTGGCGGCCCCCCTACCGCCCGATCTCGAAGAGGCCCTGCTGGCCAGCTACCGCGAGCTCAGCCCAGCGGCGCCGGCGGGTGCCTCCCCCGATCCGATCGCGGTGGCCGTGCGCTCCAGCGCCACCGCCGAAGACCTGCCGGATGCCTCGTTCGCCGGCCAGCAGGAGACCTACCTCAACGTGCGGGGCGAGCGGGCGCTGCTGGCCGCCTGCCGCCGCTGCTACGCCTCCCTGTTCACCGATCGGGCCATCTCCTACCGCCAGATCAACGGCTTCGATCACTTCGAGGTGGCCCTCTCGATCGGGGTGCAGCGGATGGTGCGCTCCGATCTGGCCGCCTCGGGGGTGATGTTCAGCATCGACACCGAGACCGGCTTCCGCGACGCCGTGCTGCTCACCGCCGCCTACGGGCTCGGGGAGACGGTGGTGCAGGGGGCGGTGAATCCCGACGAATACCTGATCTTCAAACCCACCCTGGAGCAGGGTTTCGCGCCGATCGTGCAGCGGCGCTGCGGCAGCAAGGCGATCCGGATGGTCTACGCCGACGCCCCGGCCCCGGCCGATGGCGGAGCCGCCGGCTGGGTCCATGAACCGGGCCAGGCCAGCACCCGCATCCTGCCCGTGCCGGAGGAGGAGCGGCGGCGGTTCGCCATCAGCGACGCCGAGGCCCTGCAGCTGGCCCGCTGGGCCTGCGCCATCGAGCGGCACTACAGCCAGCGGCGGGGAACCCCCACACCGATGGACATCGAGTGGGCCAAGGACGGCAGCACCGGCGAGCTGTTCATCCTCCAGGCCCGGCCCGAAACGGTGGAGTCCCGGCGCAGCGGCACGGTGCTGCGGCGCTGGTCCCTGGCTCCCCACAGCGCGGAACTGCTCAGCCGCGGCCGGGCCATCGGTGCCTCGGTGAGCAGCGGCCCGGCCCGGCTGATCCGTGATCCCGGTGAGATCAACCGCTTCCGCCAGGGGGACCTGCTGGTGACCGAGCGCACCGACCCCGACTGGGAGCCGATCCTCAAACGGGCCAGCGGGGTGATCACCAACCAGGGCGGCCGCACCTGCCACGCCGCGATCATCGCCCGCGAGATGGGGATCACGGCGATCGTGGGCACGGGCGACGCCACCCAGCGGATCCCCGATGGCGAGCTGATCACGGCCAGCTGCTGCGAGGGGGATGAGGGCAAGGTGTACCGCGGCGCGCTGCCGTTCACGGTGGAGGAGCAGGACCTGGGCGACCTCCCGGCCACCCGCACCAGGATCCTGATGAACGTGGGCAACCCGGAGGAGGCCTTCAAGCTCGCCGCCATCCCCTGCGACGGCGTGGGGCTGGCCCGGCTGGAGTTCATCATCGCCAACCACATCAAGGTGCACCCCCTGGCCCTGCTGCAGCCGGAGGAGGTGGCGGAGGCGGCCGAGCGGCAGGCGATCGCCGAGCTCACCGCCAGCTACGCGCAGCCCACCGACTACTACGTGGACCTGCTGGCCCAGGGCATGGGCCGGATCGCGGCCGCGTTCCACCCACGGCCAGTGATCCTGCGCTTCTCCGATTTCAAGAGCAACGAGTACGCCCGCCTGCTGGGGGGAGGGGTGTTCGAGCCCAGTGAGGAGAACCCGATGCTGGGCTGGCGTGGGGCCTCCCGCTACTACGCCCCGGCCTTCCGCGAGGCCTTCGGGCTCGAGTGCCAGGCGCTGCGGCGGGTGCGCGAGCGGATGGGCCTGGACAACGTGATTCCGATGGTGCCGTTCTGCCGCACCCCGGAGGAAGGGGAGCGGGTGCTGGCGGAAATGGCCCGCCACGGGCTCGAACGGGGCCGCAACGGGCTGGAGGTGTATGTGATGTGCGAGCTGCCCAGCAACGTGATCGCCGCCGAGGCCTTCGCAGAGCGCTTCGATGGCTTCTCGATCGGCTCCAACGACCTCACCCAGCTGACGCTCGGGCTGGATCGCGATTCGGCCCTGGTGGCCGACCTCTTCGATGAGCGCCAGGCGGCGGTGAAGACCATGATCCAGATGGCGATCCGCACCGCCCGCCGCTGCGGCCGCAAGATCGGCATCTGCGGCCAGGCCCCCAGTGACCACCCCGACTTCGCCGCTTTCCTCGTGGCCGAGGGCATCGACTCGATCAGCCTCAATCCCGATGCCGTGCTGCAGACGCGCCTCTCGGTGGCCGCCATCGAGGCGGAGCTGCAGCAGCAGGAGCAGCAGGGCTGACGGCGCCCCGGCTGCAGCGGCTCAGGGGCGATCCAGGCGCACCTGCAGGGGCGGCGCCTGCACCAGGTGGACCGTGGCGGAGGCGATCTGCACCCTGTCGCCCGCCGCCTCGAAGGCCTCCAGGATCCGTTGGTAGAGGTGGTCTTTCGTGGAGCGGCGGGTCTTGACGTCCACCACGTAGCGGAGGGTGAACTCCATCCAGTTGTCGGTGAGCACCAGGGTCACCTGGGGTTCCACCCCGGCATTCTCCAGCAGGTACTTCTGCAGCATCTGGCGCCAGGCCGAACGCACCGTGTCCGTGAACTGCTCGGAGGCGATTTCGGCGCCGATGTCCTCGAGGATGCGGCGGGCCAGGCGATGGTCACCGCCGTACTGCACGGGAATACGCAGCTCATCCCAGAGAAAGGGGAAATCGCCTGAGTAGTTGAACACCGGCTCCTTGAACACGAAGCTGTTGGCGATCCGCACGATGCGGCCGCTGTAGAGGTCCGAATTCACCCATTCCCCGAGCTCCATCAAGGTGGTTCGCAGAATGCCGATGTCGATCACGTCGCCCTTGATCCCGCCGAGCTGAACCCGATCCCCCGGGGTGTAGAACCCGCCGAAGGAGATCGCGATCCACCCCGCCACGCTGCCGATCACCTCCTGCAGGGCGAAGGCGATGCCCGCACCCGCCACCCCGATCGCCACGGTGAGACCGCCGAGGCGGTCCTTGAAGATCACCGTGATGCCCACCAGGGCCAGGAAATAGCCGCTCAGGGCCACCAGCTTGCGGGCGTAGTAGCGCGTGTCGTTGTCGCGCAGATAGCGGGTGAGAGAAGCCTGGCTGATCCGGATCAGCAGGGTGACCGCGAGCAGCACAAGACCCGCCGCCATGAACTTGGCCACCAGCGGATCACTGGTCCAGGCGGGGGCCGTGGCGGGGGAAGGGGAAGCGGCCATGGGATGGGTTCGCTGGATGTCAGCCGGCCCCGGCGAGCTGGTAGGGCTCGCCGGGAACCGGATCGATGAGGCGATGGGGACCAACCCCGGCCGACAGGAGCGCTGCCTCCTCGGCACTTCCCTGCTGCCACAGGGCCCGGGTGAGCAGCCCCTCGAAGCGCACATCCCCGCCGGCGGTGCTGGCCAGCACGGTGGAGGGCCGGAAGCGCTCCAGCAGCGACGGCAGCACCTGACGGCCCCGCACGAACGGACCGGCCAGGGGCAGGCCCAGATCCACCACGGGGGTGATCACCGCATCCAGCGGCTCGGCGGGGAGGCTGGGGTCGAGAAAGCCATGGGGCTCGAGGTAGAGGCTGCCCGCCGGGTGGTCGAGGCGGTAGCCGTTCTCCACCTGGGGCACGGGCGCGCCGGCGGTGGCCCGGATCCCGAGATCGCCCAGGCTGTGGCTCTCGCCTGGTGCCAGGGCGGTGACGTGCTGGAATCCCAGCTGACGGACGCGGCGGGCAGCCGTCGGCGAGGCCACCACCGGCAGATCGCGATCCAGCAGCTCCAGACTGGGGGGATGGCAGTGGTCGGCCAGGCCCTGGGTGAGCAGCAGCAGGTCGAGCCCTTCCGGAACGGGCCAGGGGCGGGGCAGCTGGCCCCGGAAGAACCAGGGGCCCGGGGGAAACTCCAGGGCGCCGGTGAGCCACGGATCCACCAGCACGCTCAGCTGGTCGAACTGCAGCAGCCAGCCGTTCGCTCCGTAATAGGTGGCCTGCAACCCGAGCGGCATGGGAAGGGCAAACGCAGAGAACCGGACGGGCAGCCGGCTGGGGCCCCGCCCGCCAAGACCCTAGAGCGGTTGCAGCCGCAGCGGCCGCGCGGGAGGAGCCACCATGGCGCCCAGTTGCCACAGCTGCACGGCATGGGCCCCGCAGCGCAGCACCGACAGCACCGCAAGGGCGACGCAGAGGGGGCAGTGGGCGAGTCCCATGAAGACGTGGCGGGCGACGGATCGGGAGTGCTGAGGAGGACTCCTGCCCTCCCACCATGGCGACACCGGGGAGCCGGCGACACGATTGCAACGGAACCGCCGCGATCTACAACGGAGGCACCGGACCGGACCTCACGTGCTGCGGCTGAGTGAACTGAAGCTGCCGCTGGACCACAGCGAGGCGGATCTGGCCGCGGCCATCTGCCGGCGGTTGCGCATCGCCCCCCAGCAGCTGCAGCGGCACCAGCTGGTGAAGCGCAGCGTCGATGCCCGCCGAGGCCAGCCGATCCGCCTGGTCTACAGCCTCGATCTGGTGCTGGAGCTCTCGCCGGGGGAGGAGCAGCGGCTGCTGCGGCGCTTCAGCGGCGATCCGCATCTGCGGCCCAGTCCGGACACCACCTACCGCTTCGTGGTGCCGCCGGCGCCGACAGCCGAGATCGCGCAGCGGGTGGTGGTGGTGGGAGCGGGGCCGTGCGGCTACTTCGCCGCCCTGCTGCTGGCCCAGATGGGGCTGCGGCCGCTGCTGCTGGAGCGCGGTCAGCCCGTGAAGCGCCGCACCGCCGACACCTTCGGGTTCTGGAAGGGGCAGCTCCCCTTCAACCCCGAATCCAACGCCCAGTTCGGCGAGGGCGGTGCCGGCACCTTCTCCGACGGCAAGCTCTACAGCCAGGTGAGTGAGCCGAAGCGCTACGTGCGCAAGGTGCTGGAGGAACTGGTGGCGGCCGGGGCCAGTCCCGACATCCTCACCCTGCATCGCCCCCACATCGGCACCTTCAAGCTGGCCACGGTGGTGCGCGGGCTGCGCCGCCGCATCGAGGAGCTCGGCGGCGCGGTGTGGTTCGAGAGCCGGGTGGATGCGTTGATCTGCCGACCCGACGACCGGCGGGTGGAGACGGTGGTGCTGGCCGACGGGCGCCGCATCGCCGTGCAGCAGGTGGTGCTGGCCGTGGGCCACAGCGCCCGTGACACCTTCGCCATGGTGCAGCGGGCGGGGGTGGCCCTGGAGGCCAAACCCTTCGCCGTGGGCCTGCGGATCGAGCACCCCCAGCCCCTGATCGACCGGGCCCGCTGGGGGGAGGCCGCCGGGCACCCGCGCCTGGGGCCGGCCGAGTACAAGCTGGTGCACCACTGCAAGGCGCCCGCCCTGGAGGGTCGCAGCGTGTACAGCTTCTGCATGTGCCCCGGTGGGCTGGTGGTGGGCGCCACCTCCGAGCCTGGGGCCGTGGTGACCAACGGCATGAGCCAGCACTCCCGCAACGAGCGCAACGCCAACAGCGCCCTGGTGGTGCCGGTGGGTCTGGACGATGTGAAGCCCTTCGGCCGGGGGCCGGATGACCCCCTGGCCGGGGTGGCCTTCCAGCGCCACTGGGAAGCCCGGGCCTTCGCCGCCGGTGGTGGCGACTTCCAGGCCCCGGCCCAGCGGGTGGGGGACTTTCTGGCGGGGAAGCCGGTCGCGGACCTGCCCCTCCCCAGCGACGGCGTGCGGCCCTCTTACCAGCCGGGTGTGCGCTGGGCGGACCTGGGGACATGCCTGCCCCCTGCTGTGGTGGAGGCCATCCGGGAGGCTCTGCCCGCGTTCGCCCGCCGGATTCCGGGCTTCGCCATGCCGGAGGCCCTGCTCACCGGCGTCGAGACCCGCACCTCCTCACCCCTGCGGATGCCGCGGCACCCCACCAGCCTGGAGAGCGTCAACACGCCGGGGCTCTATCCGGGTGGGGAAGGAGCCGGCTATGCCGGTGGCATCCTCTCGGCGGCGATCGACGGCATCAAGCTGGCGGAACAGGTGGCGCTGGCCCAGCAGGCGGATCGGCTCAGTCCTCCTCGTCCTCCGAACCGAGGGGAACCAGACGGATCTGCTTGCGGCCGAGCTTGATCTCGAACTCATCGCCGGGCTCCAGCCCGAGCTGGGCGGTGTAGGCCCGGCCCACCATCAGGTTGCCGTTGAACTGCACCTTGGTGGAATAGCTGAGCTTGCGACCCCCTTTGGCGCTGGCGGGGGAGCTGCCGAAATCCACACCTTTGGCGCTGAGCAGGGCCTCATAGAACGCCGTGAAATTCAGCCGTTCCGAGCCGTCTTTCTTCGTGGAAACATAGCCACAGGCCCTGACAAGATCCGATTTGCCAACGTCGCCAAGCTCCTTGACTTTATTGAGAAGATCGGTTCCGGTCAGCATCATCATTTGCGTGCACTGCTCACATTATTGCCTTTCGCCTGCACCTTTCGCAAGGTCGGCTACTGAATCATGAGGCTGCAGGTTGTCTGGTTCAGACGCGATCTTCGCCTAGGAGATCATCCTGCGCTGCATCAGGCCGCATCAGAAGGTGCGGTTCTGCCGCTGTTCATCCTGGATCCGGCACTGTTGCAGCACCCGGAAACCGGTGTGGCCCGGGTCGGGGTCCTGCTCGACAATCTCGCGGCTCTGGACCACGAGCTGAAACAGCTGGCGTCGAGGCTGCTGGTGCGCTGGGGTGAACCGGCGGCCTGCCTGCTCTCGGTGGTGAAGGCCTACCGCGCCGATGCCGTGCTGGCGCACGTGGACAGCGAGCGCATCGTCGGCCGGGTGCGGGATGCCCGGGTGCAAGGACAGCTGCAGCAGGCCGGGGTGCCCCTGCGCTGGATCGAACCGCCGGGCGGGCTGGAGGAGCTGGTGCCCTATCCCGCCTACCGCAGGTTCTGGCATGGGGTGATGGCGGCCGAACCGCTGCCGGCACCAGGTCGCCTGCTCACGCCGCCGCCGGCGGCGGGGGAGTCCACCGCGGCCGCCGTGCCCAGCCTGGAGGCGCTCGGGATGGTGGACGACGGCAAGCCCCGCCCTCCGGGTGGCAGCGCGGCGGCCCTGCAGCGCCTGCAGGCCTTCTGCCGGCAGGAGGTGTCGTCCCGCTACTACTGGCAGCTGAGCTATCCGGCGGCCCGGGCCAGTTCGGGCATCAGTCCCTATCTCAAGTTCGGTGTGCTCAGCCATCGCCAGTGCCTGCGCGCGATCGCTCCACTGCGCCGCGGGGACGCCGGACGGCAGCGCAGCTGGCGCCAGCTGGTGAGCCGCCTGCGCTGGGGTGCGGGCATGGCCCAGCGCTTTCGCTACCTGCCCCAGCTGGAGCTGGAACCGCTCTGGCGCTGCCATCGCGACGATGCCGTTCTCAGGGACACCCAGGAGGAGATGTACCTGCGCTGGCAGGAGGGGCGCACCGGTTTTCCGATCGTGGATGCGGTGTCCCGCTGCCTGCTGGCCACCGGGGGCTGGCGCGACCTCAACTTCCGCAGCCGTGCCATCCACGCCAGCTTCCTCACCAACCTCTGCGGCATCGACTGGCGCTATGGCGCGCTCCACTACATGCGCCACCTGCTGGACGGGGACTGCCCGATTGATCACTACCAGTGGGCGATGCAGGCGGGCGTGACGGCCGGAGGCACTGGGGCATGGACGCGGATCTACCACCCCGGCCAGGTGGCAGTGAACCGCTGCGACCCCCATGGGGTGTTCATCCGCCGCTGGCTGCCCGAACTGGCGGAACTCACCAACGACCAGCTGGGCCTGCCTCCGGCCATGGCGGCCTACCCGCCGCCGATGCTCGACTACGAAACGGCCCGGCGAGATCGGCTCCGGAGCCTGGAAGCGCGCCGCCAGGGGTGGACCCGCGGCAGCTTCAGCCCGATGCCGGACGACCTCACACCCTTCGGAGCGGAGCGGTTCAGCGTTGCCGAAACGGCCTGGTGCCAGGGCAGCAGCCATGACCACACCCTGCTGCCCGGACCTCTCGACCTCGCCAGCCTGGATGCGGCGGAACGGCGAGCCCTGGAGAGCTGGTTCGTGATGGGCCGGCCGAACCCGTCCACATCCGGCACCGGCCGCAGCCGCAGCCATCACAACAGCGCCGCTCGGCAGCTCAGCCTGTTCGGCCCGGACTGAAGCCAGGCGGCTCGGCCTCTCAGGCCTGGGACACGATGCCGCTCCACTGCACGGCCTTCACCTGGTCGCGGCGCCAGGAGTGGAACAGCTCCGGCTCGTCGGCCGTGCAGAGCGGACACACGGCGATCTGGTCGGGGGCGAGCCCGAGGCGCTGCAGCTGGGCGCTGGTGGCCGCCCGGATGTCCATCCGATCGCGTCCTGGCTCGGGGTCCTGCAGCAGCCCCCCGCCGCCGCGCAGCAGATCCAGGGCCTCCTCGGGGTCGCTGAGACCGGGATCGAGGCTGAGGGCCACCTGCTGGCTCACCTCCCGCAGCACCTGGTAGCGCTGGCCGGCGATGGCCGGGCCGAGGGCAACGCGCAGATCCTCGAGGCTGCTGCCGGCCTGCAGCAGCAGCTCCAGGGCCGCCGGCACGATCCGGCCGGCCACGCCGCGCCAGCCCGCATGGCACGCCGCCACTCGCCCTGACCCCACATCGGCCAACAGCACCGGTGTGCAGTCCGCCCCGCACACCCACAGGCTCTGGGCGCCGGTTTCACTGGCGAGGCCGTCAGCCTCGGGCCAGGGTTCAGCGGCGGCCTCGCTGGCCGGCAGCACGAGGGCTCCGTGCACCTGCCGGGCCCGGTGCACGCTGACGCCGGCACTCACATAGCCCGCCAGCACCCCCGGCGGCCGGCCCTGCCACTGGCGGGTGAAGAAGCCATGTTCGAAGCCGTCGAGCAGCTCGCACTGCAGGTAGTAGCCCCCGTAGCAACCCACCCAGGTCCAACCGGGGAGACTGTTGAAGCCGGCGTCGGGGCGATCGAACGGTGCCGCAACCCCCTCAGCCATCGGGGAGATCCCGCAGCATCCAGAACCCCTCGAACCGCTGATCGCTCTCGCGGGCCTGCACGGCGATGAACTGCAGGCCGCCGGCCCGAAGCCGCGCCTCGGCAAAGGCCTGGCGGGCCGCGTCGGCTTCCGGCTCGGGCAGGGTGGCCAGCAACCAGCGATCCTCGAGGCCCGCCTCCAGCACCAGCTGGCGGTCCACCATCTCCAGGCGCACCGGCTCCAGGCCCGCCAACCAGCCGGCCAGAGCCAGGGCACGGCTGGCGCTGAACAGGCGCAGACCGGGCACGGCAGCCTCAGGATCAGCGTCCTCCGGCAGGGGAACGAGCCCGGCGAATCCGGTGTCCCACTCCTTCGCACCGGCCAGAGCGGCCACGGGAAGGCTGGCCCAGGCCCAGCTGTCGCCGCGGGCGGCCTCGGGCAGCGGCACCGGCACCGGCCGGATCGCCTGGGGCGGCGGAGCCAGGGGGCCGGCCATGAAGCCATCCTCCTGGGGATACACCTCCCGTTCGCGCTGCTGCAGCCAGCTCACCAGGGCGTAGGTGCGGCGGCTGGGAATGAGCTCCAGACCCAGACCCTCGGCGGCCCGCTGCACCATCGTGCGCATGGAGGCGCGCCAGCAGCGCAGCCGCCGAGGCGGTGCGAAGCCGGCTGCGGCCGCCTGCTCCTGAGCCAGCTGCAACGACTCCCGCAGCCAGATGGAATTCACACTCGAGGCGGGGCAGGCCCGCACCCAGCGAAAGCTCTCGGCGATGGGACGGCCCTCCTCGCCCACCCCCGGGGTGGAGCAGATCAACAGCTCCCAGCGCTTCTTGCCGTCGGAATCAAGGATCGGCCTGGAGTAGAAATCGAGTTCCCAGTCGGGACCCACGCCCTGAATCGCGCCGGTCACCGCGGCGCGCCCCCCCTCACGCACATCCGTCATCCGGCGTTCTGCTCCTGCTGCCGCAGCACCGACCGGGCCCGGTTGGCCCGGTCGGCGGCCTCGGCCATCACCCGCTCCTTCTCCACCAGCAGTTCACCGGGCTGGCCTTCGAGCAGGGCCGTGTTGAGGGCGATGCGGCCCCGGCCGGGGTCGAGATCGGTGATCAGGGCAGACAGGCGTTCCCCCTGGCTGAAGGCCTCCCGCAGATCCCGCAGCTCGGCGCCGGTGACGCAGCTGTGGTGGAGCAGGCCACTGATGCCGCCGAGATCCACGAAAAAGCCGTAGGGCTTGATCGAGGCCACCACGCCCTCCACCAGCTGCCCCACCTCCAGTTCCGCAAAACGGGCTGCCGTGGCGGCGCGTTTCTCGGAGAGCACGAGCTTGCGGGTCTCGGGGTTCACCTCCAGAAAGGTGACGCCGAGGGTCTTGCCCACCAGGGCCTCATGGTTCTCACCCTCCTGCAGCTGGGAGCGGGGGATGAAGCCCCGCAGGCCCTCCAGGTCGCAGGTGACGCCGCCCCGGTTGAAGCCGTTCACCTTCACCTGCACCACCTTCCCCTCCTTCTCGAGGACACGCACCTTCTCCCAGCTCTGGCGCAGGGCGAGGGCCCGGGCACTCACGGTCACCATGCCGTCGGCGTTCTGCTCCCGGGTGACCAGCACCTCCACCTGGGTGCCCTTGGGGAAGCGCTCCTTGAGGTTGGTGATCACGCCGAGGCCGGCTTCCTTCTTGGGCATGAAGCCCGGGGCCTTGCCGCCGATGTCCACGTACACCCCGTCGCTCTCCAGGCCGATCACCTCGCCGGTGACCACCCCCCCGGTGCTGCCCACAAAATCCTGTTCATCGAGGGCGGCCAGGAAGGCCTGCTCATCGAAATCGAAATCGTCCACGCTGCGGCTCACCCCCTGGCTGGGGGGGGAAGCAGGACGCTTGCGAACCCCCTGGCCGCCATCGGGCCCGAGCAGATCAGCCATGGTGAGGCCCTCCATGGCCCCCATGTCGAAGAGCTCGGCGTCGCTGCGGGGCTGCTGGGACCTGGGGGCGGCAGGAGGCCTGGGAGCGTCCGGTGCTGCGGCGGAGGTCTCGGACTCCGCCGCAGCAGGGGGGGCCTCCGGCTCGTCCTTCTTGATCATCAGCACCTGGGGTGGCTTGCGCTGGGGCGGGCCGGCCGGAGGACGCGGCGTTCCTGGCGGGTTGGGCCGGGTGGACGGGGCTGGCGGTTGATTGCCGGATCCGGCCATCTGCAGTGCTGCTGACAGCACCACACTGTAGGGATCGGATTCTTCATTGACCGACCCACCCCAGCACCGCCCCGCGGCGGTGATCGCTCCGCCATGCCGCCCCAGCCCTTGAGCCGGCCCTTTCCCGGGCCCCACCGGGACCTGATGGCCCTGCCCTGGCCCCAGGTGCAGGCCGCCGCCGAACAGCCCGGCAGCACCGTGATCTGGCCCTGGGGTGCCCTGGAGCAGCACGGCCCCCAGCTGCCGCTGGGCACCGATGCCCTCTTCGCCGACCGGGTCGTGAACGCGGTGCTGGAGCGCCTGCCGCAGGAGCGGCCCATCTGGCGGCTGCCGTTGCAGAGCCTCGGCTTCTCGCCGGAGCACCAGGGGTTCTGCGGCACCCTCAGCCTCAGCGCCGCTCAGGTGATCGACCTGGTGATGGCGGTGGGAAGCCAGCTGGCCGGGGCGGGCTTCAGCCGGCTGCTGCTGCTCAATGCCCACGGCGGGCAGATCGGCCTGCTCCAGGCCGCCGCCCGCCAGCTGCGGGCCTCGGCTCCCCAGATGGCGGTGCTGCCCTGCTTTCTGTGGAGCGGGCCCGAAGGCGTAGCGGACCTGCTGCCGGCATCCGAACGGGCGCACGGTCTTCATGCCGCCCTGGCGGAGACGAGCCTGATGCTGCACCTGGCTGCGGAGATGGTGCTGCCGGAGCGGCCATGCGACGGACTGGCCGGGCCAGCCCCACCTGAGGGCTGGAGCCTGGAGGGCGCCGCCCCCTGTGCCTGGCTCAGCTCCGACCTCAGCCGCAGCGGCGTGATCGGCGACAGCACGGCGGCGAGCGCCGAGCTGGGGGCCAGGTTGTTCGAGCGGCTGGTGGACGGCTGGGTGCGGCGCTGCGACAGCCTGCTGACCAGCACCTGGCCGCCCACCGGCCTCTCCACGCAGCAGCGCTTGAGGCAGCACCGGTTCACGCAGCACCGTTCTGACACCGCATCCGAGGCCTGAGCCGGGCCCGCCTCGGTCAGAGGTGGTTACAGTCTGCCCACTGGTTCACGTTCCGAAGTCCTATGGCGTCTGTTGCTCACCCTGCTGTCGCCGTACAGCCCGCCACCAAGCCCGCCGACACCGCAGCAGAGCGGGGCGATGGACTGCCCGACTTCTCCAGCGACACCTACAAGGACGCCTACAGCCGCATCAACGCGATCGTGATCGAGGGCGAGCAGGAAGCCCACGACAACTACATCGCCCTCGGCACCCTGATTCCCGACCAGGCCGACGAGCTGGCGAAGCTGGCCCGCATGGAGCTGAAGCACATGAAGGGGTTCACGGCCTGCGCCAACAATCTCGGGGTGACGGCGGACATGCCGTTCGCCAAGGAGTTCTTCGCCCCGCTGCACGGCAACTTCCAGAGGGCCCTGGCCGAAGGCAAGGTGACCACCTGCCTGCTGATCCAGGCCATCCTGATCGAGGCCTTCGCCATCTCGGCGTACCACATCTATATCCCCGTGGCCGACCCCTTCGCCCGGCGGATCACCGAGGGCGTGGTGAAGGACGAATACACCCACCTCAACTACGGCCAGGAGTGGCTGAAGGCCAATCTGGCCGACGTGCGCGAGGAGCTCGAGCAGGCCAACCGGGAGAACCTGCCGCTGGTGCGCAAGATGCTCGAGCAGGTGGCCGGCGACGCCGCCGTTCTGCAGATGGACAAGGAGGATCTGATGGCCGATTTCCTCAGCTCCTACCAGGAGGCCCTGATGGACATCGGCTTCACGGGCCGTGAAATCGCCAAGCTGGCGGCGGCGGCTCTGGTGGGCTGACGGGCCGCCCCAGGCGAGCGTGGGAGGATGTAGCGTCCGCGACATCCTCTTGCATCCCGCATGTTCGGCCTGATCGGTCACTCGACCAGTTTTGAGGAGGCCCGGGCCAAGGCCCGGTCCCTCGGCTTCGACGAGTACGCCGACGGTGACCTCGACATGTGGTGCGCTGCCCCTCCCCAGTTGGTGGAGAAGGTGACGGTCACCAGCCGCACCGGCAAGACCATAGAGGGGGCCTACATCGATTCGGTGTTCGTGCCGGAGATGTTGCGCCGTTTCAAGACGGCCAAGCGCAAGGTGCTCAAGGCCATGGAGCTGGCCCAGCGCTCGGGCATCGACATCACCGCCCTGGGCGGTTTCACCTCGATCATCTTCGAGGACATGAACCTGCTGCGGGAGGAGCGGGTGAGCGCCGTGCAGCTGAACTGGGAGCGGTTCACCACCGGCAACACCCACACCGCCTGGGTGATCTGCCAGCAGGTCGAGCGCAACGCCTCTTCGCTGGGCATCGACCTGGCCAGCGCCAAGGTGGCTGTGGTGGGTGCCTCCGGCGACATCGGCAGCGCGGTCTGCCGCTGGCTGCAGCGCCGCGGGGTCGGTGAGCTGCTGCTCGTGGCGCGGCGGCCTCAACCCCTGGTGGACCTGCAGGAGAGCCTGGGGGAGGGCAGGATCCTGGACCTGGAGGCGGCTCTCCCCGAAGCCGATGTGGTGGTGTGGGTGGCCAGCCTGCCCCAGAGCCTTCAGATCGACACGGCCAGCCTCAAAAGGCCCTGCCTGATGATTGATGGCGGCTATCCGAAGAACCTGGACGCCAAGGCAGCCGCCGAGGGGGTCCACGTGCTCAAGGGCGGCATCGTGGAGTTCTGGCAGGACATCGGCTGGCAGATGATGGAAGTGGCCGAGATGGCCGTGCCCCAGCGTCAGATGTTCGCCTGCTTCGCCGAGGCCATGCTGCTGGATTTCGAAGACCTGCACACCAACTTCAGCTGGGGCCGCAACAACATCACCCTCGCGGCGATGGACCGGATCGGCGAGGCTTCCCTGCGCCATGGCTTTGAGGCCCTGGGTCTGCAGCATGCCGGCGCCGTCTCCCCAGCCCTTGCCGCTGCCTGAGCCTCACGCCTGAGCCCCTCAGGTTTCCCTGTCCCCGACGCATCGCCACCCCATGGCCCGCCGCGCTCTCCTGGAGTTCGAGAAACCTCTGGTCGAGCTGGAGGACCAGATCGAACAGATCCGCCAGCTGGCCCGCGATTCCGAGGTGGACGTGAGCCAGCAGCTGCTGCAGCTGGAAACCCTGGCCACCCGCCGCCGCAAGGAGATCTTCGACAACCTCAGCGCCGCCCAGAAGATCCAGGTGGCCCGCCACCCCCAGAGGCCCAGCACGCTGGATTACATCCAGCTGATCACCGACAGCTTCATCGAACTGCACGGCGACCGCCGCGGCTCCGACGACCAGGCCCTGGTGGGTGGCGTGGGCCGGCTGAACGGCATCAGCATGATGCTGTTGGGTCACCAGAAGGGGCGTGACACCAAGGAGAACGTGGCCCGGAACTTCGGGATGGCCTCGCCCGGGGGCTACCGCAAGGCGATGCGGCTGATGGACCACGCCGATCGCTTCCGGCTGCCGATTCTCTCCTTCATCGACACGCCCGGGGCCTATGCCGGTGTTCTGGCCGAGGAGCAGGGCCAGGGCGAGGCCATCGCGGTCAATCTGCGGGAGATGTTCCGGCTGCGGGTGCCGATCATCGCCACGGTGATCGGGGAAGGGGGGTCCGGCGGCGCCCTCGGGATCGGCGTGGCCGACAGGCTGCTGATGTTCGAGCACAGCGTGTACACCGTGGCCTCCCCCGAGGCCTGCGCCTCCATCCTGTGGCGGGATGCCACCAAGGCGCCGGTGGCGGCCGAGGCGCTCAAGATCACCGGCCCGGATCTGCTGCAGCTGGGCATCGTGGACCAGGTGCTGCCGGAGCCCTCGGGTGGCAACCACTGGGCGCCGCTCCAGGCCGCCGAAACCCTCAAAGGTGCCTTGCACCACCATTTGACCACCCTGGGGGCGCTGAACGAATCGGAGCTCCAGGCGCAGCGCTATGCGAAATTCCGGCAGCTCGGCAAGGTGCTGGAGCCCGGCACCCCAGAACCTTCGTTGAGCTCTTAAGGTTCGTGACGGGATCAAGGCCTGCCTTCCGGCCGGCCCTTCGGTTTTGCATCCCGCCCTTGCCGTTCCCGTTCCAGGCTCCGTTTGGCCACCGCTCTGATCACCGGCGCCTCCCGAGGAATCGGGGCGGCAGCGGCCCACCGCCTCGCCGCGGCGGGTTTCGATCTGCTCCTCGTCGCCCGGTCCGCCGATGCCCTCACCAGCCTGGCCCATGGGCTGAACGCCCATGGCGGTCGCGTGGAGTGCACGGCCCTCGACCTGGCCCAGGCCCATGGCCTGGAGGAGGGGATCACCGAACTCTGCTCGCGCGGCCTCGAGCCCGATGTGGTGATCAACAACGCGGGGATGGCCTACACCGGTGAACTGAAGACAATGCCGCTCGAGCAGTGGCAACGACTGATCCAGCTCAACCTCACCGCGGTGTTCCAGGTGTGCCGCTGCCTCATTCCGGGGCTTCGGGCCCGGGGCGGCGGCCACATCATCAACGTGAGCAGCCATGCGGCCCACCAGGCCTTTCCGGACTGGGGGGCCTACTGCGTGAGCAAAGCGGGGCTGGTCTCGCTCAGCCGTTGTCTGGCCGCTGAAGAGCGGAGCCATGGCATTCGCGTCAGCACACTCACCCTGGGTGCGGTGAATACACCACTCTGGGACAGCGAAACCGTCCACAGTTCCTTTGATCGGCATGCCATGCTTGACCCTGAGCGGGCCGCCGACGCCCTGCTGTACCTGGCCCAACAGCCCGCCACCCAGGTGGTGGAAGATCTGACCCTCATGCCGGCCGCCGGCGCGCTCTGACCATCCCTATGACTTCAACCCTGCCCTCCAGTTTCAGTGCCAAGGGTTCGGCACCTGCCGCCACGCCACTGCCCGTATCCCTGAGGATTCGTGATCGCCTGGAGAAGGCGGGTGTGTCCTTTTTCGCCAACGACAACATCGCCGATCACCTCCTCGATGGAGAGCTCGACCAGCTCGAGATCGAGGTGGCCGGCAAGGTGCGCGAGCTGCTGCGCAGCCTGGTGATCGACATCGACAACGATCACAACACCGAAGAGACCGCCGAACGGGTGGCTCGGATGTACCTCCACGAGGTGTTCAAGGGTCGCTATCACGAGCAGCCGAAGATCGCCAGCTTCCCCAACGTGAAGAAGCTCGACGAGATCTATACCGTGGGTCCCATCTCGGTGCGCTCCGCCTGCTCCCACCACCTGGTACCCATCCTCGGCAATTGCTGGATCGGCATCAAGCCCGGCGACCAGGTGATCGGCCTTTCCAAGTTCTCCCGCGTTGCCGACTGGGTGTTCTCAAGGCCCCACATCCAGGAGGAGGCCGTAATGATCCTCGCCGATGAAATCGAGCGTCTCTGCAAGCCTCAGGGACTGGCTATTCTTGTCAAAGCGCAGCACTACTGCATGAAGTGGCGGGGCGTGAAAGAACCCCAGACCAGCATGGTGAACTCCATCGTGCGGGGTGATTTCCGCCATGACCCCAGCCTCAAGGCCGAGTTCTTCGAGCTGGTGAAGCAGCAGGAAGCCCTGCTCTCCACCTGACCTCCCCCCTCAGGGCTTCACCGGCCCCACCATGGGGCTGGCCTGGCGCCGGCTGCCCGTGACCGTTCCAACGGTTCCCTCGCCCGGCAGGCTCACCATCACCATCACCAGGGCTCCCACATCGGAGGCCTGCAGCTGGTAGCGGGGTCCGGAGGCATCCGGAATCAGCAGCCACTGGCTGCTGCCGGGCGAGAGCCGGTACCAGTGAAAGGCCTGATCGGGCACGCCAGCCAGTCCATCGGCGGCCGCTTCGGAAGACACTGCCGCCATGAGCAGTTGCCCCTCGGCGGCTTCGCCCCTGAGGACGAGGGACTCAAGGCCCTCGATGCCCTGCTCCACGGCCCCTTCCAGCGCTTCCGTGCCGGCGATCTGCTGCCGCAGCGCCTTGATCTGGCTCTGGGGATCGGCGGAAACCCCGGGCACGCAGGAGAGCTGACCCTCGATCAGCTGGCAGCCCACCAGGTCCTGAGCCCTGCTCGGCGCAGCAGCAGCCAGCGCAGCGGCCAGCAGGGCCGTGGCCAGCGCATGGCGGCCCGGAGCGCTGAAGCGGAGATGGCGGCGGGCCATGGAGGGAAGCCTGAGGTGATGGGATCCTCGCGCGGGATCGGGATGGGCTCAAACGCTGGTTCGCACAGCGGCCACCAGGGCGGCCACCCGCGTGAGGTCCTTGTCGGCCGGCCCGCGCTCCACGCCGCTGGAGGCATCCACTCCCGTGGGAGCGAGCTGCTCGAGAACGCCCCTGACCCGCTCGGGGTTGATGCCGCCGGCCAGCCACCAGGGCAGGGGCGATCGCCAGCCCACAAGCCAGTCCAGGGGAATCCGATGGCCCGTGCCCCCCAGCTGGTCCGCCACGAAGGCATCCAGCAGCAGGGCATCCACGTGGCTGCGGTAGGCCTCGGCCTGCTCCAGATCCGCCCTGGAGCGGATGCGCAGGGCCTTCCAGATGCGGCAGCCGAGGGCCCGGCGCAGGGTGCTGCACCGCGCGGGTGATTCCTGGCCGTGCAGCTGCAGGATGCGGTGGCCGCGCTGCGGATGGAGCTCCTCGAGCTGGGCGTCGCTGGGATCGGCCACCACCAGCACGCCGTCGCAGGCGGGTGCGGCCGCCTCCACCGCGGCGAAGATGGCGGCACGCTGGGCGGGCGACACAAACCGCGGCGAACCCTGCACCCCGATCACCCCGATCGCGTCCACCCCCAGCCGCGCCACGGCGGCCGCCTGGGCCGGATCCCGCAGCCCGCAGATCTTGATCCGGGGGCAGAAGGGGCCGGGCACGGAGGAGGGCGACCCCATCGGGAGCGGACAAACCTGGCCCTTTCTAGGATTGGCCCATGAACGGCCGGGCCCGCACCGGCACCGGGATGTTTCGCCGTGGGTGAGGGTTGGCAGCTGATGAAGATCCGCGGCATCCCACTGCGGATCCATCCCAGCTGGTTCGTCATCCTCCTGGTGGCCACCGCAGCGTTCCAGCAGCACTACTCCAGTGCCCTGAAGGGCGGGGCGATCGGCGAGGCCGGCATCTGGGCCCTCGGCCTGGGAACGGCGGTGCTGCTGTTCGTGTCGGTGCTGCTGCACGAGCTGGGCCATTCGCTGGTGGCCATCAGCCAGGGCGTGAAGGTGCGCAGCATCACCCTGTTCCTGCTCGGCGGTGTGGCGAGCGTGGAGCGGGAATGCAGCACCGCCATCGGGGCCCTGCTGGTGGCCGCCGCCGGGCCGGCGGTGAGTCTTGGGCTGGGCATCTCCCTGCTGGCCAGCACCCATGCGGCCAGCCACCTGGCCCCATGGCTGGGGGCGATGGTGGCCGAGCTCGGCACCCTCAACATGGTGCTCGCCCTGTTCAACCTCCTGCCGGGCCTGCCCCTGGATGGGGGCCTGATCGTGAAGGCACTGGTGTGGCAGGCCAGCGGCAGCCGCCGCCGGGGCATCGAAGTGGCCAATGGCTGCGGCCGCTTCCTGTCCTACCTGGCCATGGGGCTGGGCACCGTGCTGCTGCTTCGCGGCGGGGGCGTGGGGGGGGCCTGGCTGATCCTGCTGGGCTGGTTCGGTCTTGGAGCCGTGCGCAACCAGCAGCAGTTGCTGCTGCTCCAGAACGCTCTCAACACCGTTCAGGTGAAGGAGGCCTCCCGCCGCCGTTTCCGGGTGCTGGAGGCCGACCAGACCCTCAGGGACGTGAGCCGCATGCGGCTGGGGGAACCCAGCCCCGTGGGGGCGGCCGACTGGTTGCTGGTGTGCGAACGGGGCCGCTGGCGGGGCGTGATCGACGATGCCGCCCTGCAGGAGATCCCGGTGCAGCGCTGGGACAGCGACCGTGTGGCCGACCACCTCCAACCCCTCTCCAGCCTGCCCTCGATCCCCGAATCCGCCCCGCTGTGGCAGGCGGTTCAACTGCTGGAGACCGACCAGACCAGCCGGCTGCTGGTGCTGAGCCCTGCCGGCCTGCCGAGCGGCACCCTGGAACGACCGGACCTTGGCGAGGCCGTGCTCCAGAAACTCGGGCTCAAGCTGCCCGCCCCTCTGCTGGAGGCGGCACGGCGCCAGAACATCTACCCGCTGGGGCTGGCGCTGCCCCAGGTGGTGCGCAGCATGGTGGCGTCCGGCGAGACGGCGTCGGCTGCGGATCCGGGTCGCTGAGGATGCGACTGGCCTGAGGCCGCCGCCGGCACGGTTGAGCAGTGCAGGTGGCGCTGCGCCACCGCCGCCAGCTCGGCGGCCCGCAACGGCTCGGGGCGCTCCAGCTCCAGGGGAAAGGGAAGGGCCTCCTGGGCAGCCTCCAGCAAGAGCCGCTCCAGGGCATCGCCCTGACAAGGGAGCGCAGGCAGCCGCGGTGGTGGAGTGCCGAACAGCCGTGACCAGAGCTGGGGACAGGGCGCCAGCTGGATCGCCCCGTGCTGCAGCAACCGCCCTCCGCGCCAGAGCTGGGCGCTGCCCACCCGCTTCGAACCATCGGCATGGACGAGATCGGCGGCGGTGCCCAGGGCGAAGCAATTGGGCGAACCCAGGTCGCCGCGGGCCGGACCGGCGCCGAAGGCCAGCGGCAGACCGAGACGCCGGAAGGCCAGCTGCAGCCAGGCACTGGCCGCCGCGTAGGCCTCCACCCGCCGCCGCGGCGGCTCGGGCCACACCAGGGCATAGGTGATGTCGCCGCCGTGCAGCACGGCGCGCCCGCCGCTGGGGCGACGCACCAGGTCGAGGCTGCCGTCGGCGGCCAGGGCACTCCAGTGGCTGGGACAGCGCCGCTGGTGCTGACCGAGGGAGAGGGTGGGACGCTGCCAGCGGTAGAGACGAAAGGCGGGGCGGGGTTGCTCCAGCAACCAGGCATCCAGCCCCATCTGCCAGCGACCTCCCAGGCAGGTGGTGGGCAGCCAACGGCCGGACGGACCGCAAGCACCCGAAGGAGCGGAAGGGATGGAGCCGGCCCTAGGTGTCTGCATCGAGCGGTTGCCAGAAGGCCGGATCCACTTCCAGCCCAAGAACCGCAGCCATCTGCACCAGCCCCTGCCGGCACTGGAGTCCGCGGCTGCGGCTCCAGGCATCGAGAAGAAACAGGCGGTGGGTGATCCACAGCTCCAGGGCCTCGGGCGCGAAGCGGATGCCCTCGCCGCGGCTGAAGCCGTGGGGCAGCAGCATGGCCACATGGCGGGTGAGCTGACCGCTGCTGCGCTCGATCAACAGGGGCAGCCAGGGCATCGCCGCGTCGGCCCGCAGGCACCAGAGCCGCACTTCGGGAATTTCGGAGAGCTCCCGCGGATCGTCGGGCTGGCGGGGCCACTCAAAGCTGAGATCGAGGCTGCCACCGTGCTGCAGCAGCTGCTCAGGCGACAGGGCCGCCCAGGCCGCCAGGGGCGAGAGGTCCAGGGCCGCGATGGCGGCAGGACCGACCTGCACGGGCCCCGGAGCAGGGGCTGGGGCCAGGGGCGGGTTGGGCGTCAAGAGCTGTGACAGCAGGAAGGTCGGGGCTGGACCGTAGCGGGACCACAGCGAAGAATGGTGCCGTCATGTTCTGTCGTGTGCCTCCATGGTCTCCGTTCTCAACCAGGCCGAGATTCTGATCGCGCTCGTGGTGGCGGCCCACGCCGGGGTGCTGGCCGTGCGCCTCTGCTTCAGCCTCTACAAGGCCTGAGGTTCGCTGCTGCCGCGCGGGTCGCCCCCGGGGCCAGTGCCGACCCTTGGCATGGCCCCCCGGACCCGCTAGAAGCAGTCCGTCGTCCAAGGCTCCCACGTTGGCTCCTGCGCCCCGGCCCCTTCCCCCTCCACGCAAGGCCAGGCCTGCTGCCACGCCCACGGCTGCTGCCACGCCCCTGGGTGCTGCGTCGCCCCTGACAGCCTCCAAGCCTTTGACAGCCTCCACGAGCACCAGCACCCCGGTGAAGCGGTTCTCCCCCCACCCGCGCACCGCAGCCACCAGGGCAACGGCGCCATCCCCAGCAGCGGCAGGCTCCGCAACGCCAGCCCCTGCCGCGGCTCAGGCATCAGTGCCCCCCTGGCCCGGCAGCACCCGGACGGCGACGGCGTCCACCGTGAGCCTGTCGGCGGCGGCCAGTCTCTCCCTGGAGCGCCGTGAGCTGATCTGCAGCGTGGTGGGCCTCACGATCAAGACCGGTCTGGCGATCGTGGCCGCGGTGAGCCTGGTGCGCCTGGCCGTGGCCTACCAGGAGCGGATGGAACGCCAGGGCGAGCTCTCGGCGGTGCTCCAGATCGAGCAGGCGAAGCTCGCCAAGGCCAGGGAGCGGTTCGACCAGCTCTTCGCCGTCGAGGGCGAGCAGCGCCTGATCCGCGAGCAGAACCAGTGGATCGCGCCGGATCGCCTGCGGGTCGTCTGGAGCCAGGCCCCGTTTCCGTCTGTTGAGCAGGATCCGTCTCAGCCCGGGAAACCCTGAGCCCCTCCGTAGGTTGGGCCCCAGTTCCCCCAGCCCTTCTCCATGGCCGCCGACCCGACCCCCGGAACGGTCCTGATCACCGGCACCACCTCAGGAGTGGGTCTGCATGCGACCAAGGCCCTGGTGGACCGGGGCTGGACCGTGGTGACCGCCAACCGGGACCCTGTGCGGGCAGCGGCGGCGGCTGAATCCCTGGGCATCCCCTCCGCCCAGCTGCACCACCTGCGGATTGACCTGGGCGATCTGGACAGCGTGCGCGCGGGCGTGGAGACCCTGGTGTCCTCCCTCGGGCGCCCCCTCGATGCCCTGGTGATCAATGCCGCGGTGTACAAGCCGCGGCTGAAGCAGCCGGAACGCTCCCCCCAGGGGTACGAGCTCTCGATGGCCACCAACCACCTGGGCCATTTCCTGCTGATCCAGCTGCTGCTGCCGGATCTGGAGCACTCCACCCACCCGTCCCGGCGGGTGGTGATCCTCGGCACGGTCACGGCCAACTCCAAGGAGCTGGGGGGCAAGATCCCGATTCCAGCCCCCGCCGACCTGGGCGACCTCTCCGGCTTCGCCGCCGGCTTCAAGGCGCCCATCGCCATGGCCAGCGGCAAGGCCTTCAAGCCCGGCAAGGCCTACAAGGACAGCAAGCTGTGCAACATGATCACCACCCAGGAGCTGCACCGGCGCCTGCATGGGTCCACCGGAATCGTGTTCACCTCCCTCTACCCGGGCTGCGTGGCGGACACGCCGCTGTTCCGCAACACACCCCGGCTCTTCCAGAAGATCTTTCCCTGGTTCCAGAAGAATGTCACCGGGGGCTATGTGAGCCAGGCCCTGGCAGGCGAGCGGGTGGCCCAGGTGGTGGCCGACCCTGAGTTCGCCGTCTCGGGTGTGCACTGGAGCTGGGGCAACCGCCAGAAGCAGGGCGGGCGCCAGTTCAGCCAGGAACTCTCCGACAAGGCCAGCAACCCCGACACGGCCCGCAAGGTCTGGGAGTACTCGCTGAAACTGGTGGAGCTCACCCCCGAGTCACTGGGCTAAGCCCCTCAGAGGCGGCGCCGGAAGCCGTCGTTGAAGGTGGAGCTGCTGCTGTCGGCCTTGGTCAGCTTCCAGACGTTGCGGCTGAGGCGCCGGGCCCTCAGCCCGCCCCGCTCCACCACCGGGGCACCGGGCCGGGCACCGAGCAGCACCGTCACCTCCGCCGTGCTCAGTGGGGCCCCCGTCTGCAGCGCCAGGTTCACCAGTTCCAGGCGCTGGCGCAGGGCCGAGAGATCGGCGCTGCCGCCATCCTCCACCTCGTTCCACACCCAGGGCAGGTCCTCGCTGGACCCGGCCATCTTCTGCATCAGCCCCAGGCCGATGATCGCCAGGGCCTGTTCAGGCTTGATGCCCTGGGCCGAGGCGGCCGCGAGCCAGTCGGACATCGGCACCTGGCCGCTCTGGTCGTGCATGGGGTCGGCCTGGGTGGCGGCGGCGTGGGCTGTGCTGCGCTTGGCGGCCATGGCGCTCCGGTCAGGATGGTCGGAAGGTATCGGCTCCCAGCCCCGGGGCAAGGGCGGGGCGCCTGTGGCGGCAGGTAAAGTCGCTGCCACCGGTCGCTCCCCCTTGTTTCCAAGCAGGGCCCTGCGGCCGCGGCTCCACGGCCTGCAGGTCCTCCGGTCCAGGTCGGCACCACAGCGGCGTCCCCACACCAGCGCTTCACGACCCGCCCCGGATCACGGCCCCGGCCCCCGGGGTCCACGACTCAGCACCGTTCGGAGGAGATCCGGCCCACCCCATGCCCTCCAGCCCGCTCACCCCTGACGATCGGGCCCCACGGCAACGACGCGGCGGTCTCCTCGGAGGAGGGCGGTTGATCACCGGCACCGTGGTGAGCCCGGAGAGCTCGGGCGCCAGCTGCGTGATCACCACCGACAGCGAGGGCAGCCGGCTGGCACGGCAGAACAGCCAGGTGCAGTCGATCGAGCTGCGCACCTACGTGTTCCTCGACTCGCTGCAACCCCAGCTCGCCGCCTACATGGGCACCGTGAGCCAGGGCTTCCTGCCGATCCCGGGCGATGCATGCCTGTGGCTGGAGGTGTCACCCGGCATGGCGGTGCACCGCGTCACCGACATCGCCCTGAAGGCCAGCACCGTGCGGCTGGGCCAGATGATCGTGGAGCGGGCCTTCGGCTCCCTGGCGCTCTACCACCGCGACCAGAGCAATGTGCTCCACTCGGGCGATGTGGTGCTCGAGGCGATCGGCAACACCGTCGAGCAACGCAGCCGCTGCGATGTGAGCTGGACGGAGATCATCCGGGCGATCACCCCCGACCATGCCGTGCTCATCAACCGTCAGAACCGGCGGGGCTCGATGATCCAGGCCGGGATGAGCATGTTCATCCTGGAAACGGAGCCCGCCGGCTACGTGCTGATCGCTGCCAACGAGGCCGAGAAGGCCTCCAACATCACGGTGGTGGACGTGAAGGCGGTGGGGGCCTTCGGCCGACTCACCCTGGCGGGCCGCGAAGGGGATGTGGAGGAGGCCGCCGCCGCCGCCATGCGCGCCATCCACCACATCAACGCCACGGCCCGAGGCTGAGGGGCGTCCGGGCCCCTGCGGTCCCGTTGCAGCCTCAGGAGAGGTCGAGCAGGGCCTTCAGACCTGGGGCCATCTGGCGGGCGGCCTTGCCGCGGCTGCCGAGCCGGAGACGCTGATGCTCGCTCATCTGGGCGTAGGTGCAGGCTGCCTCCCGTACGTAGAAGATCGGGTCGTAGCCGGCGCCCTGCCCCTGGGGGGCGTCCAGCACCACGCCGCGGCAGACCCCTTCGGCCTCCAGCCGCACGGCACCGGTGGGATCCGCCAGGGCCATTGCGGACATGAAGCTGCCGCTGCGGTAGGGCGTGTCGCCGAGCTCGGCCAGGAGCCTGGCCACCCGCTCGGGATCCGTGGGGGCGTAGCGGGCGGAAAAGATGCCCGGAGCGCCTCCCAGGGCATCCACCTCGATGCCGGAATCGTCGGCCAGGGCCCAGTGGCCGGTGCGGACCGCCGCCGCGCTCGCCTTGAGCCTGGCGTTCTCGATGTAGGTGGCGCCGGTTTCCTCCACGTCGAGGTCACGCGGCTGGGCGCACACCTCCAGCTCCAGCGGCTGGAGCATCGACCCGATCTCCCGCACCTTGTGGGGATTGCCACTGGCGATCACCAGGGTGGGCAAGGGCTCGACTCGGGTGCCGGCATTGTCCCCCAGAGGAGGGACCCACGGGTGGGCGGCCCCCGAAGGAGGGATCGGCGGCGTTGAACATTCCACCCCTGGTCAGGCACGAAGCTGAAAGCACGAAGCTGCAAGCTCAGCGGCAAGTCCAGGCGAAGCCGATCCGCTTTCACGCTAGGGAGAATCGCCAACGGGTAGGCGCCGGGGCCTTCCATGTCAGCGGCCGCAGACCGGCTGCGCCGACTGGGCCGCCAAGCAAAGGCTAACGAAATGTGTGGAATGGATCAGCGGTACTTATCAGTGCCGACACAAACGGTGATGACCCAGACAGCGCATTTGCTTGACGCAGGGTTTGGCGGCGGACCATGGTTGCCTGCGAACATTCCACCCCCTCCTCCAGGAGCAGGTAATGGCAAACGAAACCATGGGCATCGCCCTCGGCATGATTGAGACCCGCGGTCTGGTGCCCGCCATCGAAGCGGCTGACGCCATGACCAAGGCTGCCGAAGTGCGGCTGATCGCCCGCGAGTTCGTCGGCGGCGGCTACGTGACCGTGATGGTGCGTGGTGAGACCGGTGCTGTCAACGCCGCTGTGCGGGCCGGTGCTGATGCCTGCGAGCGCGTGGGCGACGGCCTGGTGGCCGCCCACATCATTGCCCGCCCCCACCGCGAAGTGGAGCCTGCTCTGAGCGGCAGCGCCGGTTTCGTGGGTTCCAAGGACTGAGGCCGCTGAACGCCTGAGGCGTTCCCCTCGTCATCCCCTTACCGACCCAACCGGAGAAACTCCATGAGCAAGAAGTACGACGCCGGGGTCAAGGAGTACCGCGACACGTATTGGACTCCTGATTACGTCCCCCTCGACACCGACCTGCTGGCCTGCTTCAAGTGCACCGGCCAGGAAGGCGTGCCCAAGGAAGAGGTGGCCGCCGCCGTGGCCGCTGAATCCTCCACCGGCACCTGGTCCACCGTCTGGTCCGAGCTCCTCGTCGACCTCGACTTCTACAAGGGCCGCTGCTACCGCATCGAAGACGTGCCGGGCGACAAGGAGGCGTTCTACGCCTTCATCGCCTATCCCCTCGACCTGTTCGAAGAGGGTTCGGTGACCAACGTGCTCACCTCCCTGGTGGGCAACGTGTTCGGCTTCAAGGCCCTGCGCCACCTGCGCCTGGAAGACATCCGCTTCCCGATGGCGTTCATCAAGACCTGCCCCGGCCCGCCGAACGGCATCTGCGTCGAGCGCGACCGGATGAACAAGTACGGCCGTCCCCTGCTGGGCTGCACCATCAAGCCGAAGCTCGGTCTGTCGGGCAAGAACTACGGCCGGGTGGTCTACGAATGCCTGCGCGGCGGCCTCGATTTCACCAAGGACGACGAGAACATCAACTCCCAGCCCTTCCAGCGCTGGCAGAACCGCTTCGAGTTCGTGGCCGAAGCCGTTGCCCTGGCCCAGCAGGAGACCGGTGAGAAGAAGGGGCACTACCTCAACTGCACCGCCGCCACGCCCGAGGAGATGTATGAGCGGGCCGAGTTCGCCAAGGAACTCGGGCAGCCGATCATCATGCACGACTACATCACCGGTGGCTTCACCGCCAACACCGGTCTGTCGAAGTGGTGCCGCAAGAACGGCATGCTGCTGCACATCCACCGCGCCATGCACGCGGTGATCGACCGCCATCCCAAGCACGGCATCCACTTCCGGGTGCTGGCCAAGTGCCTGCGCCTCTCCGGTGGTGACCAGCTGCACACCGGCACGGTGGTGGGCAAGCTGGAGGGTGATCGCCAGACCACCCTGGGCTTCATCGATCAGCTGCGCGAATCCTTCATTCCCGAAGATCGCAGCCGCGGCAATTTCTTCGATCAGGACTGGGGTTCGATGCCCGGCGTGTTCGCCGTGGCCTCCGGCGGTATCCACGTGTGGCACATGCCCGCCCTGGTGGCGATTTTCGGCGACGATTCCGTGCTCCAGTTCGGTGGTGGCACCCACGGCCACCCCTGGGGTTCGGCCGCCGGCGCCGCCGCCAACCGGGTGGCCCTGGAGGCCTGCGTCAAGGCCCGCAACGCCGGCCGGGAAATCGAGAAGGAGAGCCGCGACATCCTGATGGAAGCCGCGAAGCACAGCCCCGAGCTGGCCATCGCCCTCGAAACCTGGAAGGAAATCAAGTTCGAGTTCGACACCGTCGACAAGCTCGACGTCCAGTGATCGCCCACTGAGGGGATCGGCAGCGCGGCACGCGCCAACCTGCCTCCCCCGGTGACCAGGCACCAGCCTCCATCCATCCCATCCACCACAGGATCCCCATGCCCTTCAAGAGCACCGTGGGTGACTACCAAACAGTCGCCACCCTGGAGACCTTCGGCTTCCTCCCGCCGATGACCCAGGACGAGATCTACGACCAGATCGCCTACATCATTGCCCAGGGTTGGAGCCCGCTGATCGAGCACGTGCACCCCAGCCGCTCGATGGCCACCTACTGGTCCTACTGGAAGCTCCCCTTCTTCGGCGAGAAGGATCTCGGCGTGATCGTGAGTGAACTCGAGGCCTGCCACCGGGCCTACCCCGACCACCACGTGCGCCTGGTGGGCTACGACGCCTACACCCAGAGCCAGGGTGCCTGCTTCGTGGTGTTCGAGGGCCGCTGAGCGTCCCCTCCGGATCACCACTTCTCCGCGGTTCCTGGATCCTCAGGAACCGCACCCCTCCCCGCCGCAGGTCTGACCCCCTGGCCGTGAGCCCAGCCGTTCACAGCCAGGGAGCCAGACAGTCCGTTACCAGAGCCCTCCAGCCCCCGTGCTGCCGGCCCTGATCTCGGAGCTGCGGCCTCACCACAGCGACCTTCGACGACGGGCGGACATGGCCAGCACATCCAGCCGGGAAGCAGCACTCGAGCGCCGCCGGGCCCTCACCAACGGTGGCAAGAAAGCCGCAAGCCGGTTCATCTCGAGCCCGAGCCGGGTGCGCACCGCCGCCGATGTGCGCCTCAGCCGCCCCGCCGGCCAGGCAGCTTCTGCGGCCGCCTCCAGTTCCCAGGCGCCCCCAGCCCAGGCCGCTGCCCCCAGTTCCTCTTCCGCACCCCGCGGCCGCAGCGGCCTGAGCCTCAGCGCCCCCGAGCCGGGCCGCCGCAGTGAGCCCAGGCGCGTGATGAACCGCAGCCGGGAGCTGGTGCTGGCCCGCCGCGAGGCCCTCACCCAGAAGGGCAAGCGGGCCGACACCTCCCGGGACCGCACCCGCACGGATCTGGGCCGTGAAGTGACCCGGGGTACCGGCTCGCCCGCTGCCGCCCAAGCCCCGGCCCAGGCCGCGCCATCCGCCGAGAAGCCATGCGGCTGCAAGGACCGCAGCAACGACGCTCCCGGCCTGAGCCTCTCAGGTGGCCGCGGCAGCACAGGCCGTAGCCAGGCCTCCCAGCGCCCCTCGAGCCGTCGGGTGCAGGCCCAGCACAACCCCAGCCGCGCGCTGGTGCTGGCCCGCCGCGAGGCCCTCTCCAAGCGCGGCAAGTCCGCCAACGCCCCCACCAACAGCACGGCCGCGTCCGTGGCACGGCAGGGCAACCCCGACATCAGCACCCGCGAGCTCGCCCAGAAGGTGCGGGAGCTCAAGGCCCGGGTGGGCAGCGCCGGCTCCAGCCGCAGCGGCTGCACCCGCCCCACCGGCCCGAACCGCCACGGGGCCCGCCAGGCAGCCGCCGCCGACGCCCACTGGAAAGTGGGCATGAGCGAAACCAGTTCCGGCCAGGTGGTGACCGGCACCCAGGCCAACCGCTCACCCAAGACCACCGGCAACGAGGCCGCCACCTGCCGGGCGATCACCGGCACCGAGTACCTGGGCGCCGAGGTCTTCCAGACCTTCTGCCAGAGCGAGGCGCCGCGGCTGCAGCCCGCCAAGGTGCGGGTCACGGCCACCACCCACGGCAACCGGGTCACCGGCAACGAGGTGGGCCGCTCCGAAAAGGTGACCGGGGATGAGCCCGGCACCTGCAAGAACGTCACCGGCACCGAATACGTGTCGGCCAACCAGTCCGCCAGCTACTGCGGCAGCACCAACCCCAGCCCCCGCAAGGTGGGCCGCAGCCAGACCCTGGGCGGCCAACCCGTTTCCGGCGTGCTGGTGGGCCGCTCGGAGCGGGTCACCGGCGACGAGCCGGGCTCCGGTCTGCAGCTGACCGGCGACCAATACCTGGGAGCCGAGCCTCCCGCGCCGGGCCGGGCGCCCAGCAAGGTGGAGACCCTGCAGACCCTGCGCGGCACCGGCGTCACCGGCACCGCCGTGGGCCGCAGCGAGCGGGTCACCGGCGATGAGCCGGGCAGCTGCCGGATCATCACCGGCGACGAATACATCGGCACCCAGCAGTACGAGAGCTTCTGCGGCGTCAGGCCCGCACCCGAGGCCGCCAAGGTGGGCTTCAGCGTCACCAACCGGGCCCAGGTGGTGAGCGGCACCCGCACGGGCCGCAGCGAGAAGGTGACCGGCGATGAGCCCGGCACCTGCAAGGCCGTCACCGGCACGCCCTACGCCGGTCTGGAGCAGGCCTCCGACCACTGCCCCACACCCGCCGTGCGCACGATCCGGGATCGCACCCCGGTGCGGGGCTCGAGCCGTATGAGCGGCATCCAGCCGGGCATCGGCGGCGTGATGACCGGCGCCGAGCGCGGGGCCTGCGAGGCCGTGACGGGCACTCCCTACGTGGGGGCCGACCAGCTGGCGGCCGCCTGTGGCGCCGCCAGCAGCGGCGACGCCGATTTCCCCCAGCCCCTCGAAACCGCACCCTGGCAGCAGTTCAGCGTGCAGTCGCCGGCCCGGGCCGCCCAGATCGCCCGACAGTCGAGGTCGGGCGTCACCGGCAACAGCTACGAGCAGGGGGGGAGGATCACCGGCCCTTTCGACATGGCCGGTGACAAGGTGACCGGCACCGAACAGTTCCGTTTCGACCGTCGGGGCCCCCAGCTTTCCCGCGGTCCGATCCAGACCAGCGTCATGGCTGCGGCACCGGTGAGCGTCGATGAAGACGCCAGGCCCACCTCCCGGGTGACCGGGGAGGGGATCTCAGCCGGACTCAAGATCACCGGCGATGACTGGGATCGGGGCGATCGGGTCACCGGCACCGAAGGCAGCTCCGCCCGGCGGCGCAACCCCACCCGGGTGGGCCCGATGAGCGCGATGCCGGGGTTCCAGCCGAAGCGCAACGATGAGGTGCCCGAACCGGTGAGCCGGGTCACGGGCTCCAGCGGCAACACCCAGGCCGGATCCCTGATCACGGTGTCCGGCGGCGCTCGCGGCTGATCGGCCCATGCCCCGTCGTACCAACCGCCCCAGCACAGCCGCACCGCTCGCCCCCACGGCGCCGCGCCGACGCCCTGGCGTGGTCGAAGCTCAGCGGGGTCCCGCAGCGGCTGGCGCAGAGGCGGCCGAACCGGCGCCGCCGCTGCGGGGCACCCGAGCCCGCGCCGCCATGCAGGCCTCCCGCACCCCGGCGTCCCCGGCCGCGTCCCGGCCCGTCGGGCGACGCAGCTCCAGACCCGGGACAACGGCTAGGCCGGCCTCCGCAACGGTCCGGCCGCCGCGGGGCTTCAGCAGGTCCGCACCGGCCGCCTCCACCCCAGCCGCGGCCCGGAGCCTTCGCGCCAACCGGTCCCGGCTCCATCCGCTCACGGATGCATCCGCCAACGACGCCCTGCACGCCTACGACACCGCGGTGAAGCTGGCGTTCGATCGGATCGTGCCGGTGCTCAAGCGGCTCTCGGCCCTGCAGCACGAGGATGACTTCGTCGGCCGGGCCCAGGCCATCGCCCTCGAGGAGCTGGGCTTCCCCCTACCCGAGCCGATCCTGGACACCGCCTGGGTGAGCCAGCTGGACATGCGCACCCTGTACGCCTGGTGCGTGTTCGAGACCTACGAGCAGACGAGCGAGGCCTTCTTCCGCGACGACCCCCTCCAGGGCCAGCCGGGCAGCCCGTCCGCCGAGGCCTTCGATCGCTTCCTGCTGGACTGCGGCTTCCACCTGCTGGACATCACCCCCTGCGCCGATGGCCGCCTCGCCCATGCCATCGGCTTCGGCCTGAGGCTGCCCTTCAGTTCGGTGCGCCGCCGCCCCCACGCCGGCGCCCTGTTCGATGTGGAGAACACGGTGAACCGCTGGGTGAAGACCGAGCACCGGCGCTACCGCGAAGCCCAGCCTAATCCGGCCCATGCCGACACCCGCTACCTGAAGGTGGCGCTTTACCACTTCAGTTCCCTCGACCCCCAGCATGAGGGCTGCGCCGCCCATGGCAGCGACGACGCCCTGGCGGCATCGTGCGGCCTCAGCCGGCTCAAGGACTTCCAGCAGGCCGTGGAGAACAGCTTCTGCTGCGGCGCCTCCGTGGACCTGCTGCTGATGGGCATCGACACCGACACCGACGCGATCCGGGTGCACGTGCCCGGCATGGACGGCAGCACCCGCCTGGATCGCTGGCTCGACGCCCGGGACGTCTACGACGCCACCCTGGGCCTGCCGCCGGATCAGGCGAGGCAACGGGTGAGTGCCCTGGTGCAGGAGGCGGCCGCGTCGGTGCCCGACCCTGGCATGGTCACCCTGGTGGCCCGGCTGTTCGAGCACAACATCTCCCAGATCGACTACGTGCGCCAGTTCCATGGGGGCGCCTACGACGACGCCGGCCATGCCGAGCGCTTCATCGGCGTGGGCATCGGCTTCAAGGAGATCCACCTGCGCAACCTCACCTACTTCGCCTACATGGACACGGTGGAAGAGGGGGCCGCCGATCTCGACGTGGGCGTCAAGATCTTCAAGGGGCTGAATGTGTCCCGGGGACTGCCCGTGCCGGTGGTGGTGCGCTTCGACTACCACGGCCAGGTGCCCGGGGCGCGGGACCGGGCGGTGCGCCACTGCCAGCGGGTGCAGACCGCCATCGAAAGCCGCTACCCCGAGCTGTTCCAGCAGGGGCTGCTGCACGCCCTGCTCACGGTGCGGGACCAGGATCGGCACACCCCGGCCGAGGCGGTAGGTTCCACCATCGTGTTCGCAACCGGAGGAGGGCACTGAGATGCTGATCTGCAAGGTGGTGAAACCGCTGGTGTCCACCAACCGCATCCCCGATTTCGAGCACAAGCACCTGCAGGTGGTGCTCGATGGCAGCACCCAGAAGGTGGCGGTGGATGCGGTGGGTTGCATCCCCGGCGACTGGGTGATCTGCGTCGGCAGTTCCGCAGCCCGGGAGGCCGCGGGAAGCAAGTCCTACCCCAGCGATCTCACGATCGTGGGAATCATCGACCACTGGGATCCGGACGCCGGCAAGCAGGCTCCTCCCGCCGGTGGGACCTCCAGCGGGGGGACCAGGTGATGGAGATCATGCAGGTCACCGGTTCGATCATCTGCACCCAGCGGGTGGAAGGGCTGCTGCACTGGAACCTGCGCACGTTGCGCAATGCCAAGGGCAAGCTCGCTGTGGCGGTGGATCCGGTTGGGGCCTCGCCCGGCAACTGGGTGTTCACCGCCAGCGGATCGGCCGCCCGCTTCGCCACCGGGGTGCCCGAAACCCAGACGGATCTCACCATCGGCGGAATCATCGATTTCTGGGAACCCGATGGCTAGGTGATCCCCAGCCGGCCGGCCCGCCCGGGGCCACGCCGATGTGCCTTCCCCCTCCTTGTCCCGTCGCCCGCCGCCCGCCATGGCCAGCCCCCCATCCCGACCCCCAGGACAGGCCACCACGCCAAAAGCGACGACCCCTGCCGCCACTCCGGCGTCGGCCCCGTCCACCAAGCCGGCCCCTGCGGCAGGAACCAAACCGGCATCCCCCCCGGCGGCGGGCACCCAAGCTGCCAGCAGCCCTGCTCCCACCACGCCCATGACCAGCAGCAAGGCCTCCACTTCCAGCACCACCTCCAGCACCAAGGCCCTTCCGGCTGCCGCCACCGGCAGCACCCGCAGCAGCCGCACCCCCGCTCGCACGGCGGGCCGCAGCACCACCGCCCGCAGCGGCGGCAGCTCCAGCGGCACCACCACCCGCCGCTCCTCCGCGGCCTCAGGCCGCTCCGCTGGCGCCGGCCGTTCCGGCGGCGGCAGCGGCACCACCCGTCCCTCCTCCACCCCGGCAACCCCCTCCATGGCACCCACCGTTCACGGCATCGCGCTCGGCATGATCGAAACCCGGGGTCTGGTGCCGGCCATTGAGGCGGCGGATGCCATGACCAAGGCCGCGGAGGTCACCATGGTGGCCCGCGAATTCGTGGGCGGCGGTTACGTCACCGTGATGGTGCGGGGCGAGACGGGCGCGGTGAATGCCGCCGTGCGCGCCGGCGCCGATGCCTGCGAACGGGTGGGCGACGGCCTGGTGGCGGCCCACATCATCGCCCGCCCCCACACCGAGGTGGAGCCGGCGCTGCAGGGCACTGAGGCCACCCGCCGCCTGTGATCGCCATGGACGCCGCGCATCCGCGCGTCCTGGGCTACCTGGGCCGCGCGCTCAGTCTCGAACTCTCGGCCGTGCAGCAGTACATGACCCAGGCCTCGCTCGTGGAGCTCTGGGGCGACACCGACGCGGCCACCCGCTTCCGGCAGGAAACGGTGGAGGAGATGCAGCACGCCGAGAAGCTGGTGAAGCGCATGCTGGCCCTGGGGGTGGCCCCGGCCGCGTCCCAGCTGCGGCCCGCCGGCCATGCGGCCGATCTGGCCGGACTGCTGCGCCAGAACCTCAGCCTGGAAGACGATCTCATCAATCATTACGCCGAAGCCGTGCGCTTCTGCCTTTTGATCGGAGATGGCGAGAATGAGGCCTTCTTCCGGGATCTGTGGACCGACGAGCAGCACCATGCCGAAGACCTGGGCCGCTGGCTGCGCAGCCTGACTGGCTCCCGCGGCCGCTTCGAGGAGCGGGCCACCTTCTAGAGGCCTGCCCGGTCGGCGGACCCCGCCAAGCCCATCGCCCCTTCGGGGCTGCCTGAGGTCTCCGTCGGTACCCCCTTGAGCGCACCCCTGCCCCTCTCGGTTCAGCTGGCCTGGCTGATTCCCCTCTACGGGTTCAGCGGCATGGTGCTCTCCATGCCCTGGGCCTGCGGCTGGATCAAGCGCAACGGTCCACGGCCGGCCGCCTACCTGAATGTGCTCGTCACCCTGCTGGCGGTGGTGCACGGCTTCGTGGTGGCGCGGGAGGTGCTGCTGCGGGGCCCGGCCCACCTGGCCATTCCCTGGTTCTCCGCCGCCGATCTGCAGCTCAGCATCGGCCTGGACCTCTCGCTCACCAACCTGGCGGCCCTGGAGCTGGTGACCCTGATGAGCCTGCTGGCCCAGGTGTTCGCCCTCGGCTACCTCGACAAGGAATGGTCGCTGGCCCGCTTCTACGCCCTGGTGGGTTTCTTCGAGGGTGCCCTCTCCGGCGTGGTGCTCAGCAGCAACCTCTTTCTGAGCTACTTCCTGCTGGAGATGCTCACCCTCTCCACCTACCTGCTGGTGGGCTTCTGGTACGCCCAGCCGCTGGTGGTCACCGCCGCCCGCGACGCGTTCCTCACCAAGCGGGTGGGGGACGTGCTGCTGCTGATGGGGGTGGTGGCCCTCTCGGCCTGGGCCGGGTCGATGGAATTCACCGACCTCTACAGCTGGGCGGCCGAGGCCCGCAGCTCCGGCAGCCTCACGCCGCTGGCCGGCACGCTGCTGGGCCTGGGGCTGATCGCCGGGCCGATGGGCAAGTGCGCCCAGTTCCCGATGCACCTCTGGCTGGATGAGGCGATGGAGGGGCCGAACCCCGCCTCGATCCTGCGCAACTCCGCGGTGGTGACCGCGGGCGCCCTGGTGCTGCTCAAGCTGATGCCGCTACTGCAGCTCTCGCCGGTGGCCACCGATGTGCTGCTGGCGGTGGGCACGATCAGCGCCATCGGCGGCGCCCTGGTGGCGCTGGCCCAGGTGGATCTTAAACGGGCCTTCTCCTACGGCACCACCTCTTACCTGGGGCTGGTGTTCATCACCATCGCCCTGCAGCTGCCCGGCATCGCCCTGCTGCTGCTGTTCGCCCACGGTCTGGCCAAGGCGCTGCTGTTCATGAGCGTGGGCAGCGTGATCGCCGCCACCAACTGCCAGGACCTCACCGAACTGGGTGGCATCGGCACGCGCATGCCGGCCACCGGCAGCGCCTATCTGGTGGCCTCCGCCGGCCTGGTGGGCCTGCTGCCGCTGGGCTGCTTCTGGTGCTTCGGCCTGGGGGTGCAGTCGATGCTGGCGGCCTCGCCGCTGTTCGCGGCCGTGCTGCTGCTCACCAATCTGCTCACCGCCCTCAACCTCAGCCGCGTGTACCGCAGTGTGTTCCTGGGCAGGCCCATGCCCAAGACCCGCCGCACCCCCGAGGTGAACTGGCTGATGGCCCTGCCGATGGTGAGCCTCACCGTGCTGGTGCTGCTCACCCCGCTGCTGATCGCCCGGCTGGATCCGGTGCCCGGGATCGCCTCGTTCTCCTGGCCCGTGGCCGCCGCGGTGGCGGTCAGCGGCCTGGTGGGCGTCGCGATCGGCGCCGTCCTCCCCCTGGATCAGTTCCGTTCACGGGCGAGCGGCCAACCGCTGCGGAGCATCCAGGACCTGCTGGCCTTCGACTTCTACACCGAACGGGTGTACCGCAACACCGTGGTGGCCCTGGTGGCCCTGCTGGCCCGCCTCACCGACTGGCTGGATCGCCGCCTGGTGAACGGTCTGGTCAATGGCCTGGGCCGGCTGTCGCTGCAGAGCGCCGAGGGGCTCAAGCTGGGGGTGAGCGGCCAGCTGCAGTCGTACGTGCTCACCGTGGTGGTGGCGATCGTGCTGCTGTTCTCCGCCCTGAGCTGGCTGACCCGGGGGGTGGCATGAGCGATCTGCCCCTGCTCTCGCTGCTGCTGCTGATCCCCTTCGGGGGCAGTGTGGCCCTGCTCGCCTGGCCCGGCCTGGTCAGCGCGGCCCGGGTGCGCAGCGTCTGCATCGCCGTGCTCGGCCTGCAGTTGCTGGTGAGCCTGCTGGTGGTGCAGGCCTTCGATCCCGCCCAGGCGGGCCTGCAGCTGCAGGAAGCCCATGGCTGGGTGCCGGGGCTGGGCCTCGACTACCGCCTGGGGGTCGATGGCCTGTCGCTGCCACTGGTGCTGATCAACGGGGCCCTCACCCTGGTGTCGGTGGTGTGCACCCGCGAGTTCAGCCGGCGGCCCAGGCTCTACTTCGCCCTGCTGCTGCTGATCAGCGGGGCCGTGAACGGAGCCTTCCTGGCCGACAACCTGCTGCTGTTCTTCCTGTTCTATGAACTGGAGCTGATTCCCCTCTGGCTGCTGATCTCGATCTGGGGAGGAACGGGACGCGCCTACGCCGCCACCAAGTTCCTGATCTTCACCGCCATCTCGGGCATGCTGATCCTCGGGGCTTTCCTGGGCCTGGCCCTGTTCACCGGCAGCGTGGACTTCAGCCTCACCCCCGTGGACAGTGAGCGCCTGGGGATGGGAGCCCAGCTGGTCCTGCTGGCGGCGCTGCTGGTGGGCTTCGGCATCAAGATGCCGCTGGTGCCCTTTCACACCTGGCTCCCGGATGCCCACACCCAGGCCTCCACGCCGGTGTCGGTGCTGCTGGCGGGCGTGCTGCTGAAGCTGGGCACCTATGGCCTGCTGCGCTTCGGCATGGGCCTCTTCCCCGAAGCCTGGGCCCGGCTCGCACCCGCGCTGGCCGTGTGGGCGGCGGTGTCGGTGGTGTTCGGCTCCCTGGCGGCGATCGCCCAGCAGGACATGAAACGGATGGTGGCCTACAGCTCGGTGGGCCACATGGGCTACATCCTGCTGGCCGCCGCGGCCGCCACGCCGGTGAGCCTGCTGGGCACGGAGTTCCAGATGGTGAGCCATGGCCTGATCTCCGCCCTGCTGTTCCTGCTGGTGGGAATCGTGTACCGCAAGACCGGCACCCGCGATCTCACCGTGCTGCGCGGCCTGCTCAACCCCGAACGGGGCCTGCCCCTCACGGGCTCGCTGATGATCGTGGGTGTGATGGCGAGCGCCGGGATGCCGGGCATGGCGGGCTTCATCTCCGAATTCCTGGTGTTCCGGGGCAGCATCACGGCCTACCCCGTGGCCACCCTGGTGTGCCTGGTGGGCTCCGGCCTCACGGCGGTGTACTTCCTGCTGCTGGTGAACCGGGCCTTCTTCGGGCGTCTCGCCGTCACCCCCCCCAGCGATCCGATCCAGGACGGCCGGCTGGACATCCAGCTGGCCGCGGTGAACCCCCGCGAAACCGTGCCGGCGATCGCCCTCGGGATCGCCGTGGTGGGCCTGGGGCTGTTGCCCAGCACCCTGGGTCACCTCAGCGAAGCCGCCACCACGGCCATGGCCCAGGCGAGGATCGGCTGATGCCCGTGATTCCTGCCCACCTCACCCGCAACGGCGGCATGCCGCCGCAGGAGGAGCTCGAGCGGCGCCTGCTGAGCGGCGAAACCCTGCTGGCCGAGAGCGACGATCACCTGCTGGAGGTGGTGGGCATTCTGGAGAGCTATGGCGAGGTGCTGGATGCCTACAGCATCAACCTGATCTTCCAGGCCGAGCGTCAGTTCCTCAATCCCTTCCCACTGCTCAAGTACCTGAACGGCGATCCCAGCCCTGCCAGGATCTGGCGGAATCTCAACCACGACCGCATCAATTTCGAGTACGCCGAGTACTGCATGAAGACCATGCTCTGGCATGGCACCGGCGGGCTGGATGCCTACCTCGACAGTGAGGCCTTCGCCGCGAACTGCCAGGCGATCATCGCCCGCAAGCGGCGGCGGGATCCGCTGATGGCCCTGCTGAATCCCCTGTTCCCGGCCTTTCTGCCCGAGCTGATCCGCACCGCCGCCACCACCCACGCCCTGGGGCAGTTCTGGCGGGTGATGAGCGACCTGTTTCTCGATCTGGCCAGGGCCGAGCGGGACGGCACGGTGCGCAGCATCGCCGCCGTGGTGGACTTCATCCGCGATGGCCTGGTGGCCGCCGCCGCCAACCCCATCACCTACGCCGTGGAACTGGAGGGACAAACCCTCTGGGTGCTGCCTCCCGAGGCCGGGCTCACCTTCCTGATGGACGTGGCCGTGCCCTACGTGGAAGCGGTGTTCCTGCGGGGCACCCCCTTCTTCGGCACGGTGAGCTTCAACGCCCAGGCCCAGCAGATCTCCCCCGACCAGGGGAGGTTCGCCTACGGCGCCCTGTTCGCCGATCCCCTGCCCACCATGGGGGCCGGCATTCCGCCCAGCCTGCTGATGCAGGACATGTACCGCCATCTGCCTGCGGCCCTGCATGCCTGGTATCTGCAGCGGGGCCGGGGCGAGGGGGACATCCGGGTGAAGATCTGCTGCAGCTTCCAGAAGTCGATGTTCTGCGTGACCAACGCCGCCATCAACGGGATGATGCCCCACCCCCTGGACAGCGCCGACCCGGACCATCAGGCCGAGAACCGCGCCCATGTGCGGGGCTGGGCCGAACGGCTGGCGAGCAGCCGCACCGATTGCCTGGCCGCCTCGCCCGTCCCCGCGGAAGCCCCCGCGCCCGAGCCGGCAGGGAAGAGCGGCAGCCCAGCCCTGGCCTAGGGTCTGGCTATGGAGCAGACCTGGACTCCCCGCCCCAAGCCCGAGCATCCGGAGCGCCTGGAGCGCCGGATCGAATTCGCCGACTACGGGGCCACCCGCGATTTCCTGGAGCGGCTCAACGACCTCTGCGAAGCGGAGTCGCGCTACCCCGACATCAGCTTCGGGCGCACCTACGTGAATCTCACCCTGCGCTCCGAGACGGACGCCGACACCGTCGGCGCCCCGGACCACGCCTTCGCCGCGGCGATCGATGGCCTGCTGGCGGATGGCGGCACGTGAGCGCGTCCGAGCCTGCCGTGGATCTGTGGGCCGCCTACGAGGGGGCCGGCATTCAGGAGGTGCTGGATGAGCTGGATCGCGAGCTGATCGGCCTGCGGCCGGTGAAGGCCCGCATCCGGGAGATCGCGGCCCTGCTGGTGGTGAACCGGGCCCGGCAGCAGGTGGGACTCGAAACGGCGCCGCCCTCGCTGCACATGTCCTTCACCGGCGGCCCCGGCACCGGCAAGACCACGGTGGCCGAGCGGATGAGCAAGATCCTGCACGGCCTCGGCTATGTGCGCAAAGGCCACGTGGTGACCGCCACCCGGGACGATCTGGTGGGGCAGTACATCGGCCATACGGCTCCCAAGACGCGGGAGATGTTGAAGAAGGCCATGGGTGGCGTGCTGTTCATCGACGAGGCCTATTACCTTTACCGGCCCGAGAACGAGCGGGATTACGGCGCCGAAGCCATCGAGATCCTGCTGCAGGTGATGGAGAACAACCGGGATGATCTGGTGGTGATCTTTGCCGGGTACAAAGACCGAATGGATGTGTTCTACCACTCCAATCCAGGGCTCTCGTCGCGGGTGGCGAACCACATCGACTTTCCCGACTACACCGCGCCTGAACTGCTGGCCATTGCCCGCATGATCCTCGCCCACGAGAACTACCGCTTCAGCCAGGAAGCCGTGGCCGCCTTCGAGGACTACATCCACCGCCGCATGCAGCTGCCCTTCTTCGCCAACGCCCGCTCGATCCGCAATGCCATCGACCGGGCGCGGATGCGTCAGGCCAACCGGCTGTTCAGCCGCATGGGCAGCGCCCTCACCAAGCTCGATCTGATGACGATCGAGGCGGAGGATATCACTGCATCACGGGTGTTCCAGGGGGAGGTGGAAGGCCTGGATCCGGCTGTGCCGCTCACCTGAGAGTCAGTTGGGGAAGGGGTCCAGGCGCGGCGATGCCGGCGGACGGCCCGTGCCCCCTTCCAGCTTGGTGCCGCAGGTGATGCTGCCATCGCTGGCGACGCTGCAGTTCTCGGGCACCACGGTGGAACCGGCCGGCGGCGGCGCACCTTGCCGCTGCCAGGTCTGGGTCTGGGCCTGAGCCGGCGGGGCCGCAGCCAGACTGAGGCCGGTGGCCAGTGCCGCGAGCGCTGCCGGCAGCAAGGAGGCGGGGGCGGAAGGCTGCGCCACGGAACCGGATGGCTGGGACTGAGAGAACCCTAGCCGCTGCCTTGGCGCTGGGGTGATGGAGGCGGCGCCGACACTTGGCCCCCACGGAGTCACCGGGCAGGCGAAGGCTGCACCGGTGGTGGTGTCTTGCCTGCAACAGCGCTGATCAGAAACAGCCCGGATCACGCCATCGCCATACAATCCAAGCGATGAACATCCACATGATGAACCCCGTGCCATCCACCCATCAGGGATCGTGTCACCGTCGCGCGCGCACTGCGCGGCCACTGCTGATGGCAGCCAGCTCGGTGATGGCCTTTCTGGCCACAGCCGCCATTCCAGGTTTGGCTCAGGCGGAAACCTGCACATTCCTCCAGCCGATCGGAGGCGATGGCAGCGATCCCGTGGTGTCCAAAACCGTGGGCCGGGCGAAGTTGCTCGGCCGAACGAACTGGAACACCGATTTCATCGTGGATCGCCCCTACAAGAGCTACAAGTTCTTCTTCACGGCGAATTCCTCCGATGCCAATGCTAAATATCCCGTGGAGGGATTCATGAAATTCACCGATGGCACCAGCCTGCAGGTGATCAACGCCACGATGAATCCGCCGATCGGCAAGGGACAGGAGTTCGGTCCATTCCCGGCGGTGCCCGAGAAGCAGGCCAGCCAGATGAACTTCAAGGTGGGAGCCAGCAGCGACCCGGGGGCCCTCGGCTTCAGCTACCGCATCTCGGTGCAGGGGTGCCTGTGAGCCGCAGGAGCTGAGCTCAGCGCCGCTTGCGGGAATCGATCTGCAGCAGGTCACGCACCTGCTGCACCTGGCGGGCAAGGGCAGGATCGGCGCTGAGCTTCCTCTCGATCTGCTCCACGGCGTACATCACCGTGGAGTGGTCCTTGCCCCCGAACACCTCGCCGATGCGGGGCAGGGAGAGGTTGGTGCTGTGGCGCATCAGGTACATCCCCACCTGGCGGGCCTGGCTCACGGCCCGCTTGCGGCTGGGGCTGCGCATCTCGTCCCCCCCCACGCCGAACACCTCCGACACCTTCTCCAGCACCTGCTCGGGCTTCACCTCCACGTCCCGGCCGGCCGGATCGAGCATGGGCGCCACCGACTCCACCGTCATCGGCAGACCGGTGATCGAGGCGAAGGCCACGGCCCGGGTGAGGGCGCCCTCGAGCTCGCGGATGTTGGAGGTGAAGCGGCCGGCGATGAACTGGATCAGCTCGCGCGGCAGGGCCATCTGCTCCTGTTCGGCCTTCTTGTGCAGGATCGCCATGCGGGTCTCGAGGTCCGGCGCCTGGATGTCGGCGATCAGACCCATGGAGAAGCGGGAGATCAGCCGCTCCTGCAGCCTGGGGATCTGGCTGGGGGGGCGGTCGGAGGCGATCACGATCTGCCTGCCCGCTTCATGCAGGGCGTTGAAGGTGTGGAAGAACTCCTCCTGGGTGTACTCCTTGCCCTCGATGAACTGGATGTCGTCCACCAGGATCAGGTCGGCTGCGCGGTAGCGGTCGCGGAAGGCCTGCATCCCGTCCTTGCGGATGGCCTGGATCAGGTCGTTGGTGAAGGTTTCGGTGGACACATAGAACACCCGCGCCTCCGGGTTGATCTCGAGGCGGTAATGCCCGATCGCCTGCATCAGGTGGGTCTTGCCCAGGCCCACACCGCCACAGATGAACAGCGGATTGAATTCCCGGCCCGGCGCCTCGGCCACGGCCAGGGCCGCCGCATGGGCCATGCGGCTGTTCGGACCCACCACGAAGCGGTTGAACACGTAGCGGGGATTCAGGCCCGGCGCGAAGGCCTGGCGCCCCCCACGGCCATGCACCGTCGGCCCGGGGGCGCTGCCGGCCACCGGAGCGCCGCCGTTGCCACCGGGCTGGCCCATGGCTGAGGCAGGCACCCCGGTGGCGGATCCGTAAGGGGGGGCTGGAGCCCCGGGCAGCTCAACCACCACCTGTTGGCCGCCCACCGCCAGGCCCACGGCGGGCTCGGCCTGGGGGGCGGTGTCGACGGACACCTGCAGGGGGCGGCCGGCGATCTCGCTGGCCACCGCGGCGATCGTGTCGAGGTAGTTCTTGCGGAGCCAGCCGCAGGCGAAGCTGTTGGGGGCCTCCAGGTGCAGGGCGGAGCCATGGAGGCCCTGGCAGCGGGCCGGGCGGATCCAGGTCTCGAAGGTGGGCTTGCTGAAACGCGCCTGGAGTGCCTGCTGAACCTGGTGCCACAGCTCTTCTGCCTGCTGCACCGACGGCCCCCTCTCGCGGGTGCTGAATATACGCAGATCCCCCGGCCCGGTCGGTCTTAAATGAAGCGCATTCCCACCTGGCCCACGCCACCCCCGATGCCCCGTACCCGCTCCTGGCCCGGCGCCGTGCTGATCGGCTCGCTGCTGCTCACGGGCTGCACGGGCGGGATGCCACGGCTGCCGCAGCTGCCGCGTCTGCCCGGCCAGCCGGACCAGGGCAACGTGCGGATCAGCGACGCCGGCCCGACGCCGCCGCTGCAGCCCAGCAACAACGTGATCGTGGATGCGGTGGCCAAGGTGGGCCCCTCGGTGGTGCGGATCGACACCACCAAGCGGATCATCAACCCCCTGGGCGGTCTGTTCGGCCGTGGCCCCACCATCCAGGAGCAGCAGGGCCAGGGGTCGGGCTTCATCACCCGCTCCGACGGCGTGCTGCTCACCAACGCCCACGTGGTGGACGGCGCCAGCGAAGTGAGCGTGACCCTGCCGGACGGCCGCAGTTTCACCGGCAAGGTGCTGGGCAGCGATCCCCTCACCGACGTGGCGGTGGTGAAGGTGGTGGCCACCAACCTGCCCGTGGCGCCGCTGGGGGATTCCGCCAAGCTGCGGCCCGGGGAATGGGCGATCGCCATCGGCAATCCCCTCGGCCTCGACAACACCGTGACCGCCGGGATCATCAGTGCCATCCAGCGCACCAACGCGGTGGGCGAGGGCCAGCGGGTGCCCTACATCCAGACCGATGCGGCGGTGAACCCCGGCAACAGCGGCGGACCGCTGATCAACGACCGGGGTCAGGTGATCGGCATCAACACGGCCATCCGCCAGGCACCCGGGGCGGGCCTGAGCTTCGCCGTGCCGATCAACGTGGCCAAGCAGATCGCGGCCCAGATCCTGGAGCGGGGCTTCGCCAGCCATCCCTACATCGGCGTGCGGCTCCAGGCCCTCACCCCCCAGCTGGCGCGCGAGATCAACGCCACCACCGACCAGTGCCGGCTGCCGGAGGTGAACGGCGTGGTGGTGGTGGATGTGATGCAGGGCAGCCCGGCCTCCAAGGGGGGCCTCAAGCCCTGCGACCTGATCGAATCGGTGGGTGGACGCAAGGTGCGCAATCCCTCGGAGGTGCAGCTGGCGGTGGACCAGGGCCGCGTCGGGGAACCCCTCGAGGTGGTGGTGCGCCGCGGCGATGCCACCACCTCCCTCACCCTCCAGCCGGCCGAGCTGCCGCGGCAGGAATGAGGCGGCGGGCCGAATGAGCGCCGCAGCCCCCCTGGAGCTGGTGGTGATGGCCCGCTGGCCGGCCCCCGGGCGCTGCAAGAGCCGCCTGGCCGCCGGCATCGGTGCGGGCCGGGCCGCGGCGATCCAGGGCCGGTTGATCCAGCACACGCTGGCCACCGCCCGTCTGAGCCGCCGCAGGCTGGGCTGCCGCCTGGTGCTGGCCGTGCAGGGGCTGGGGCCGCGGGCCTGCCGGCGCTGGGGGGCCGAGCTGGGCTGTGACGTAGCGGTGCCCCAGGGCGGCGGCGGTCTGGGCACGCGGCTGCAGCGGCAGCTGCAGCGCGCCCTCGCCGCCGGGGCCGGCCGCGTGGTGCTGATCGGCAGCGACCTGCCGACCCTGGAAAGCGCCGATCTGGAGGCGGCCTTCGCCGGCCTCGGACCCAGCGGGCTGGTGCTGGGCCCGGCCGGCGATGGCGGCTACTGGCTGATCGGCCTTGATCACTCCAGGCCGGCTCTGCTGGCCGGGATCCCCTGGGGCAGTGGCGCGGTGCTGGAGTGCACCCTCGCGGTGGCCAGGCGCCTCGAGCTCAGCCCCGTGCTGCTGGCGGTGCGCCACGATCTGGACCGGGCCGCCGACCTGAGACCCTGGCGCTGAGCCATGAGCGCCCAGGACCCCTGGCTGAGTGTGGTGATCGCCAGCCGCAACGAACGCCGGGCCCTGCCGCCGCTGCTGGCCCAGCTGGGCAGCGCTCCGGATCTGGTGCGGGAGGTGCTGGTGGTGGATGGCGGCAGCGATGACGGCAGTGGCCAGCTGGCCGGCCTGGCCGGCGCCGCCCTGCTGCGCTCGGAGCCTGGTCGCGGCTGCCAGCTCGCCCTCGGCGCCAGGGAGGCCCGGGGGCCCTGGCTGCTGCTGCTCCATGCCGACGTGCGGCTGCCCACCGACTGGGCGCAGCGGATCCGGGCGGTGCCGCAGCGACAGGGGCAGGACCAGGCGCTGGGCGCCTGGTATTTCGATCTGGGCATCGCCGGCGCTCACCCCGGCCTGCGGCTGGTGGAGCTGGGGGTGGCCCTGCGCAGCCGCTGGCGCCAGCTGCCCTATGGCGATCAGGGTCTGCTGCTGCCCCTGTCGCTCTACCGGGCCAGCGGCGGGATGCGGCCCCTGCCGCTGATGGAGGATCTGGATCTGGTGCAGCGGCTGCGGCGCCTGGCCCAGCTGCGCAGCCTGGGGGCGGCGGTGCGGGTGGATCCGCGGCGCTGGCGGCAGGGGGGGATCTGGCGCACCACCCTCGACAATGCCCGCCTGCGCCGCCAGTGGCGCCGGGGCGTGCCCGCCGCCACCCTGGCCCGCCGGTACTACGGCGGCAGCTGGAACGACCCAGGCGCCTAGGGCGCGTACCAGAAGGCGCAGCGGCGCTCGAGGGGCTCCAGCTCCCAGCCCTGGGCCTGATAGAACTCCACCACCTGGGGGTCGGCGAACAGGCTGACGCGGTCCACCTCCATGCTGCGCAGCTGATCCAGCACGTAGAGCATCAGCGCCTTGCCCAATCCCACCCCCTGGTAGTGGGGGTGCACCGCCACGTCCCAGACCGTGGCCTCCACCACCCCGTCGCCGGTGCAGCGGGCGAAGCCCACCAGCTTCGGCAGGCGGGGATCGTGGCGCCACAGCCCCACCCGCAGCAGGCTGTTCTGCAGCGCCTTGCGCACGCGCCGCAGGGGACGGCGGCTCCAGCCCACCGCGTCGCAGAGCTGCTCGAGCTCGATCAGGTCGATCTCCCGCTGGGTGCTGAGCACCAGGGAGATCTGGGGGTTGGGCGTCGGGCAGAGCCGATGCCCCTCCCCGTAGAGAGTGGTGAGGAGCTCGACCGGATCCACGGACACGGCGGGGCGCGGGATGCCACGATCCTGCCTGATGGCACCAGCAACAGCGCGACGATCCAGCCTTTCCGGCGCATGCCCGGCCGAGCAGCGTCCGCTGATCGTGGCGGCCCATGGCTGGCTGCTGGCCGGACGCCTGTGGGACCGGCTGGCGGCCAGCCTTGCCCCCGGCTGGGACCTCTGGGCTCCGGATCTGCCCGGGTTCGGCGGGCGGGAACGGCCGAAGGGCCTGCAGCCCAGCCTGGCCAGCTATGGCACCTGGCTGGCCCGTGAGGCCAGCGAGCGGGCCTGGAACGGCCGGCCCGTGGTGCTGATGGGCCATTCCCTCGGCGGCAGCCTGGCCCTGCATGCGGCGCCGCAGCTGGGCAGCCAGCTGGCCGGCCTGATCCAGATCGCCGTGGGCGGCGGGGTGTATCAGCCCCGGCCCTTCGCCCAGGTGCGACGCGGCGGAGCGGTGTTTCTGAAGTTGCGGCCCCGCTGGCTGCTGCGGCTGCCGGGCAGTGATGGCCTGCGCAGCCCGCTGCTGGCCGACCGCCATGCCGCCCAGGGGCTGCTGGCCTGCAGCATGCGCCGCAGTGCGGTGCGGCAGCTGCCCGGCCTCGCGGCCTGCCTCACGGTGCCGAGCCTGTGGATCGCCGGCAGCCGCGATCAGGTGATGGAACCCCGCTATGTGCGCCACCTGGCGGGGTATGCCCCCCGGCACGACGTGCGGGTGCTGGAGGGCGCGGGCCACCTGCCGATGCTGCGGCAGCCCGAGGCCCTGGCGGAGCTGATCCGCCCCTGGCTGGAGGCCCTGGATGCCCCCCGTGCCCCGGAGTGCCCCGGTGCCGCCGGCACGACGGGGCCGGCCACGGTGATCCGGCTTCAGAGCAAGTCCAGGCCGCCCCCCCCGCCCGAGGGGGCCTGAGTCCCTCAGAGAGCGGCCAGCCCCTTGTCCTGCAGCTCCGCCAGCCGGGCATAGAGGCCGCCGGCGTCCCGCAGCTGCCGGTGGGTGCCCTGCTCGATCAGCCGGCCCCGCTGCAGCACCAGGATCCGGTCGGCCGCCTCCACGGTGGCGAGGCGGTGGGCGATCACGATGGCGGTGCGCTGCTGCAGCAGACGGTCCAGGTCCTGCTGCAGGGTGGCCTCGGTGGAGGGGTCGAGGAAGGCCGTGGCCTCATCCATCACCAGCACGGAGGGATCGCGGATCGCGACCCGGGCCACCGCCAGCAGCTGGCGCTCGCCGGAGGAGAGGTTGGCGCCGCGCTCCCGCAGCTCGGTGGCGAGGCCATCCGGCAGCCGCCGCAGCAGGGGATCGAGGCCGAGGTCGCGGCAGAGCTGGGCCAGCTCCTCGGTGGCGATCGGCGCGTCGAGCCGCAGGTTGTCGGCCACGTTGCCGCTGAACAGGAAGGTGTCCTGCAGCACCACCCCCAGCCGCTGGCGCAGGGTGGGGATGGGCAGCTCGCGGATGTCGATCCCATCCAGCAGGATCCGACCGCGCTGGGGCTCGTAGAGGCGGCAGAGGAGGCGGATCACCGTGGTCTTGCCGGAGCCGGTGGGACCCACCAGGGCCACATGCTCCCCGGGGGCGATGCGGAAGGAGAGATCGGTGAGGATCGGGTCGTCCTGCCGGTAGGCGAAGGACACGTTCTCGAACACCACTTCGCCGGCGCTGCTGCGCTGGCCGCCGGAGCGCCGGGCCGCCGCCGAGCGCTGGGAGGCGGGGAGTTCCTGGATCTCGATCGGCTGCTCGAGCAGTTCGCCGATCCGTTCCACCGCGGTGAGTCCGCCCTGGATCTGGGTGAAACGCTCGGCGAGTTGACGCAGCGGATCGAACAGCCGCTGGGAATAGAGGATGAAGGTGGTGAGGGTGCCCAGCCCCAGGGCGCCGGCGGTGACCATGCTGCCGCCCAGGGCCAGCACCAGGGCCACGGCCACCAGGGCCACCCATTCGATGAAGGCCGAGATGGCGCTGTCGTAGAAGATCGTGCCGGTGACGGCCTTGCGGTAGGCGTCGGTGGTGCGGGCGAAGCGGGCGCTGTTGACCCGCTCGCGCCGGAACATCTGCACAACCTCAAGCCCCTGCAGGTTCTCCTGCAGATCGGCGTTGAGCTGGCTCAGTTCCTCCCGCACCCGGTAGTTGGCGCGGCGGTAGCGGCGCTGCAGCCAGAGCATGCCCAGCACCACCGGCAGCTGGGAGCAGAGCAGCAGCAGGCCGAGGCGCCATTCGATGCTGAGCATGGTGACGGCGATCACCAGCAGGGTGACCAGATCGGCCAGCACCCCCACGGCGCCGCTGCCGAACACCTCGGCCAGGGCGTCCACATCGCTGGTGAGCCGGGTAAGCAGCTTGCCCACGGGCATGCGGTCGTGGAAGCGCAGCGACAGGGCCATCGCATGGGCGAAGAGGTCGTCGCGGATGCGGGCCGTGAGCCGCTGACCCACCGCCTGCACGCTGTAGCTCTGCACGCCCTGGAGGGCGAGGCGCAGCAGCACCGCCCCCAGCAGCACCAGCACCAGCAGGCGCAGGGCCTGGGCCACGGGCATGCCGGTGAGGAAGCCCAGGGTGGGTTCGCCCCGCAGCACGGCGATCGCCTGGCCCACCAGCAGCGGCTGGATCGCGGCGGCAGCCGCCACCGGGATCAGCAGCAGCAGGGTGACCAGCAGCCGGCGGCGATCCCGCCCCAGATAGGGGAGAAGACGTCGCAGGCGCTCGCGGTCCAGGGCCGCCATCAGGCCACCCCGGCCGGCAGCGGCGCCGCCGACACCGCGGCCACTCGGTCCACGATCGCCTGGAGCGGACCGTCATCCAGCCGCAGGGCCAGGGGATGGCCCACCAGGCGGGCGGTGGAGTGGAAGAGGTCTTCGATCGCGATCAGCCCGTTCTCCTCGAGGGTGCGGCCGGTGGCCACCAGATCCACGATCGCTTCGCTCATGCCGGTGATCGGACCGAGTTCCACTGAACCGGCCAGATGGATCAGCTCCACGGGAAGGTCGAGCGCCTCGAAATAGGCCTCGGCGCAGCGGGTGAACTTGCTGGCCACGCGGCAGTGGGCCGGCAGGTCCACGGCGCGGCGGTAGGGACTGCTGGCCTTCACGGCCACGCTCATGCGGCAGCCGCCGAAGCCGAGGTCCACCAGCTGGGCCACCGGCAGCTGGTGCTCCCGCAGCACGTCGTAGCCCACCACGCCCAGCTGGGCCTGGCCATAGGCCACGTACACCGGCACATCGGCGTTGCGCACCAGCAGGGCCCGGGCCGCACCGCAGGCGCTCGGCACCATCAGCTGCCGGTTGCCCGGCTCGAGCACCGCCGCAAAGTCAAGGCCGGCGGCCGCGAAGCGACGCACTGAATCCTTGAGGAGGGCACCCTTGGCCAGGGCAACGGTGATCATGGAGACACTCCGCAGACCGGACTTTAACGATGGGCCCTGACGCCCGAGAGAACACCACCGGCTCCGCCGCAGGCCCGCCCGGGACCCTCGCGGTGTCCCTGATCCCGGTGCTGCAGGACAACTACGTGTTCCTGCTGGAACGGGACGGCGAGGCGGCGGTGGTGGATCCCGCCGTGGCCGCCCCCGTGGACGCGGCCCTGCGGCAGAGGCACCTGCAGCTGCGCGCCATCCTCCACACCCACCACCACAGCGACCACATCGGTGGCACGCCGGAGCTGCTGCGGCGCTGGCCCGGCTGCGCCGTGGTGGCCGCCGCCGCCGACCGGCAGCGGATCCCCTTCCAGACCCGCAGCGTGGCCGATGGCGAGCGCTTCACGTTGCTGGGTGAACCGGTGGAGGTGATCGCCGTGCCCGGCCACACACGGGCCCACATCGCCTACTGGCTGCCGCGCTCCGGCCATCTCTTCTGCGGCGACACCCTCTTCGCCGGGGGCTGCGGGCGCCTGTTCGAGGGCAGCGCCGCCGAGATGCACCACTCCCTGCAGCGGCTGGCGGCCCTGCCCGCCGACACCCGGGTGTGGTGCGCCCACGAGTACACCGCCGCCAACCTGGGCTGGGCGCGGGCCGTGGCGCCTGAGGAGGATCCGGCCGCCGCTGCGGCGATCGCGGAGCGGCTGCAGCAGGTGCTGGAGCAGCGCCAGCGGGGAATCGCCACCGTGCCGAGCCGGATCGGGGTGGAGCTGGCCACCAACCTGTTCCTGCGGGCGCCGGATGCCCCCGCCCTGGCCAGGCGGCGGCGGCACAAGGACCACTGGCGTGGCTGAGGCAGACGCTCCCTCCGCCCCCGGCCCGGCCCCACGCGTTCAGAGCGCCACCAGGGGCAGGCGCTGGGGGAACAGGATGCCGCCGTGCCCCGGCCTCAGCTGCAGCCGGCAGCGCTGACCACGGCCGTACTCCTGCTCCAGCGGCAGGCGCAGCCGCAGGGTGAGCCCGTCGAGGTGGAGCTGATACAGCCAGGCACTGCCAAGGAACTCCCGGCCCAGCACCCAGGCCTCGCCATTGGCCTGCGGCACCAGATCGATCGCCTCCGGACTCACCAGCACCTCGGCCTGGGAATCGAGCGGCCCGTCCAGCACGGCTGCGGAGGCGGCCTTGCGGGCCGCGAGCCTGCCGAGGGGTGTGCACAGCAGACCGTCCTGGCACTGCGCCGGCAGCAGATTGCCCTGCAGCACGAAGCGACCCACGAAGGCGGTGGCGGGCTGCTGCACCAGATCCCGTGGACTGGCGCACTGGTGCAGCTCCCCGTCGCACAGCACCGCCACCCGGTCGCAGATGGCCAGGGCCTCCTCGGGATCGTGGGTCACGATCAGGCCGCTGGCGCCGCACTGGCTGAGCACCAGCGGCAACTCGCTGCGCAGGCGCAGCCGCACCTCCACATCGAGATTGGAGAAGGGTTCATCGAGCAGCACCACCGAGGGCCCCGGGGCCAGGGCCCTGGCCAGGGCCAGCCGCTGACGCTGGCCGCCGGAGAGTTCGTGGGGATAGCGGCGCTCCAGACCCTTGAGCCCCAGCAGCTCCAGCAGCCAGGCGGCCCGGCTGGTGTCCTGGCCGCGACGCAGGCCGAAACAGGCGTTGCGCCAGGCATCGAGATGGGGGAAGAGGGCGTAGTCCTGGAACACCATCCCCACCCCGCGGCGTTCCGGCACCAGCCAGCGCGAGGGCCCGGCCACCTGGCGGCCATCGATCAGCACGGCCCCCCGCTCGGGCCGCTCGAAGCCGGCGATCAGGCGCAGCAGGGTGGTCTTGCCGCAGCCGGAGGGACCCAGCAAGCCCATCAGCTCGCCGTGCCTCAGGCTCAGCTCGAGACCCCGCAAGGTCCAGTTGCCCTCCCCGGCGGCGGCGTAGCAATGCCAGAGGTCCTGCAGCCGCACATGCTCGCGGAGCTGCAGATCCGGGGGAGTGAGGGCAGTGAGGGGTGAGGCGATGGCAGCGAAGGCCTGGGGGCCCGGAGTTCGCGGCACCATCATGATGAAGGCCCACGTCGCGAACGGGAGCCATCCGCGCCATGAGCAGCTCCGCATCAGCCAGCCCCACGACGGAGCCCACCGCCCTTCCGACAGCCGTAGCCGTTCACGAGGCGGTTCACACCACCGAGGCCCCGGCTCCGGTGGGTCCCTACAACCAGGCGGTGCTGGCGGGGGGGCTGCTGTTCTGCTCCGGGCAGATCGGCCTGGATCCGGCCAGCGGCCAGATGGTGGGCGGTGGGGATGTGGAGGCCGAAACCCGTCAGGTGCTGCGCAACCTGGAGGCGGTGCTGCGGGCGGCCGGCAGCACGCCGGCCCAGGTGGTTCGCACCACGGTGTTTCTGGCGGACCTGGCCGATTTCGCGGCGGTGAACGCCATCTACGCCGAAACCTTCGGGGAGGGGGTCTCCCCGGCCAGGGCCTGCGTGGAGGTGGCCGCCCTGCCGAAGGGGGCCCGGGTGGAGATCGACTGCATCGCCCTGGTGGGCTGAGCAGGTCGGGGCGACGCCGTCAGCCGGGATCCACCGGACACTCCATCAGACCCTGGGCCTGGTCATCCACTTCGCTGAGGCGGGCCAGGATCGCCTGCAGATCCTGGGGGGCGAGTTCACCGTCGCCGCCCCACTTCATGCAGGTGCTGCCGAGGCAGGTGGCGTCGGGAGCAACGAGGTTGCTGAGGTCGCTGGCGGGATCGTGGCGGTGGCGTTCCATCCGGCCCCCTGTCTGGGATTCCACACTAAGCCGATCCGGGCTCCGCGACTGAGACGCATCTGGTCACAGATCGCCGCGCCTCCGGTCATGGGGCAGACACACGGCCCCGGTTGAGTGAGGGCATCCCCCCGAGGGGGACTCGTCCTCACACGATGACCACCATGACCATCCAACCGCTTCACCGGCGCCTGCTCGCCCTGATGGGCGCCACCGGCCTGCTGGGCCTGATGGCCGCGCCCTCCGCTGCGCTGGCCGGCCCCCGGGCATGGCAGAAACCCGCCTACGTGCTCGTGCCCGCCCGCCAGGTGCCGATCCGTCGGGTGCCGATTCAGCAGCTGCCGGCGCGGCGCGTGGTGCGCACGGTGGACCGCCGCGATCGGCGCAACCCGAGGGTGTACGACACCTACGCCGTGCAGAGCGTTCCCTACCGCCGCGAGTCGCGGGTGGAGGAGCTGCGGGCCGATCTGGAACGGGACGCCCGCCGCTGCAACACCGGCCGCCTGGTGGGCGGGTTGCTGGGGGGTGGCGCCGGCTACATCGCCTCCCAGGATGACGGCCGGGCCTGGGCCGTGCCACTCGGCGCCCTGCTCGGTTCTCAGGTGGGCTGCAACGTGGGGTCCGGCCGCGGTCCGGCTCCCTGGTGAATCCAGGCAGCCGCCTGGCGCAGCCGCTGCCGTTCCGCCTCCAGCCGCAGGGCCTGCTCGCCGTGCTCGAGGGCCAGCAAGGCCTGGCCCCGGGCCGCCTGGCTCAGGCCCGGCAGCGGCAGCAGGCTCAGCCGGTGCAGCCCCTTCTGCAGCCGCAGCCCCACCTCGAGGGATCCGGCTCCATCGCGGGCCAGGGCCTGGAAGGCATCGTCCAGCAGATCGGCCATGGCCAGACCGGGGAGCCGCAACCGGTCGAAGCGCGGTGGCACGGCTTCACGGCGCTGACGGTCCAGCGACGCCTCGGCCCAGTGGCTGAACAGCCGCACGAAGCTGCCGATCACGTGAATCGCCGTGCCGGGGTCATTCACCGCCGGGGACAGGGCCCGGCTGGCGATCTCCGAGAGCACCACCAGCCCGAAGCGCGGATCATCGTCGAAGGTGCGGCTCTCACCGATCAGAAAGGTGTCGGCCATCTGCTCGAGGAGCTCCGGATCCGTGACGGTCTGCCCCCACACCCGGGCCAGCACCCGGCTGGTGGTGATGAAAGCCCCGGGCAGCGCCCGCACCGCCACCTGCACGCCCGCCGTCTCCGCCAGCAGCTGCAGTGCACCCAGGTCGATGCGCTGCAGGTAGCCCACCTGCTGGCTCAGCACCTCCACGCAGCCGGCGGGCTCATCGGCCACCAGAGGGAGGGCTCCCAGGGTGGGGCGCTGGGCCCGATCAAGCAGCGCGCGGGCCGCCACCGCCTCCACCCGGCTGATGGTGTTGGTGACCCGGCCCAGCCGGGCGATGCGATCCACCCAGGTGACGAAGCTGAGCACCACCACCGCGAACACCAGCAGGGTGAGCAGGAAGAGGGCGAAGCGGCCGGTGCGGCCATACAGCCCGTTCATCAGGGCGATCAGGGCCACGATGCCGAAGATGAACGCGCCGATGAAGGTGGAGAGGGCGTACTGGGACACGTCGTCCGACACCACCACCGCCAGGGCCCGCGGCGTGGCCACGGTGCCCGCCGAGGCATAGGCCGACAGCATCGAACCGGCCGCGAACACGGCGATCACCAGCATGCTGGAGGAGATGATCCGCAGCAGGGTCTCCAGCGTGTCGGCGCTGATGTCCGGCAGCAGCAGATCGGGAAGCAGCCCGTCCACCAGGCGGGCCAGGGCCACGCCCACCAGGGACACCAGGCAGAGCAGCAGCGGCTTGACCCAGAGCTTCTCCCGCAGCCGGTTGAGAGCAAAGGCGAGGCGCCCCTGCAGGCTCAGGGCGATGGGGTCATGGCGGGCCATGGCAGGGCGGGGGCGCAGCCCGTCCAGTGTCAGGCCTCAGCAGGACACCCAGACCGCTTCAAGCCCGTTCCAACAGCAAAGCCCGGGACGGAGGTCCCGGGCTGTTGTCGGCTTAGCCGTGGTGCCCGTCTCCATGACAGGAGGCGGAGAGGGGGCGCAGCTAGGTGATCGAACGGATCGTCAAAAAAGGGTCGTCAGATGTTGACGTGAAGGTCTTCGGTTGTGGGGGCGGAGCTGGCTGGCGATGGCTCCTGGGGCCATGGCGCTAGAGAGGTTCTTCGTGGCTTCCGGGGCACCTGGACCGGGGTCGTGGCGCAACTGGTTCAACCAGGTGCAGGGCGGTGCATGGAGCGGTGGAGAAGAACCGGAGATGGTTCGAGATTGTTGGAGCAGGGTCCGAACGTCAGTGCGCTCCTGACATCTGGTTGGGCGGAGTGTCGTCCACAGGGAGCCTCCGAGATCGGTTGAACACACCATCGGCCCAAACCACGGCAGCGTCGAGGGCAGGGCCCGCAACGGACAACTCTCTTCACTGGCGGCAATGCCGCTTCACACTGCCTCCGCCTGCGTTCTCTCGGCCTGCACGGCCTCAGCCCGCAGCAAGTCCGCGGCAGTAGGCCAGGGTGCAGTCGATCGCCGGGCCCCAGGCGCCCGGCTCGAAGGGATGGCGATCGCCATGGCCCGGCAGCAGCCAGCGCACGTCGAGGTCGCGCAGCCGCTCCACCGAGGCCACCTGGCTGGGCCAGTCCCACCAGCAGTAGGTGCGGGACGCCACCACGGCCTGCTGGGCCGGACTCCACCAGAGGTGATCGCCGCTGAACAGGATCTGCTCGCCCAGCAGCGCCACCATCGAACCGGCGGTGTGGCCAGGGGTGGGGATCAGGCGCAGCTGGGTATCGAGGGCCACGGGGGCATGGCCCTCCACCAGCCGCTCGGCCTCGGGGGCCGCGTCGGCATCGGCCTGGTGGATCCAGCGCTCGCAGCCGAACTCTGCCGCCCAGCGGTCATGGTCGGCCACGTCGTCGCGGTGGGTGAGCACGATGGCGGCCAGCCCGCCGAGGGCCTCGATGCGGCGGGCCAGATGGCCGTTGAAGCGGGGGCTGTCGATCAGCACGTTGCCCTGGGGCCGCACCACGAGGTAGCTGCTGGCACCGAAGCTCTTGCGCGAGGCCCAGCCGCAGTAGTGCACGGCGCCGGCCGGATGGGAGAAGAGAAGGGCAGGAAAGCCCTCGGCCGGCGTGTGGCGCAGCAGCTCGGGAGTGGCCCCGATGGCCGCCACCGGACAGGCCTGCAAGGCGAGCAGGGCCTGGGCGATCTCCGGCTCCCCCTCCGGCTGGTGCACCACGTGGGAACTGTCGCCGGTGGGGGCGAAGTGGTGGGGATCCCACTGCCAGCAGGTGCCGCAGTCGATGCAGGTGGAATCCACGTAGAAGGCGCCAGGGGCGTTGCTGGGCAGGCGCAGGGCGGGCCGGGCCATCCGGGGTGTGCGGGTTCTCAACCTAGGCAGCAGCGGCGAGGGGCCTGCCCCGCACCGCCAGAATCGCTACACCCGAGCGGCGTGGCCGGCGGCGATGCCAGAGCCCTACTTCGAGCTTCAGGCGGTGACGGCCTACCGGGGCAGGCGGCCGGTGTTCGAGAACCTGAGCCTGCGGCTGTGCACCGGCGAACACACGGTGATCCTCGGCCCGAACGGCTCCGGCAAGAGCTCCCTGATCAAGCTGCTCAGCCGCGAGATCTATCCGGTGGTGCAGCCGGGGTCGTGGCTGCGGATCTTCGGGCGGGACACGGTGAACCTCTGGGCGCTGCGCCATCGGATCGGGCTGGTGTCGCCCGATCTGCAGGCCCACTACAGGCCCGGGGTGAGAGGAGAGGATGTGGTGCTCTCCGGCTTCTTCGGTTCGGTGGGGCTGGGCCGCAGCCAGCAGCCCAGCGATTCCCAACGGCAGCGGGTGGCGGAGCTGATGGCTCAGCTGGGGCTCAGCGCCCTGGCCCAACGGCCCTTCGGCGAACTCTCGGATGGCCAGCGGCGGCGCCTGCTGCTGGCCCGGGCCCTGGTGCACGACCCTGACGTGCTGGTGCTGGATGAACCCACCAACGGCCTCGATCTCAAGGCCCGTCACCAGCTGCTCGCCCTGCTGCGGCAGCTGGCCCAGCGGGGCACCACGCTGCTGCTGGTGACGCACCAGATCGAGGCGATCGTTCCCGAGATCCGCCGCTGCGTGCTGCTGCGCGGGGGGCAGGTGGTGGGCGACGGAGCGGTGGAGGAGCTGCTGGAGGCCGGTCCGCTGAGTGCGCTGTTCGACACGCCCCTGCAGGTGGTGAGCGTGGGAGGCTTCCGTCAGGTGCTGCCGGCGGCCTGAAGGCGGAAACTCCCGAAAACGCCCACCCCGCCGACCCTGTCGCCATGCCCCGCTTGCTCCCC
>NZ_DS990556.1:1161050-1346482 GCF_000155635.1 Cyanobium sp. PCC 7001
TGACGATCCGGCAGGGGCAGGTTCATCGGAAACAGGCAGAACTCCTCGTGCTCCACGGCGCTGATCGCCACACCGCGATGGGCGAGGCGAAGCTCCAGCCGCTGGCGCAGGGTGTCGAAGGGCAACGGCGGCGCCAGGGCCAGGGAGGTCTCCTCCACGAAGTAGCGCCCCTCGCCCAGGTCCATGGCATAGAGGAAGGAGGGCGGCTCGGAGCGCTGTTCCGGGCTGAGGTGATCGCAGCGGAAGTCCATCAGCACGAACTGGTCGGGCTCCACCGGCGCGGCCGTGAAGCGACCCACCACGCCGTAGGCCGCCTGCCCCGCCACCGGCCCCTCATCGGGACGTTGCACCAGGGCCGACCGGTGGCCGCTGGCATCGAGCACCAGCCGGGCCCGCAGCCGCTCCCCGGCCGCCGTGGTCACCACACTCACTCCGGCGGGTTCCTGGGCTCCGCGCTCGCCCTCGAACGCCAGGCCCACCGCCTCGCCCCGATGCCAGCGCACTCCCAGCCGCCTGGCCTGCTCGAGCCAGTGGGCCTGCAGCCGGACCTTGTCGAACAGTCCGTAGTCGCGGCCATGCAGAACCGGCTGATTGCCGGGCCCGCCCGGGTCGGCCTCGCCCGGGCCGAAATAACTCACGGTGTGGCTCCAGCGATGGCCCAGCAGATGGGCCAGGCCGAGGCTGTCCACCTCCTCGCCCCAGATGCCGTAGGTGTTGGGCCAGGGAGCCTGAGGATCGGCGTCGCTGAGCACCGCCACCTGCAGTCCCTCGGCGGCCAGGGCCGCGGCGATGCAGAGTCCGGCGGGCCCGGCCCCGATCACCAGCACATCGCTGCAGGGGGAGGCCGGGATGGCGACGTCGCTGCGGCTCTCCGGTGGCGTCAATCCGCTGGGTCCTGGGCCTCGGCATCCACCGCAGCGTCCAGCTCGGCATCCACCGCAGCGTCCAACTCGTCCTCGCTGGCCGCCGGCGGCACCAGCACCACCTCCACCAGCCGATCGCCCGCATCGAGCCGCTGCAGGCGCACGCCAGTGGCCGCCCGCGACTGCTGCGGAATGGCGTCGGCCTCCGTGCGCACGATCACCCCGCGCTCGCTCACCAGCAGCACCTCCTCCCCGGCGCCGAGCACCTTGAGGCCCACGAGGGTGTCGCCGTCGCGGCGGAACTTGATGGCCCGCAGCCCCATACCGGCCCGCTTCTGCAGGCGGAACTGATCCACCGGCACCCGCTTGCCCAGGCCGGCCGCGCTGGCCACCAGCACCCAGGGCCCCTCGCTGACCGCCACCTCCTCGGCCGCCACCTCATCGGCCACCAGCTCCTCCGGCTCCGACTCCTCGAGCCCGGCCGAATCGGAGGAGCTGGCCACCCGGTCCGCCAGTTCGGCGGACAGCACATCCATGCTCACCAGCTGGTCGCCCGCGCGCAGGTTCATGGCGCGCACGCCCCGGGCCGTGCGGCCGAGGGGACGCAGTTCCTCGTCGGTGAGGCGGAAATGAATGGTCATGCCCTTGAGCGAGCCGATCAGCACGCTGTCGCCGGGAAGGGCCAGACGCACCCAGCGCAGATCGTCGCCGTCTTCCAGGGAGATGGCGATCAGCCCGTTGGAGCGGATGTTGCTGAAGGCGGAAAGCCGGGTGCGCTTGATGTAGCCGCCACTGGTGAGCATCACCAGCATCGCCTCCTCGCTGAAGGCGCTCACGGCCAGCAGCGACGTGATCTGCTCCTCACGGGGGATGGGCAGCAGCTGCACGATCGGCGTGCCCTTGGCCGCGCGGCTGCAGATCGGCACCCGGTAGGCCGGCACGGCATACACGACGCCCCGATCACTGAACAGCAGGAGGTTGTCGTGGTCGTTGCAGCTGATGAACAGCTTCACGGCCTCCTCACCCTGGCTGCGGGTGCCGGCCTTGCCGCGGGTGCCGCGGCTGGTGGCCTCGAACTCGCTCACCGGCATCCGCTTGAGATAGCCGGTTTCGGTGAGCAGCACCACCGACCGCTCATTGGCGATCAGGTCGATGTCCTCCAGGCCTCCCTCGAGGTCGAGGATCTCGGTGCGGCGCGGCGAGAGGTAGCGGTTGCGGATGGCGCCGAGCTCATCGGTGATGATGCCGAACACCCGTTCCCGCCGGGCCAGGATGTCCTTGTAGTCGGTGATCTTGGCGAGCAGATCCTCATGCTCGAGCCGGATCTTGTCGGCCTCCAGGGCCGTGAGCCGGCGAAGCTGCATCTGCAGGATCGCGTCCGCCTGGATCTCGGTGAGGCCGAACTGAGCCACCAGTTCACTGCGGGCGGAAGCCGTGTCGGCGGCGGCACGGATCAGGGCGATGATCGCATCGAGGCTGTCCAGCGCGATCAGCAGGCCCAGCAGGATGTGGTCGCGTTCCTCCGCCTTGCGCAACAGGAACCGGGTGCGACGTTCGATCGTCTCGACCCGGAATTCCAGGAACACCTCCAGCATCTTGCGGAGGGTGAGCAGCACCGGCTCCCCCTTCACCAGGGCGAGCATGTAGGCGCTGAAGTTGTTCTGCAGCGGGGTGAGTTTGAACAGGTTGTTCAGCACCACCTGCGGATAGGCATCGCGGCGCAGCTCGATCACAATGCGCATGCCATCGCGGTCCGACTCATCGCGGATGTCGGAAATGCCGTCGAGTTTCTTGTCGTTCACCAGCTCGGCGATCCGCTCGATCAGCGAGGCCTTGTTGGTCTGGAACGGCAGTTCGGTGATGATGATGGCGTCACGATCCGGCCGCCCTTTCGCCTCGATCGTCTCCACCGAGGCCACCCCCCGCATCGTCACCGAACCACGGCCGGTGGTGTAGGTCTCGCGGATGCCGCGGCGCCCGAGGATCTGGCCTCCGGTGGGGAAATCGGGGCCCGGGATGATAGCCATCAGCTGCCGATCCTCCACATCGGGGTCGGCGATCAGCGCCAGCAGGCCATCGATCAGTTCCGTGAGGTTGTGGGGCGGGATGTTGGTGGCCATCCCCACGGCAATTCCCGTGGAGCCGTTCAGCAGCAGCTGGGGAATCCGAGCCGGCATCACGGTGGGTTCCTGCTGGGACCCATCGAAGTTGTCGGCGAAGTCCACCGTTTCGGCCTCGATGTCCTCCAGCAGGGCATCGGTGGTGAGCGCCTGCAGCCGCGATTCGGTGTACCGCATGGCGGCCGGCGGATCACCATCCACCGAGCCGAAATTGCCGTGGCCGTCCACCAGCGGCAGGCGCATGTTGAAGTCCTGTGCCATGCGAACCAGGGCGTCGTACACCGCTGTGTCGCCGTGGGGGTGGTATTTGCCCAGCACCTCGCCCACCACACGGGCACACTTGCGGTAAGGCCTGTCGCTGGTGAGACCCAGCTCATACATGGCATAGAGGATGCGCCGGTGCACCGGCTTGAGGCCATCGCGGGCATCGGGCAGGGCCCGGCCCACGATCACGCTCATCGCATACTCCAGATAGGAGCGCGACATCTCGTTGCGAAGATCGGTCTGGATGATTCGCGAATCGCCGTTGGGGTCGGTGGGATCCGCCATGCAGAACTGCCTTCAACACAGCCATCCTATCGACAGCTCTGCCCGCCGAACTCCCGCCAGGGTTCACCGCTTCCGGGCCCGAGGATGAGCTCGCCATGAGCGCAGGATGAGCGGCCGAGCCCGGGGAGCTGAGGAGCGCAGCGAAGCGAGCCTGCGCCAGCGCCAGGAGCAGGGGGAGCTGCGGGTGCGCTCGGCCGAAGCGTTCCGGCAGCTGGTGCAGGACCACGACCTGGCCACCGCCTTCGCCCGCACCGATGTGGTGGTGGCCGCCGACGCCGTGTTCACCGACCAGGCCAGCCTCCACCTCTCCCTGGGCCCCAGCGATCCGCCGATCCGGCTGCAGCGGGTCCAGGTGGGGGGCGTGCAGGGCCTGGCCAGCGGCGGCAGCGGCGAGCTCGTGCTGCCGATCGGTGGCGGCCTGGCCGACCCGGACCGCAGCAGCGGTGCCACGGTGCTGGACCGGCTGCTGAAAGGTGAGGCCGTGCCCCTCGCCGCCGCTGGCGAGGCGACGCTTCAGCATCCGCGGCGGGAGCTGCACACCGAACTCACCCTGGAGCGGATCGCCACCGGGCGGCTGCTGCTGCACCGGGCCATCGCCGAAAACGGCATCGTGGCCGTGAGCAGCCAGACCGGGCTGTGCCACAGCCCGCTCGGCCCCCTGCTGGGCCCCCTCACCACGGCGCTCTACAGCTGCGGCGGCGCCGGCAGCATCGGCCTCACCTCACCAGGGCTGCAGGCGCTGGGTCCCGGTTCGCCCGTGCTGGTGGCCGGCGCGATCGGCTGGGTGCTGGGCAGCGGCAGCGGCCACCAGCCGCAACCCCGCCGCCAGGGCAGCGGCCATGCCCGCACCCCCGGCGCCGTGGCGGCCGTGGCGGTGGACCTTCACGGCCTCGACCCCCTCTGGCTGCGCTCCTGCCACTTCGAAGGGCATGGCCGTGGCCTGCTGGTGGCGATCGCCGCGCCCGTGCCCCTGCTCAACCTGGCCAGCGCCCGCCGGGCCGCGGCCGGCCCCGAGGCCCTGCAGGCCCCGGTGCTGGATCTGGCCCTTCCCCGCCGGGTGAAACCGGCCCTGGGCAGCGTGAGCTACGCGGAGCTGCAGCAGGGCAGCTTCGAGCTCCAGGGGCGGCGGTTGCGCTGTGCCCCCGCCCACAGCCCGCGGCTGGCCGCCTCGATCACCGATCGGCTGATCGGCCTGCTGCAGAGCGGTGACTTCCCCCTTCGGCTGCCGGCCCTGCCCCTGGGCTCGCGGCCAGGCCTGGTGCCCCTCGATCCTTGAAGCCAGGCCGCGAGGGTGGGAGGGCGATCCGGAAACCCCGCTTAAGCTCCGGCCCAGGAATTTCCGCCGGAGCGCGCCCTTGATCGCCATGGCAGACGAGAACCAGAGCCCTGCCACCCCGGCAGGGGAGCAGCCCCAGGAGCGGCCCGCCAGCGAGCTGGCCACCGAGCGCGCCACCGAGCCCGTCGAGGCCATGGCGAGCCCCCCTGAGCAGAACTCCCCTGAGCAGCCTTCTGCGGGGGAGCCGTCCTCCGAAGCTCCCTCCCCGGAACCCGTCGCCGCGGGGGAGCCGACCCCAACTCCACCTGCGGCCAGCCCCGCCCCGGAACCCGGCGTCGCCGCCACCGTGAGCGTGCCGCCCCTGGAGGGCAGCCCGGACAGCGGCGAGGCCGGCGGCGAATGGCACCTGCTGACCGGCAAGGTGCAGGCCTGGCTGAGCCGCGGCCAGCTGCAGGAGTTCTGGCAGAGCGCGCGCACACCCCTGATGGCCCTGCTGGCGGTGGTGGCCGCCGTGCTGGTGCTTCGGGTCTATGCCGCCCTGCTGGCCGCCCTCGATGGCCTGCCGCTGGTGCCCGGTCTGCTGGAACTCGTGGGGGTGATCTGGATCCTGCGCCACGGGCTGCCGAAGCTGCTGCACAGCAGCGAGCGCGAGCAGCTGATGCAGCAGCTCCAGCGCCGCTGGAATGCCTTCCTCGGCAGGAGCTGACGCCGAGGGCCGGTTGATAGCTTGACCCGAACACGTCAGTTTCCGGTGGACATCCAGCTCGGCCGCTCCCGCACCGTCCGTCGTGCCTACGGCATCGACGAGATCGCCCTGGTGCCCGGCGGCCGCACGGTGGATCCGGCGGTGACCGACAGCAGCTGGACCCTCGGGGGCATCAGCCGCGAGATCCCGATCATCGCCAGTGCCATGGACGGCGTGGTGGATGTGGGCATGGCCGTGGAGCTCACCCGCCAGGGCGCCCTGGGGGTGCTGAACCTGGAGGGGGTGCAGTGCCGCTACGACGACCCCAACCCCGTGCTCGATCGCATCGCGGCCGTGGGCAAGGAGGCGTTCGTTCCGCTGATGCAGGAGCTCTACAGCCAGCCCGTGCGGGAAGACCTCATCGCCAAGCGGATCGGCCAGATCAAGGAGAAGGGCGGCATCGCCGCCGTGAGCGCCACGCCGGTGGCGGCCATCCGCTTCGGCAAGGCGATCGCCGAGGCGGGCGCCGATCTCTTCTTCGTGCAGGCCACGGTGGTGAGCACCGAGCACATCGGTCCGGAGGGCCAGGCAAGCCTCGACCTGGAGGCCCTCTGCCGCGATTTCGGCGTGCCGGTGGTGATCGGCAACTGCGTCACCTACGAGGTGGCCCTGAAGCTGATGCGGGCCGGAGCCGCCGGCGTGATGGTGGGCATCGGCCCCGGTGCGGCCTGCACCAGCCGCGGCGTGCTGGGCATCGGCATCCCCCAGGCCACCGCCGTGGCCGACTGCGCCGCTGCCCGTGACGACCACGCCGCTGCCACCGGCCGCTACGTGCCGGTGATCGCCGATGGCGGCATCGTGACCGGCGGCGACATCTGCAAGTGCCTGGCCTGCGGCGCCGACGCTGTGATGATCGGTTCACCGATCGCCCGCGCCGCCGAAGCTCCGGGCCGGGGCTTCCACTGGGGCATGGCCACCCCGAGCCCGGTGCTGCCCCGCGGCACCCGCATCAACGTGGGCACCACCGGCAGTCTGGAGAAGATTCTGCGGGGCCCCGCCGGCCTCGACGATGGCACCCAGAACCTCCTGGGCTGCATCCGCACCTCCATGGGCACCCTCGGGGCCCGCACCCTCAAGGAAATGCAGCAGGTGGAGGTGGTGGTGGCTCCCTCGCTGCTCACCGAAGGCAAGGTGTACCAGAAAGCCCAGCAGCTGGGGATGGGCAAGTAAGTCGTATGTTGAAACCGTGGGGGCTTCACAGCTCACACACTCCTCACACCCTCCGGCCCGGCACGTCCGGGCCTTTTGTCCTTAAAGCCCTGCAACGCTTGGCTGCTCCGGTCTGAGGAGATCCGGAGCACCCTTGCTAGATTGCGGGAACCCTGACCCCCACAAGGATGTCCAGCGCAGCCGCCGTCACCGACGCTTCCTTTGAGCAAGACGTGCTGAAGAGCGATGTCCCTGTGCTGGTTGACTTCTGGGCCCCCTGGTGTGGCCCCTGCCGCATGGTGGCGCCGATCGTGGATGAAATCGCCAAGGAATTCGAGGGTCAGATCAAGGTCTTCAAGCTGAACACTGACGAAAACCCCAACGTCGCCAGTCAGTACGGAATCCGCAGCATTCCCACCCTGATGGTGTTCAAGGGCGGCCAGAAAGTGGACACCGTGGTCGGTGCCGTGCCCAAGACCACCCTCTCCGGAACCATCACCAAATACCTCTGAACCCCGTGCCGAGCCCGCGGCCGTGAGCGGCCTTCCCTCTCCCTGCAGCGCCGCTGAACGTGGTGGAGGCACCAGCCCCATTGATGCCCTCGCCGAAGCGATCGAAGGCCATCCCCAGCGTCGGCTGATCGACAGGGCCCTGGTGTCCCTGCTCTCCCTGTGCCGCCACGAGTCCGAACCCGAGGCCTGGCACATGGTGGAGGGCACCCTTGCCGACATCAGCGAGGCCCTCGATGTGTTCCGCCCTCAGCGGGACGTGCGCAAGGTGTCGGTGTTCGGCTCCGCCCGCACCACCGCCGACGACCCCAGCCATGCCCTGGCGCGGGAGCTGGCTGAGGAGGCGGTGGCGGCCGGCTTCGAGGTGATCACCGGCGCCGGCGGCGGCATCATGGAGGCCGCCAACCTCGGGGCCGGCTGCGAGCACAGCATCGGCCTGAACGTGGATCTGCCCTTCGAGCAGCATCCCAACCCCGTGGTGAGCAGCTGCAATGGCCGCTTGCTCCACTTCCGCTACTTTTTCACCCGCAAGCTGTTCTTCCTGCGGGAGAGCGATGCTCTGGTGGTGCTGCCCGGAGGCTTCGGCACCCTCGATGAACTGTTCGAGTCCCTCACCCTGATCCAGACGGGACGAACACCGCCGATGCCCCTGGTGCTGCTGGCGCCACCGGACGATCCCTTCTGGCTCAGCTGGCACGAGCACAGCCTGGCCACGATGCGCCAGCGCGGGCTGATTTCACCGGAGGATTCCTCCCTGCTGTTCCTCACCCAGAGTGCCCGCGAGGCCATGGAGCAGATCGGCCGCTTCTACCGCGTGTACCACGCTGCCGCCCTTCGGCAGGACCGGGTGGAGCTGCTGCTCAACCATGCGGTGCCCCCGCCGGCGCTGGATCAGCTCAACCGCGACTATGACGATCTGGTGGATCAGGGCGTGATCCAGGCCGCCGAAACCATCGACGAGCGCGGCTTCCTGCGGCCCTGCCTCCGCTTCCACTTCGACAAGCGCCGCATGGGCCGGCTCTACCAGCTCATCGACAGCCTCAACGGGCTGGACCTGCCGGACGCCATCCCCGCGCTGCGATGACCCGCATCGGTCTGATCGATTACGGCATGGGCAACCTGCATTCGGTGCAACGGGCCTTCGAGCGCCTCGGCGCCAGCCTGGTGCCGGTGCACGGGGCCGACGCCATGGAGACCTGCGACGCCCTGGTGCTGCCGGGCGTGGGTGCCTTCGACCCCGCCATGGAGCGCCTGGAGCACAGCGGCCTGGCCACCGCCATCCGGCGCTGGTGCGCGGCGGGGCGTCCCCTGCTGGGGATCTGCCTGGGCCTGCAGCTGCTGTTCGAGGGCAGCGACGAGGGCAGCGCCGCCGGCCTGGGGGTCATTCCCGGCCGGGTGAAGGCCCTGCCCCGCAAACCCGGCCACCCGATTCCCCACATGGGCTGGGAGCCCCTGGTGCCGGGGAGCCCGAGTCCGCTGCTGCCGGCGGACGCCCCCGAGGCCTGGGTCTATTTCGTGCACTCCTTTGCAGCCGTGCCTGCCGATCCGGCCTGCACCACGGCCCGGGTGGACTTCGCGGGTGAGCGGATCACCGCCGCGGTGTGGCAGGGCCGCATCGGAGCCTGCCAGTTCCACCCCGAAAAGTCGGCCCTGGCCGGCCAGGCGATGCTGCAGCGCTGGCTCCACTGGCTCACGGAGCAGGCGGGCAGGGGAGACGCGGCAGCGGAGCCATGACCCTGCGGCTGAGCGGCGGCCGCAAGCTCCAGAGTCCCCCCGGCGACAGGGCCAGGCCCACGGCATCCCGGGTGCGCCTGGCGGTGATGAACCTGCTGGCCCGTGAGCTGCGTGGCGCAGCCTGGCTGGATCTGTTCAGCGGCAGCGGCGTGATGGCCTGTGAGGCCCTGCAACGGGGAGCCCGCCGGGTGGTGGCGGTAGAACAGGATCCGCGCATCGCGGCGGTGGCCCGCCACAACCTTCATCTGGTTCAGACCGGCGAGGCGAACCGGAACGATGGAAGGCCGGCGCCCCAGGTGGAGCTCCACGGCGGCGAAGCCATCCGCTGGCTGCAGCGGGGTTGCCCCGGTGAGCCCTTCACGATCATCTATGCCGATCCGCCCTATGCCGCCGGGCTCTATGGCGACCTGGCCCGGGCGGTGGCGGCGGGGGGCTGGCTGGCTGAGGGCGGCTGCCTGGTGCTCGAGTGCGCCACAGCTGATTGTCCCGCCACGCCCGAGGGGTGGCGGGACAGGGACCGCCGCCGTTACGGCACCACCACGGTGATTCTTCTGGAGCCGGATACCGGGGGCAGCGCCCTGCAGAGCTGAAATCCGGGCTTCAGACGTCCAGCACGCTGCCGCGGCGGTACTGGTTCCAGGCCGCCACGAACAGGCCGAGCAGCGTCACCGGGATCAGACCGAGCACGATGCCGCAGAGCAGGGGTTCGATCATGGGAGCGCAGGGGAGGGCTTTCGCGCCACAATCTTCCCATGCCTGCCCACCGTTCTCCCGTACCGGGTCCCAGCGGATCGCGACCGCCGATCCAGCCTCCCCGCTCCAGGACGCTCCCTGGAGCGGTCGCTGGAGCAGGCTCGGGATCAGGCGATCAGAACCCCGTTCTGACCCACCAACCCCAGGCGTCGCGATGAACAGCCAGATCGTCCAACCCGCCATGCCCCGCGGCCTGGTGGCCGCCCTGGTGCTGGCGGCCGCCACCGCCTGCGTGGTGCTGGCTCTGCTGGTGCTGCCGGCAGCCCGCACCGATCCCTACACCCGCCAGACCCTGGAGCTGCGGGGGTCGGTGGAACATGGGGCCCGGCTGTTCCGGCTCAACTGCGCCGGCTGCCACGGCATCGCCGCCCAGGGGCTGGTGGGTCCCGATCTGCATGGGGTGTCCCAGCGCAAGAGCCAGCGCCAGCTCATCCAGCAGGTGGTGAGCGGCCGGACCCCGCCGATGCCTCGCTTCCAGCCCGAGCCCCAGGCCATGGCCGACCTGCTGGCCTACCTGAACGGACTGGTGTGAAGCCGCCCCTGGTGGTGGTGCTGGTGGAACCGGCGGGAGCCCTCAACGTGGGCAGCGTGGCCCGGCTCTGTGCCAACTTCGCGGTGCAGCAGCTCCGTCTGGTGTCCCCCCGCTGCGATCCGTTCGGGGAGGAGGCCCGCCGCATGGCCGTGCATGGGGCGTCCGTGCTCGATCAGGCCGCGCTCCATCCGGATCTGGCCTCCGCCGTGGCCGATTGCCACCGCGTGGTGGCCACCAGCGGCCGCCGCGACGGCGAACCCCTGCCACTGCAGGGCCCCGAGACCAGCCTGGCCTGGCTGTCCGGCGGCCCCTGCGATCAGACGGTGGCGCTGGTGTTCGGCCGCGAGGACCGGGGGCTGAGCAATGGGGAACTGCTCCAGGCCGGCCACCTGCTCACCCTGCCCACGGCCGCGGCCTACACCTCCCTGAACCTCTCCCATGCCGTGGCGCTGGCCCTGCACGCCTGGCATGGGCAGGTGCAGAGGACAGCACATGCCGCCGAACCACCTGAAGAGGTTCTCGAACCCTGCCGCCGCGGCGAGCTGGAGGCGCTGGTGGCTGACGCCGAAGCTCTCCTGCTGGAGGTGGGATTCCTCTATCCCCACACGGCCGATGCCCGCATGGCCAAGGTGCGGGCGCTGCTGCAGCGGGGCGGGATCAGCAGCGGCGAGGTCGCCCTGCTGCGCGGCATGGTGCGCCAGTTGCGCTGGGCCAGCCGTCAGGGCGCCAACCCCCCCGGCTGCAGCCCGGCAGCTCCCTCCTAGCGTCGTGACCTTCGCCGCCTGCCTCCATTGACTGCTGGCCGCCCACCCGAGCCCCCGCGCACCGGCTGGGGCCACCCGCTGCGGTTGCTGCTGCGTCTCACCGTGATGGGCATCGGGCTGGGGGTGCTGGCGGGCACGGGGCTCAAGCTGCTGGCTCCCCACCTGGCCACCGGCGCGGTGGATGCTCCGAAGCTCGACCCCGGCAACCAGGCTTCGGCCAGCACCCTGGATCCGGGGCGTTTCGAGCCGAAGAAGAAGCTCACCGCCCTGAGCGAGTCCTGGGCCCGCCTGGCGGCTGCCCAGCAGGGGCTTCAGGCCAGCGGCTTCCTGCTGGTGCTGGATGACGGTCGCTATGCCGAACTGCAGGCCGATCAGGCCCTGCCCGCCGCCAGCTCGATCAAGACCCCCATCCTGCTGGCGGGCCTGGAGGATGTGGACGCGGGCAAGATCCGCTGGAACGAGCCCCTGCCCCTCACCAAGGAGGTGGTGGGGGGTGGCGCCGGCTGGATGGCCAGCAGGCCGGTGGGCACCCGCTTCCCCTTCTTCGAATCGGCCACCGAGATGATCCGGGTGAGCGACAACAGCGCCACCAACCTCCTGATCAAGCGTCTGGGGGGCAAGGAGAAGCTCAACGCCCGCTTCCAGGCCCTGGGACTGCCGGCCACGGTGATCAACAACTGGCTGCCGGATCTCGAGGGCACCAACACCACCAGCGCCCGCGACCTGGCCAAGTCGATCGCCCTGGTGGACACCGGCGAGACACTGAGTCCGCGGGCTCGGGATCTGTTTCGCGAGATCATGGGCACCTCCCGCACCAACACCCTGATCCCGCTCGGACTGCTTCAGGGCCTGGGCAAGGACGCCGCAGACCCGGACAGCGAACTGCTGAGCTTCGGCGTCACCGTGTACAACAAGACCGGCGACATCGGCATCGCCTACTCCGACGCCGCCCTGATCCATCTCCCCACCGGCCAGCGGGCCGTGGCCGCCTTCATGGTGAAGGGGCCGTTCAACGACCCGCGCTCCGCCGAGCTGATCCGCTCGATGGCCGCCGAAACCGCCAAAACCCTCGTGGGCCGCCGATGATCTCCCCGCTCCGTCTCCTGCTCTCCACGGCCACCGGCGTGGTCGCCGCCACGGGCCTGGTGCTGCCCACGGGGGCGGCACCAGCGGCGGCCCCGGCGGCTCCGGCTCCGGCGCCCCCCATGCTCCGCTCCCAGACGGTGGCCCCCCTCCCCGGCGGCCTGGACACCGTGCTGGTGGTGAACGACAACAATCCGGAGCTGATCACGGGGCCGGGGATCCTGCTCTCCACCTTCCCCGGCCGGGGCCGCGGCGTGCCCGAGGCCCATCTGGATGTGCCCCTCAGCGGCAGCTTCGATCTGTTCAGCCACCACGTGTATGCCGGCAAGCCGGACACCCTCGACTCCACCCTGTGGCTGGCGGTGGTGGCCCAGCCGCGGGGGCCGAAGCCGGTGACCCTGCGCCTGCTCGGAGGCTCCACCGCCCTGTCGCAGTCGCTCGATCCGGCCATGGCGGGCGCCCCGTTCCTGCCCCTGCCGCCCCTGCTGGAGGAAACCACCACCCCGGCCTACGCCGGACCGGGCAGCCGGGTGGCGGGCGAACTGCTGGCCCGCCGGCGCAGCCCTGAACTGGCGCGCGAATGGACCCTCGCCCCGGACCAGCCGAGCACCCTGGTGGTGCTGCCCTTGCCGGTGCGGGGGCTCGATCCCCTGCTGAACGGCCGCAACCTGCAGATGCGCCTGCTCAGCAGCGGTCCGGTGAGCCTGGCCACCCTGGCCGCCTTCGGACCCAACGATGCCCCGCCCCCGGCCGACACCTGGGCCCGCCTGCTGGACGGAGGGCTCAGTCCGAAGGAGCACACGCCCACGCCGCGGGGGGCCAGCGGCCGGATCATCTACTCCAGGGTCAGCGGCGTGCAGGTGGGCAGCGTCTGGAGGGGCACGATCACCGCCCCGGACAAGGCCTGGCTGCCGGCCAGCGCCGCGCCGATCTCCTGGCCGATCGCCTCGCTCGAGCGCGGCACCCTGGGCACCGGCCAGGTGCAGACCGCCGAACTGAAGGCCTTCTATCCCGGCACCGCCTGGGCCGCCCACGGCAACTACGGGGTCGAGTATGACCTCACCATCCCGCTGCGCAACACCGGCACCACTCCCGTGCAGCTGCAGCTTGCCCTGGAGTCGCCCATCAAGGGCGATCAGCCCCAGGGCGGACTGCGCTTCAACACCACCCCCGCCAAGGCCGTGATGTTCCGGGGGCCGGTGGAGGTGAGCGGCCTGGATGGCCCCGGCGGACGGACCAGCGGCCGCCGCCGCTTCCATCTGGTGCAGCGGGCCGGCGATCCAGGGCCGGCCCTGGGCACCGTGAGCCTGGCGCCGGGCGCCCACCGCAGCCTGCGGGTGCGGCTCATCTACCCGGCCGACGCCACCCCGCCCCAGGTGCTCAGCCTGTTGCCTGTGAAACAATCCCCTCCGACCCCAGCCAGCCGCCAACCGTGACGCAAGCCCGCAAGCGCCGGGTCTTCCCCTTCACCGCGATCGTGGGGCAGGAGGAGATGAAGCTGGCCCTGCTGCTGAATGTCATCGATCCCCGCATCGGCGGGGTGATGATCATGGGCGACCGGGGCACGGGCAAGAGCACCACGATCCGCGCCCTGGCCGATCTTCTTCCCGAGATCCCCGTGGTCGCGGGCGATCCCTACAACAGCTCCCCCGACGATCCGGATCTGCAGAGCGCCGAGGTGCGCCAGCGGGCCGAGCAGGGGGAACAGCTGCCGGTGGAGCAGCGCCAGGTGCCGATGGTGGACCTGCCCCTGGGCGCCACCGAAGACCGCCTCTGCGGCACCATCGACATCGAGAAGGCCCTCAGCGAGGGGGTGCGCGCCTTCGAGCCCGGTCTGCTGGCCAAGGCCAACCGCGGCCTGCTCTACGTGGATGAGGTGAACCTGCTGGACGACCACCTGGTGGACGTGCTGCTGGATTCGGCCGCCTCGGGCTGGAACACGGTGGAGCGGGAGGGCGTGAGCGTGCGGCACCCGGCCCGTTTCGTGCTGATCGGCTCGGGCAACCCCGAAGAGGGGGAGCTGCGGCCCCAGCTGCTGGATCGCTTCGGCATGAGCGTGGAGGTGCGCACCGTGCGCGATCCCGAACTGCGGGTGCAGGTGGTGGACCAGCGCACCGCCTTCGACAACGATCCCGACGGCTTCAACGCCGCGGTGCAGACCACACAGGACACCCTGCAGGCCCGGGTGGTGGAGGCCCAGAACCGCCTGCCCCAGGTGCAGATCGACGACGACCTGCGCATCCGCATCTCCGCCGTGTGCGGTGAGCTCGACGTGGACGGCCTGCGCGGCGACATCGTGACCAACCGGGCCGCCCGCGCCCTGGCCGCCTTCGAGGGCCGCACCGAGGTGACCGAAGACGACGTGGCCCGGGTGGCCGCCTGCTGCCTGCGCCACCGCCTGCGCAAGGATCCCCTGGAACAGATCGACTCCGGCGAGCGGGTGGTGAAGGTGTTCTGCAAGGTGTTCGACCGCCCCGACGCCAGCGACCGGAGCCAGTTCGAACTGGCCCTGGTGGCCTAGGGACGGGCCCGGCCCGGTGCGCATCCTCGGCATCGATCCGGGCCTGGCCCGGGTGGGTTACGGCGTGATCGAGGTGCAGGAGCAGCCGGGAGCCACGGCCCAGCCCCAGCAACTGCTCGACTGCGGCATCCTCCGCACCGATGCCGGCCGCAGCGAGGGAGAGCGGATGGTGGAGATCGCCGCCGACCTGCGGGTGCTGCTGCGGCGCTGGCAGCCCCAGCTGGCGGTGGTGGAGAAGTTCTTCTTCTACCGCTCCAGCACCACCATCGCCGTGGTGCAGGCACGGGGCGTGGTGATCATGACCCTGGCCCGCTTCCAGGTGCCGGTGATGGAGCTGCCGCCGATGCAGATCAAGCAGGCCCTCACCGGCAACGGCCATGCCGAGAAGGCCGAAGTGCTCGAGGCCGTGATGCGGGAGCTGGCGCTCGAAGCCCCTCCACGACCGGACGATGCCGCCGATGCCCTCGCAGCCGCCCTCACGGGCTGGTTCCAGCGGTGATGCCCCATCCCGAGTCCCCGTCTGCCTCTGCGGCCCGGAAGCGTCAGCTGCGGCGGCAGTTCCGTGAACGGCGCCGCAGCCTGCTGCCGGCCTGCGCCGGGGCACTCGCGGAGGTGCTGGCCGCCCAGGTGCCCGCTCTGCTGGCGGCGGCAGCGCCACGCGATCCCACCCAGCCAGCAGAGAGCGGCTGGCTGGGCCTGTACTGGCCCCTGCCGGGCGAGCCCGATCTGCGGCCGGTGCTGCAGGGGTCAGCAGCCTGCCGCGGCCGTCTGGCCCTGCCGGCGATCGCAGCCGGCCGCCTGCACTATCGCCCCTGGCAACCGGGCACCGAGCTGCAGGCCGATGCCTGTGGCATTCCAGCTCCCCCGGCCGCCGCCGGCGATCTGGCCGCCTCCGACCTGCGGCTGATCCTGGTGCCGGCGCTGGCCGTCGACCGGCGCGGCATCCGCCTCGGCTATGGCGGTGGCTGGTACGACCGGCTGCGCAGCGACCCCGACTGGCGACGGGTGGAGGCCCTGGCGGTGCTGCCCCAGGGCTGCGTGGTCGATCGGCTGCCGCAGGAGCCCTGGGACATCCCGATGGATGGGTGGATCAGCGAGGCAGGCCTCACCCGGCTGTGTCGCGAACCTTGACAAAGCCGCAACAGGACTGGGACTGGCCATGAACCTCTGCGAAGATCGCCCCATTGCTCATTTCGCCCCGTGACGATGACCGCCGGATCCCTGTCCATGGCGAGCTCCTCGCCAGCCGGGGCGCCCAGCGCCGCCGAGCGGGTTCTGGCCTCGGAGCTGGCGGGTCGCAGCGACAGCCACGACGCCCTGTCGATGATGGTCACCTCCATGCTGCGGATGGTGCAGGCCGGCAAAACGCGCGAGAGTCGCTGGAAAGACTCCTGAGCCCTGTCCTGAATCCCCGGCGAACCATGGTCCTGCCCTCGCTTCTCTCCGCCCGGGGCCTGAGCCCTCTGGTCGCGGCCGCTGCCCTTGGTTTCACCGTGGCTGGGCCGTCGCCGGTGTGGGGCCACGCCATCGAGAGCAGTCTCGAGAGGATCACGGCCCTCAACGACGAGCTGATGCTGGAGAGCCGCTTCAGCAACGGCGAACCCGCCGATGACGCCGTGGTGCGGCTGCTTCCCCCAGGCGGAGAGCCGATCGAGGTGGGCCGCACCGATGCCAGCGGCCGCATCCGTTTCAGCCTGCCCAGCCCGGCCGCCAAGGACTGGGAGGTGCAGGTGGACCGCGGGCCCGGCCACCGCGACTATCTGGAGCTGAACGAAACCGGCAGCGCCGCCCCCAGCCTGGGCCTGCGCCCGGCAGCGCCGGTGCGGACAGCGATCAGCAACCCTGGGCTGGTGAACGATCCCTGGGTCCTCCTGGCGGGCCTCACCCTCATCGGCGGGGGCGCAGCAGGCATGCTGGCGCTGCGTCGCCGTTTCTGAATGGCCGAGCCCAAACCGGGGGCCACGGGCAGCCCCGCCCTGGACAGCATCGTGGCGCGCCTGGCCGGCACCTCCGATCCCAGGCGCCGGTACGAATACGTGCTGTGGCTGGCCAAGAAGCTCGAACCCCTGCCGGAGGAATTCCGCACCGACACCTTCAAGGTGAAGGGGTGCGTGTCCCAGGTGTACGTGGTGGGCGAGCTGCAGGATGGCCACCTGCACTGGCGGGGCGACTCGGACGCCGCCATCACCAAGGGCCTGCTGGCCCTGCTGATCGAGGGTCTGGAGGGCCTCACCCCCGAACAGGCCGCGGCCATCGATCCCGCCTTCATCGCCGCCACCGGGCTGCAGGGCAGCCTCACGCCGTCGCGGGCCAACGGCTTCCTCAACATCATGGCGATGATGCAGGCCCAGGCCAGAGCCCTGGCGGCCTGATTTCTAGGATCCTGCCATTGCGGGGCACCACAGCATGACCATCGGCATCGGCCTGCTCGGACTGGGCACAGTGGGCGCCGGTGTGGCGAGCATTCTGGCCAGCCCTGAAGGCCGCCATCCCCTGGTGGCCGCCCTGCGGCTCCAGCGGGTGGCGGTGCGGGATCTGACCCGCTCCCGGCCGCTGGCGCCGCCGGCCGAGCTGCTCACCACCGATCCCGAGGCGGTGGTCGATGACCCGGCCGTGGACATTGTGGTGGAGGTGATGGGCGGCCTCGAGCCAGCCCGCACCCTGATCCTGCGGGCGATCGCCGCGGGCAAGCCCGTGGTCACGGCCAACAAGGCCGTGATCGCCCGCCATGGCGAGGAGATCGCCGCCGCAGCCGCCGCACAGGGGGTCTACGTGCTGATCGAGGCCGCCGTGGGCGGCGGCATCCCGATCATCGAGCCGCTGAAGCAGTCCCTGGGCAGCAACCGGATCCAGCGGGTGAGCGGGATCATCAACGGCACCACCAACTACATCCTCAGCCGCATGGCCGCCGAGGGCGCCGCCTACGCCGATGTGCTGGCCGATGCCCAGCGGCTGGGCTACGCCGAGGCCGATCCCGCCGCCGACGTGCAGGGCGGTGACGCCGCCGACAAGATCGCCATCCTCACCCGCCTGGCCTACGGCGGCACCGTGCCCCGCAGTGCCATTCCCACCGAAGGCATCGACCAGCTCGAGGCCCGCGATGTGGCCTATGCCGACCGTCTGGGCTTCGTGGTGAAGCTGCTGGCCGTGGCCCAGCTGATGGAGGCCGACGGCTCAGACGCCAGCAGCGACCATCCCCTCCTGGACGTGCGGGTGCATCCCACCCTGGTGCCCAGCACCCACCCCCTGGCCGGGGTGAACGGGGTGAACAACGCGATCCTGGTGGAAGGCGACCCCGTGGGCCAGGTGATGTTCTACGGCCCGGGGGCCGGGGCCGGCCCCACCGCCTCGGCCGTGGTGGCGGACATCCTCAACATCGCCGGTATCCGGCAGGCCACGGGGGGATCCGGCGGAGGCCTCGATCCCCTGCTGGCGGCCGGCAGCTGGCGCACCTGCGCGCTGGTGGAGGGATCCCTCACCACCCACCGCAACTACGTGCGGCTCAGGACGCGGGACGAGGCGGGGGTGATCGGCAAGATCGGCACCTGCTTCGGCGACGCCGGCGTGTCGATCCGATCGATCGTGCAGTTCGCGGCCCACGACTTCGCGGCCCAGGACAAGGACGGCGGCAATGCGGATGCCGAGATCGTGGTGGTCACCCATGAGGTGCTGGAGGCCGACTTCCGCCGGGCCCTGGCCAGGATCGAAGCCCTGCCCGAAGTGGAGTCGGTGGCGGCCTGCCTGCGCACCCTCTGAACCCGAGCCGGGGCAGTGGACTGATCGGCGTGATCAGCGGCTCCGATCGTTCACCCCTGGCGCCTCGGCACCTCCAGGGGCCACAGTGGAGAGAGCTGAAGACATCGTGAAGAACTCAGCCGTTACGAACCCAGCCGTTGATCTCCATCCGCGCACGACCCGCCCAGATGGTATCCGCATGAACATTTCCACCCCCGGGAGCTCCGCACCATGGCGCCATCACTCCCGACCCCCTTCCACCCTCCACCGTTCGTCCCCCTGTTCTGACAGCCCCATGACGGCCCTCTCCTGCTCCACAGCCTCCACCACACCCAACCAGGGTGAGTGCGTGCTTCTCGATTCCGGGGAGCAGCTGTACCAGGTGATCGGCGTGGACGATCGCCACGACCGCTGCTGGCTGCGCCGCTGGCCCCTCGCCCGCAACGGTTCCGAGGTGTTTGAAATTTCCCTGCAGCAGGTGCGGCCGGCCAGACCCCACCGCTCTTGAATGGCCCCCAGCTTGTGAGGGCCATCGCTTGCACCTGCCCGCGCGGCTGACCCCCAGACTCTGGGCCCCACTGCTGCTGGCACTCGCCACCACCCTGGCCGGGTGCCTGCCCAGCACCTCCAGTTCGAAGTCCGAGGCGCAGGGCACCAACCGGCTGGTGGTGGCCAGCCGCAATCGGGTTGACAGCGTGGATCCGGCCGGGGCCTACACCTTCGGCGCCATGCAACTGCTGAGCGCGGTGGGCGATCCGCTCTACGTCGTCACGGCGTCAGGCCAGCTGGAACCGCGTCTCGCCCTGGCACCACCACAGTTGAGCGCCGATGGACGCACCGCCACCATCCCCCTGCGGCGGGACGTGCGCTTCCACGACGGCACGCCCTTCGATGCGGCCGCGATGGTGTTCAGCCTCGAGCGCTTCCTGGCGATCGGCAAGCTGAGCTACCTGCTCGGCGATCGGGTCGAGGCGGTGCGGGCAGTGGACTCCCACACGCTGGAGCTCAGGCTGCGCCAGCCCTTCGCGCCGCTGGCCGAGCTGCTCAGCGCCGTGGCCCTCACGCCCCTCTCCCCCACCGCCTACCGCCAGCACGGCAGGCGGCTGCTCAACGAGCGCTTCGTGGGCACGGGCCCCTACCGGCTCACCTTCTTCAGCAAGCAGCAGCAGCGGCTCGAACCTTTCGCCGACTACTGGGGCCGCTCACCGGCCAACGACGGCATCGACCTGGTGTCGCTCAGCAACTCCACGGCCCTGTTCGGCGCCCTCACCAGCGGCGAGGTGGATGTGCTCCTCTCCACCAGCCTGGAGATCGACCAGCAGGCCGCGCTGCGGCAGCGCAGCCGGGAGGGACAACTGCTGGAAGGGAGCGGACCGGCGCTGGAAATCAGCTACCTCACTCTGCTCAGCGACCAGCCCCCCTTTGACGATCCTGTGCTGCGCCAGGCCCTGGCCTACAGCCTTGATCGCGACACGATCAGCGAACGGGTGACCCTGGGCCTGCGCCCGCCCCTGCGGGAACTGGTGCCCCCCAGCCTGCCGGGCTCGGATCCCACCGCCTGGGTGCGCTACGACCCCGACCGGGCCCGCAGCCTCTACCGCCAGGCGGGCTACTGCCAGGGCCGCACGCTGCAGGTGCCCCTCACCTTCCGCTCCAACATCCCCAGCGACCGCCTCTTCGCCCTGACCTGGCAGGCTCAGCTGCGCCAGGACCTGGGCGACTGCGTGCAGCTGGACGTGACCGGGATGGAATCCACCACGGCCTACCGTCAGCTGGGCGAAGGGGCCTTCACCCTGATTCTGCTGGACTGGATGGGGGATTTCCCCGACGCCGACAACTACCTGATCCCCCTGCTCGCCTGTGAGAAGGAGGAGCAGAACCGCTGCCTGGAGGGCGCCAGCGCCGCCAGCGGCAGCTTCTGGGCCCAGCCGGGCCTGCAGGCTCTCCTGCAGCGCAGCGAGAGCAGCAGCGGGCCCGAGCGCAGCAGCCTGCTGCAGCGGATCCAGCGGATCACCGCCGGGGCCGGCCCCTACATCCCGCTCTGGCTGGTGGCGCCGCGGGCCTGGGCCCAGCCGGGAGTGAGCCCACCCAGCTTCGACGGTTCGGGACGGCTGCAGCTGCAGGCCCTCACCCGCACCGGCGCGGGCACGGAGGCCGGAACAGGGGCGGTGCGGCCATGAGTCGGCGCCGGGCGCTGGCCCAGTACCTGGCGGCGCGGCTGGCGCTGGCCCCCCTGATGCTGTGGCTGATCGCCACCCTGGTGTTCCTGCTGCTGCGGCTGGCGCCGGGCGATCCGATCGACGCCCTGCTCGGCAACCGTGCCCCGGAGGCCGCCCGGGCGGCCCTGCGCAGCCGCCTGGGCCTGGATCTGCCCCTGTGGCGGCAGTACGGCAACTTCCTGGGCGATCTGCTCCAGGGTGATCTGGGCACGTCCCTCACCAACCAGGACCCGGTGAGCACGGTGATCGGCCAGACCTTGCCCGCCAGCCTGGAGCTGGGCAGCGTGGCCCTGATCCTGGCGGCGATGGTGGGCCTGGCCGTGGGCTTCTCCGGCATCGCCAGACCCGAAGGAAAGCTGGATCTGGCCGGCCGCCTCTATGGCATCGGCACCTACGCCCTGCCCCCGTTCTGGGCGGCGATGGTGGTGCAGCTGATCTTCGCGGTGTGGCTGGGCTGGCTGCCGGTGGGCGGGCGGTTCCCGCCCACCCTGCTGCCGCCCGAGGGCAGCGGCTTCTACCTGATCGACAGCCTGCGCATCGGCCTGGGCAGCGGCGACTGGCGGGTGCTGGCCGGCACCGTGCGCCACCTCACCCTGCCGGCCGGCACCCTGGCGCTGCTGCTGAGCGGCATCTTCGCCAATGCCCTGCGGCTGAACCTGCGCCGCAGCCTCGCCAGCGACTACGTGGAGGCGGCCCGCAGCCGGGGGCTGGGGGAGGCGCGGGTGGTGCTGCGCCATGCCCTGCCCAACGCCCTGCTGCCCGTGCTCACCATCACCGGCATCACCGTGGCCTCGTTGATCGGGGGCGCCCTGCTGATCGAGGTCACCTACTCCTGGCCGGGGATCGCCTACCGGCTGCAGGAGGCGATCAGCCAGCGCGACTACCCCCTGGTGCAGGGCATCGTGGTGGTGGTGGCGGCACTGGTGGTGCTCGTCACCGTCACGGTGGATGTGCTGGTGGCCCTGCTCGATCCCCGCATCCGTTTCTGAGGGCTGTGGGAGGGGAGGGGAGTGTGTGCTCGCCGCCTTTCAGGGGCGCCCGAGACGGCTGCGCCAGCGGCGCGCCTGCTGCTGATCGAGCACATAGGCATCGATGCCGTTGTGGTCGCGGCGCTGGGGCGAAAGCAGGCTGGGGTGCTGCCACCCCTCCAGGAACTCGATCGTGACGGCCAGCAGCAGCTCCTGCACCCTGCGGGGGTCCTCGCCCACCAGCTGATCGCCGAGCCGGAACAGGGGCTCCCCCTCCTCCGCCAGGCGCACCGGCGAGAAGTGGCTGCCGCCGTCCACCAGCACCAGCCGGCTGCGGGGGTTCTGGTTGCCGAGAAACAGGTCCAGCTGTTCGGTCACCGGCGGGGTGACCAGGTCCAGGCTTCCCCCCACCACCAGCACGGGCAGGTTGAGGTCGGCGAGACCCCGGGCCGGCCACAGCAGGCTGCCGAAGCCGTTGAAGGTGATCACCCCGCGCAGGGGAATCGCGTCCTGCAGCGCCGAGCCGCTCACGGGGAAGGTCTGCCCGGCGCCATCGCCCATCACCTGGGGCAGCTGGCACTGCAGCAGCCGCGAGAGGTTGGTGACCGGCAGGGAGCTCAGGGCCTGTTCGCAGCGCTGCGCCAGCCCCTTTTCCGGCACCAGCCCGGCGGCCATCAGCGCCGCCAGGCCGCCGAGCGAGTGACCGATCAGCACCATGCCGTCATCGCCGGCGGGGGCGGGGCCGAGGGAGGGGAGGGTGCCGTCCCGCTGGGCCGCCAGCACCGCCTGCAGATCAGCCAGCCGGTCCGGCAGCGACTCCGCTCCTGGGGGTGGGCCCTGCCCCTCCAGCGAGGCCTTCACGGCCCGCTCGTCGCTGCCGGGATGCTCGATGAGCAGCACCGGCCAGCCCCGCTCCGAGAGGGCGCCGGCCAGCCAGCTGAGCTGGTCGGTGTTGCCGCCCAGCCCCGGCATCAGCAGCAGCCAGGGGCCACCCTTGGCCCGGCGCGCCGGCCAGATCTCCACCGGCAGGGGAGAGGGGCGATGGCCGACGGGCAGCTGCAGCAGCTGGGGGCTGGCGTGGTCCTGCCGGCCGAGCACCAGGGTTCGCGAACTGCGCTGGGGCAGGGGCAGGGCGCGCAGCTCCGCCATGGCCCGCTCCTGGGAGCGCAGCTGGCTGCGCCAGTCGCTCGCCAGCTCCAGCAGACCGTCCACCCGCAGGTGGAGACGCTCCGGAGGCAGGGCCCGCAGCAGATCCAGCGTGGTGATCGTGCTCTGGCGCTCCAGCAACTGGTTCAGGGTGGCCAGCAGCAGCACCCCGGTGTTGTCACCGTCAGGGCTGGTGAGCAGGCCGCCCACCTCCCGCAGCAGGGGCTCCCCGGTCCAGCTGCTGAGCAACTGGATCCCGAAGCCCCGGTCCCGCAGCAGGGGCGCCCGCAGCAGGCGGATCAGACCCCGCCGCGACTCGGCATTCAGGAGGTTGAGCCACAGCGCCTGGCTGGTGGAAGCCCCTGCGGGCGTAAGGGTCCAGGCCTCCAGATCGTCCAGGTCGATGGGCAGCTGCAGGCCATCGAGCTCCACCACCAGCTCCGAGGCCGCCCGGGAGGGCAGCGCCGCCAGGGGAGCAAGGGACACCAGCAGACTGGCCAGAACCCCGAACAGGCGAGAAGCAGGTGGTGGAAGGAGCCGAGCTGGCAACGGGGAGGACGCCGCGGCGCCGAGGCTGGTGGCTCCAGTTTCCCGCGCCACTGCGCGAAGTGGCCACGTTGCGGCTGGTGGGATCGCTCGGTGCCGGCGGCGTGCTTTATCTCACCCCGATGGTGTTCCACCAGGAGGCCTTCAGCGCCGCCAGCGTGACCCAGGGAGTGGCCCTGGCGGCCCTCGCGGGCACCGTGAGCCGGTTTCTGAGCGGCTGGATGCTGGATCGGGGTGTGAACTGCACCCTGCCCGTGCTTCTGGCGGCCCTGGCCTCTCTGGGGGGGGACGCGCTGCTGCTTCAGGCCCGGGACTTCTGGGGATACCTGCAGGGGCAGCTGCTGTTCGGCATGGCCATGGGGCTCTACTGGCCCGCCATCGAGCTGGCGGTGCCGCTGAGCTGCCGGCAGGGCTCCGCCCCTGTGTCCTCCGCCCGGGGCTACGCCCTGGTGCGCAGCGCCGATGCGGCCGGGATTGCCGGCGGAGCGCTGCTCGGCACCCTGCTGGCCAGTCTCGGGCTGCTGCGGGGCATCTACATGGTGGACATGGTGTGCCTGATCGGCATGGTGCTGCTGCTGCTCATGCGGCCCCTGCCCGATCCGGACCGGCGCCATCCCGGCGGCCGTGGCGACGGCGCCGCCAACGCGGCCTGGCTGGGGCCGCTGCTGCCGGTGCTGGCGGTGGCTCTGCTGGCCACGGCGCTGCCGGCTCTGATGCAGAGCGCACTGCCGCTCGATCTGGTGCGGGGAGGACTGGAGCGGCAGGCCTTGCCCGAGAGCCTGGGGGCCGCCCTGATCGCCCTCAAGCTGGGCCTGCTGGTGCTGATCCAGTGGCCGGTGGGCAGGGCCCTGGCCCGGCATCCGGTGCGGATCGGCCTGGGGCTGAGCCTGGGAAGCTTCGCCATCGGCACCGCCCTGCTGGGCGGCTCAGCCCTGAGCAGCCACGGGGTGGCCCTGGTGGTGCTGGCCCAGATCCCGCTGGCTCTGGGGGAGGCCGCCTTTCTGCCCGTGGCCAGCGAAGCCGTGGTGGAGATCACCCCAGCGGACCATCGCGGCGTGGCGATGGCGCTGTTCTCCCAGTGCTTCGCCCTCAGCGCCCTGGGGGCTCCGCTGCTGGCCGGGATGGCCCTGGACCATCAGGGCCATGGCCTCGGCGTGTGGTGGACGGCGGCCGTGCTCTGCGGGGGCGGGCTGGCGCTGGTGCAGCGGATCAGGCCGAGGCCCGCGGTGGCTGCCTGAGCGCCCAGGCCTCGTGGGGCAGGGGCTCGGTGCCGTATTCCCAGTCGTCGTAGTCGGGGTCGTTGCGGATCCGCTGGTGCAGCTCCTTCTGGACGTCGAAATTGTGGGGATGCTGCTCGTCCCCAGCTGCGGGCCCTGGTGTGGCAGCGGCAGCGGGATCCGGGGTGGGAGAGGCACCGGGGTTCTGGGTCATGGTGTCCACCGCGACTGGCTCAATTCTCGCCGATCCGCCGCTCACCTGGTGATCGGTAGCAAGGACTACGCGCACCTCTCTCGGCTGTCGCGATACTTGGGATGAATATTTAGGCGCCTTCCTTGACAACCCTGGGGCCTGCACCGCAACCCGCGGACCTGCAGGTGGTCGTTTCCCGTCCGGTGGTGTCAGGGAATGCGCTGGACGGTCTCCTGCGCGGTGGAGGACTGGATGTGCATTTCCAGCCCGTGGTGTGCCTGAAGCAGCAGCGGGTGATCGGGCTGGAAGCCCTGGCCCGCCCCCAGGCCCTGCCGGTGAACGAGCTGTTCGCCGAGGCCCGGCGCACCGGCAGCCTTCTGCACCTGGACCGTCACTGCCGCCAGCTGGCCCTCAGCACCTACGCCGGGATGGTGCTTGCTGAATCCGAGCCGCCGCCGCTGCTGTTCCTCAACTTCGAGGCCTCCGTGCTCGACACCGGGGTGCTGGGATCGGGCGCCCTGATTCAGGCCGTCCGCCAGGCCGGCGTGCCCCCCAGCCAGGTGGTGATCGAGATCAACGAGAGCGTGGTGGGCAACACCGAGGCGTTGATCACCTTCGTGAACGTGCACCGCGATCTGGGCTTCCTGATCGCGCTGGATGATCTCGGCACCGGGCAGAGCAACCTGCCCCGCATCTCCCAGCTGCGGCCCGATGTGATCAAACTCGACCGCAGCCTGATCGATGGCATCGAGAAGGACTTCTTTCAGCAGGAGACCGTCAAGTCCCTGACCCATCTCTCCCGCAGCATCGGCTGCCTGGTGCTGGCCGAAGGAATCGAAACGGTGGAGGAACTCGATTGCTGCGCCGGTCTGGGAGCCGATCTGTTCCAGGGCTATTTCTTCGGCAGGCCAGCCCCGGCCGCTCCCCGGGAGGACAACGACCTGCCGCTGTCGCTGCGGGAGGCCTCGGAGCGCCTGCGGGTCCGGGCGGTCGCCGGGATCCGGCAGCGCCACGCCACCGGACAACGGATGGCCTGGCTGGTGGAGCAGGGCTGCCGCCGGCTTCAGGGCGCCGAACGGTCCGACTTCGACGCGGTGCTGGCCGCCCTGGTGGCCGGCGAAGGGGGCGTGGAGGCCGCCTACCTGCTGGACAGCCGCGGCATCCAGGTGGGCGATACCCACCTCCGGCCCGGCACCGTTCACACCAACACCCTGCTGTTTTCGCCGGGGTACCGGGGATCCGATCACTCCACCAAGGAATACTTTTACAGCCTGATCGGCACGGGGCTCACCCGTTTCACCACCGAGAACTACATCAGCCTGGCCACCGGCCATCTCTGCCGCACCGTGGCGATGTGGCTCGATCATCCCGACGGCGACAGCTACGTGCTCTGCATCGATCTGAAGCTCTGATCTGAAGATCAGATCTGAAGATCAGATCGGGAGCTCAGAACCAATGACTTCGCCCATGGCTCCGCCGAAGGGTTCGAGCCACACGGTTGTCCATGGATCCGGCTCCCAGCTCGGGCAGATTCTGAACATTGACCCTGCCAGGCACCCTCGCTTGACTTGCATGTCGTGCGTCGGTGCGGAGATGGTCCGCCGTGTGGTCCTCCCTCAACGGCACGCCATCGAGCGCACACGGGCCGTCGTTGCCGCAGGGGGTGGGCGTGCGGCCACGGGGAGACCGTCAGGATGAGTCCCGGCAAGCTGCTGCGTTCCTGGATCAAGGAGGAGCGGCGTGAAGGTCCGCTCCGCTGGGACCACACCCTTCCCCTCACCATCCTGCTGGTCGCTGTCGTGGTGGCGACCACCGCCGCTGTGCGCGGCCTGCAGGAACGCCATCGCCACGAGGACGACCAGGCCACGATCCTGACCCTGGTGGAGACCTCCCTGCACGACCTGCAGGCCTCCGCCCGGCACTGGAGCCGTTGGGCGCCGCTGACTTCTGCCCTCAACGGCGCCGACCCCCAGGCCGTGCGCCAGCAGATCAGCCGATCCGAGGCGCTGTACCGGGCCGATCAGCTGCTGCTGTTCAACGCCTCCAAGCAGCTGCAACTGGCCCACAGCGGAAACGGGCAACCCCTCGCGCCTGAGGCCGAGAGTGTGCGCTGTGTGCAGGAGCAGCTCGATGCGGCGGCGGTGAAGGAGATCCAGCCCATCGCCTGTGCGGTGGGCAAGAAGCAGATCCAGCTGGGCGTGATCGCGCCCCTGCAGACCTGGCGCGCCCAGCGCTCCGGCCAGGGCACGGTGGCGCTTCTGCGCCCCATCCATCCGGAAGCGGCAGATTCCGGCAGCGACAGCCGCATGGGCCTGCTCCTGGCCCGCCATCTCGCCTGGCGAACGCCCACCGAACTCGGCACGCAGCCCCTGCCGCTGCAGCCCGCCGCCACCCCGGTGAAACCGGTGGTGTCCGGGCCCAAGGGGGCCGTGCTGGCGCTGCTGAATCCGATCCTGCCGCTGGTGCAGGGCCGTTCCCTGCTGCCCGATCTGCTGCTGGTCTCGGTGGTGCTGGCAGCCGTGCTCGCCACCCGGGCGATCCCCCTGCTGGAACGGCGTCAGCGGCGGTTGATCCACCTCCAGGCCGAACGGCTGGCCACCCGTCGCATCCAGCGCACGAGCAGAAAGCTGGACCGGCTCCTGGAGCGGCTGGGCCCTTCCAGCTCCTCGAGCCGCACCCAGCCGGTCGAAGACGAAGTGATGGCCAAGCTGTTCGGTGCACCCAACAGCGAGCTGGAGTCAGCCGGGGAGGGCCCCAGGCACCTCACGGCCCAGGTGGAGCACAAGCTGAGCCAGGTGGCCAGCAGCTTCGAGCGGCTGTTGAGCACGGCCAAGGCGCTGGCGCTGTTCGATTCGCTCACCGATCTGCCCAATCGCCGCTATTTCTTCGAGCGCCTCGCGATTGAATCCCAGAGGGCACGGCGCAGCGATACACCCTTCGTGATCATGTTCATCGATGTGGATAAGTTCAAGATGATCAATGACACCTACGGTCACCATGTCGGCGACGCCGCCCTGATCGCCGTGGCCGACCACATGCGGGCGGTGTCCCGGCGGGAAGACTTCATCTCCCGTTATGGCGGTGACGAATTCGCCTTGATCATGGATCTCTCCGCCATGGAGGATCGCAGCGAGGACAATCTCAAGGCCCAGGCCTATCAGTTCGCCGTTCGCCTCACGGAACGCTTCCAGGAGCCCATCCCCATCGCGGGCATGAATCTGCCGGTGAGCCTGAGCGTGGGCATCACCCTGGTGGACAGCCAGGAGGCCGATCCCCAGCAGGCCATTCAGCGCTCCGATGCGGCGATGTACCAGGCCAAAAACCAGATCGACACACGGATCTCCATCTTTGACGTTTCCAGCAACAAGCACGAACTCGACAGCTACAGGCTGTTCGCCGATCTCCAGACCGCGCTTCACAAGCACGACCTGAGGATTCTCTATCAACCCATCATTGATGTGCACCATGGCCTGCACGCCGTCGAGGCCCTGGTGCGCTGGCGCCATCCGGAGCTGGGCGACATCCCTCCCGATGTGCTGCTCAACATCGCCGATCACTACCGTCTGACCCTGCCCCTGGGCCTGGAGCTGATCACCCTGGCCGCACGGGGTTACGCCTCCCTGCGGGCCAGCCTGGGCGGCGATCCACGCCTGGCCCTCAACATCAGCGGCCATCTGCTCAGCCACCCCCAGATGGGCCAGACCATCCTCAACCTGCTCGATTCACAGCTGGTTCATCCCCAGAAGGTGACGCTGGAGATCACCGAGCAGTCGGTGATGGAGATGGGGCGCACCACCGAAGAGAACCTCCAGTATCTGCGTGCTTCTGGCATGCAGCTCTCGCTGGATGACTTCGGCACCGGCCACTCCTCCCTGATGCGCTTGATCACCCTGCAGCCCAGCGAGCTGAAGATCGACAAGGCCTTCGTCACGCCCCTGCAGACCGACCCCAACGCCCTGCGGGTGGTGAGCCTGGTGGCCACCCTGGCCCGGCGCATGAACCTGCGGGTGGTGGCTGAGGGCGTGGAGACCCAGGAGATCTCGGAAGTGCTGACCAAGCTCGGGATCACCCATCAGCAGGGTTTCTACTTCTCCCATGCCCGCTCCTCCGGCGACCTGATCGCGGCCGGACAACGGGCCTTCCAGCGGTTCTTCAACCCCGAAGGCGCCCGTCCGAGCAACACCGCGGCCCCCTGGAGCTGAGCCCGGCTCACACGTTGAACAGGAACTCCATCACATCTCCTTCGGCCACCACATAGTCCTTGCCTTCGCTGCGCAACCAGCCCCGGTTGCGGGCCTCCGCCAGCGAGCCGGCCTCCACCAGCTGCTGATGGCCGATGGTCTGGGCCCGGATGAAGCCCCGCTCGAAATCGGTGTGGATCACGCCGGCCGCCTGGGGTGCGGTCATGCCGGCGGTGATGGTCCAGGCGCGGGTTTCCTTCTCGCCGGTGGTGAAGTAGGTGCGCAGCCCCAGCAGGGCGTAGGTGGCCCTGATCAGGCTCTGCAGCCCTCCTTCGCTCACGCCCAGCCCCTCGAGGAACTCGGCGCGATCCTCCTCCGGCAGTTCGATCAGCTCCGCCTCCACCTGGGCGGAGATGCGCACGGTCTCGGCGCCCTCCTGCGCCGCCAGGGCCTGGACGGCTTCCACGTGGGCATTGCCTCCGGCCAGGTCGTCCTCACTCACGTTGCTGGCGTAGATGATCGGCTTGGCGGTGAGCAGCCCCAGCGGACGCACCAGGGACCGTTCCTCGGCGGTGAGCGGCACGGTGCGGGCCGCCCCGCCCGCCTCCAGCACCGTCTGGATGCGTTCCAGCACGCCGTCCTCCTGCTGGGCCTCCTTGCTGGTGCGCACCTGCTTTTTGAGCCGCTCGCGCCGCTTCTCCACCTGGCCCAGATCCGCCAGCCCCAGCTCCAGGTTGATCACCTCGGCATCCCGCACCGGATCCACCGAACCGGCCACATGGATCACGTCGTCGTCGTCGAAGCAGCGCACGACATGCACGATCGCGTCCACTTCACGAATGTTGGCGAGGAACTTGTTGCCCAGGCCCTCCCCCTGGCTGGCGCCCTTCACCAGGCCGGCGATGTCCACGAACTCCACGCGGGTGGGGATGATCTCCTTGCTGCGGCTGATCGTGGCCAGCTGCTGGAGGCGCGGATCCGGCACGGCCACCACCCCGGAATTGGGTTCGATCGTGCAGAAGGGGTAATTGGCGGCCTCGGCCTGGGCGTTGGCCACCAGGGCGTTGAAGAGGGTCGACTTGCCCACGTTGGGCAGTCCGACGATTCCGGCTTTGAGCATGGGGCGAATCTACGGGCCGCCACCCGGGCCCTCCAGCCGCGAAACTGGGGCCAGCTCCGCTCAGGCCCATTCCCACGCTCACCCCTCGCCGTCCCCAGCCTCCGGCCAACCCCGACCAAGGGATCAGCGACCCCGGCAGCGCCGGCGCCCGCGTGGTGCCGCGGCCAACCCGACCGCCGCGCTGGTGGCAGCGCCGTCGGCTGTGGGCGGGCGCCGCGGCCGCCGTGCTGCTGCTCGGCGGGGTGACGCTATGGCAGCGCCAGCGCAGCGCCGGTTCGGCGAATCTGGAGCCCTACACCGTACTGGCCAAATCGGGGGATCTTCCTGGCCTGGTGAGTGCCTCCGGCGAACTGGACGCGGAGAAGCGGGTCAATGTGAGCCCGAAGCGGCAGGGCGTGCTCGAAGCGCTGCTGGTGGAGGAGGGCGACGTGGTGCGGGCCGGCCAGCCCCTGGCGCGGATGGACAGCGGCGACCTCGCCGACCGCATCAGGGAGCTCCAGGCCCAGCTGCGGTCGGCCCAGGCCGAACTGATGCGAAGCCGCAGTGAGCTGGAGCGCAACGAAAGGCTTTTCCGCCAGCAGGCGATCAGTCTCAGCGACTACAACACCGTGCGCAGCACCTACCTGGTGGACCAGGCGTCCGTTGAGGCCGCCCGCCAGCGCCTCGCCGCCCGCCGGGTGGAGCAGGCCGACCTGGTGGTGCGGGCACCGTTCTCCGGAGTGATCACCCAGCGCTACGCCGATCCGGGTGCCTTCGTGACCCCCACCACCACCGCCTCCGCGACGGCGGGCGCCACCAGCTCCTCGATCGTGGAGCTGGCCCAGGGCCTGGAGGTGGTGGCCAAGGTGCCGGAGAGCGACATCGGCCGCATCCGCCTCGGCCAGGAGGCCGACGTGCGGGTGGACGCCTTCCCCGATCGCCGCTACGCGGCTGTGGTCAGGCGCATCACCCCCAGGGCCGTGAAGGTGAACAACGTGACCTCCTTCGATGTGATCCTCCGCTTCAGCCGCGAGCAGCCGGATCTGCGCATCGGCATGACGGCCGACGTGAACTTCAAGACGGGCCAGGTGCGGGCGGAGACCCTGGTGCCCACCGTGGCGATCGTGACGGAGGAGGGAAGGCCGGGGGTGCTGCTGGTGGGCAAGGACCGCCAGCCCACCTTCCAGCCGGTGGAACTGGGCATCAGCGGCGGCAAGGACACCCAGATCCTCTCGGGTCTGGAGCCCGGCACCCGGGTCTTCATCGACCTGCCCCCCTGGTCGAAGAAGAAGCGCTGAGGCGTTACGGGGCGGACAGGAACTCCCGGGCGGCTTCCACGATGCGGCCACTGGCCTGCCCGTCCCCGAACGGATTGTGGGCGCGGGCCATGGCCTCGTAGGCCCCGGCATCGGTGAGCAGGGCCGAGGCCTCCGCCAGGATGTCGGCGCTGGCGGTGCCGATCAGCCGTGCGGTGCCGGCCTCGATCGCCTCCGGCCGTTCGGTGGTGCGGCGCAGCACCAGCACCGGCTTGCCGAGGGCCGGAGCCTCCTCCTGCAGGCCACCGGAATCGCTGAGCACCAGCGTGCAGCCCCGCATCGCCGCCACCAGCTGGTCGTAGTCGAGGGGTTCGGTGAGGAAGGCGCGCGGGTGATCGCCCAGCAGCGCCTGCAACGGCTCCCGCACCGTGGGATTGCGGTGCAGCGGCAGCAGCAGGGCCGTGTCGGGGAAGCGGTCCAGCACGGCCAGGAAGCCCCGCCCGATCTCCTGAAGGCGCTCCCCCCAGTTCTCGCGCCGGTGCACCGTGGCCAGGATCACCCGCTGCCGCTGCCAGTCCAGACCCTCCAGCTCCAGGGAGGGGGCCCGCTCCGCCATGCGCAGCAGGGCATCGATCACGGTGTTGCCCGTGGTGAGGATGCGGCCCATCACACCCGAGGCCCGGCAGTTGGCGGCCGACTGCGCCGTGGGCGCGAAGTGGAGCAGGGCCAGCTGGGAGATCAGGCGCCGGTTGGCCTCCTCCGGAAACGGATCGAAGATGTTGTCGGTGCGGAGGCCGGCCTCCACATGCCCCACGGGGATCTGTTCGTAGAAGGCGGCCAGGGCCGAGGCGAAGGCGGTGGTGGTGTCCCCCTGCACGAGCACCAGATCGGGCCGGTGCTGGGCGAACTCGTGCCGCAGCCCCTCCAGGGCCGCACAGGTGATGTGGGTGAGCGTCTGCTGCGGGGCCATCAGGGCCAGATCGTGATCGGCCTGGAGGCCGAACAGCTCCATCACCTGGCTCACCATCTCGCGGTGCTGGCCCGTGAGCACCACCCGGGTGCGGAAGTCCTCCGCCTGCTGGAAGGCCAGGATCACCGGTGCCAGCTTGATCGCCTCGGGCCGGGTGCCCAGCACGATGCTCACGAGGGGCTTGCGCCCAAGGGGCTCGGTCAACACAGGCCTGCGAACCGGCGGATCCTAGGAACTGCACCGGGAGCTGACAGAACCCCCGGGAGTCGCGAAGCTTGGCAGCAATCCCGGGTTTCCGATGACGACCACTCCGCCTTTCCCGCCGTCACCCTTCCCCACCTCGCCCTTCCCCTCCAATCCGGGCGTGCCGGCCGCCGTGCCACAGACCGGCGGCGCTGACGGGGTCTGGCAGGGCGAGGGCATGGGGCCGATGCCGACGAGCCTCGAAGGCATCGTGAGGCTGGCCAATGCCCGCAACTACTCCGACGTGCATGTGGGCGTGGGCGAGGAGCCGCGCTACCGCTCCCGTGGCGACATGATCCGCACCGGCTGGCCCGTGACCGATCAGGCCACCTTCAACGACTGGATGCGGGAGATGCTCAGCCCCGCGGAGATCGACGCCTTCCTGCGGGACAAGGAATACGACGGCTCCCACGCCTTCCCCTTCGTGCGGGTGCGGATCAACCTGATGGACTCCCTGCGGGGGCCGGCGATGGTGCTGCGTCTGATTCCGCAGAAGATCGCCACCCTGGAGGATCTGAACTTGCCGGATGTGCTGAAGGAACTCTGCACCCGGCCGAAGGGCATGATCCTGGTCACGGGGCCCACCGGTTCCGGCAAGAGCACCACGCTGGCGGCGATGGTGGACTGGATCAACAACAACATGAGCCGCCACATCCTCACCATCGAGGATCCCGTGGAATTCGTGCATGAGAGCCGCCAGTCGCTGATCCGCCACCGCGAGGTGGGCCATCACACCAAGGTGTTCCACAACGCGTTGCGGGCCTCCCTGCGGGAGGACCCCGACGTGATCCTGATCGGTGAAATCCGCGACCGCGAAACCCTCGCCACCGCGATCGAAGCCTCCCAGACCGGCCACCTGGTGTTCGGCACCCTGCACACCAACTCCGCCATCAAGACCGTGGAACGGGTGCTGGGCATGTATCCCCCCAGCGAGCAGGACAGCATCCGCCGCTCGGTGTCGGAGACCCTGCTCGGGGTGATCGCCCAGGGACTGATCAAGACCACCGATGGCGAGCGGGCGGCCTACCACGACATCCTGATCAACACCGATGCCTGCCGCGATTACATCCAGCGCGCCGAGCTCGACGAGATCGAGGAGATCATGCGGCGCAGTCGCTTCGATGGCATGGTCACCAGCAACCAGTCCCTGCAGGACCTGGTGGAGGCCGGCCGGGTGACCCCGGACGATGCGATCGCCCAGAGCCTCAAGCCGAACGAACTGGCCCAGGCCCTGCGCGGACGCACCTGAAGCCCTTCCACTGATCCATGCCGAGGGCCGGGATCAGTGGAAGGCCAGCCGGGCCAGAATCAGCACGGTGAGGCCCACCGAGAGGCCCAGCATGGCCAGGCGTCCGTTCCAGATCTCGGCCTGGGGGGTGAAGCCACGCCGCCAGGCATTGAGTTCGGTGGGGCTGACCGGCTCGTGGCTGGCATCCTCCGCCAGCGGTTCACCCTCCTGCGCTGGAGCTGGCTGGCTGGCGGCATCCGGATCTGCAGGGGCCATGAATGGGAAGCCGGCAGCGTTGGGTCAGCCTAAGGGCACCGAACGGCAACCCTGCGGGCCCCAGCCCCTGGGCAAGAGCCCAGGCCCAGGCCGGCAGCGCCAAGGACAGGTGCTAGAAACAGGGTGTCGCCCCATAGAGCTCTCCGGCCCGCTCCAGGGGCCAGCGGGCTGCCACGCCCAGCCCTGCGGGGCTGCTCTGGCCGGCCGCCAGGCGCTCGCACGCTGCCACGGCGATCATGGCCGCATTGTCGGTGCAGTACGGCAGAGGCGCGACCCGCCAGTGCAGGCCGTCCCGGGCGGCGCGGTCCTCCAGCAGGCCCCGCAGCCGCCGGTTCGCCGCCACGCCGCCCACCAGCACCAGGGTGTTCAGCCGCTGATCCACGGCGCAGCGGCAGCTCCGCTCCACCAGCACCTCCGCCACGACCTGCTCGAAGCTGGCCGCCAGATCGGCCACGGGCAGGGGGCCGCCGTCCTGCTCCAGCTGGCGCACCAGCCGCAGCATCGCCGTCTTCAGGCCGCTGAAGCTGAAGTCGTAGGGATGGAAGCCCCCCTCGGGTCTGGACACCCGTCCCTTGGGCAGAGGGAAGCGCCTGGGATCCCCGGGGGCCGACACGGCCTGGATCGCCGGGCCGCCGGGGTAGCCCAGATTCAGGAGCCGGGCCACCTTGTCGAAGGCCTCGCCGGCCGCATCGTCGTGGCTGCGGCCAAGACGGGTGTAGGCCCCGGGGCCATCCACCCGGATCAGCTCGGTGTGACCGCCACTCACCAGCAGCACCAAATAGGGACCGGGTGGCAGGGGTTCACCGAGCTGCACCGAGCAGAGGTGTCCCTCCAGGTGGTGGATGCCGAGAAACGGCTTGCCGTGCAGCCGCGCCAGGGTGCGACCGGTGACCGACGCCACCAGCAGCGCCCCCAGCAGGCCGGGCGCCGCCGTGGCGGCGATGGCGTCCACATCGCCGGGCCCCAGGCCGGATTCGGCGCTGACGCGGGCGATCAGGCCGGGCAGGGCCTCCACGTGGCGCCGGGAGGCGATCTCGGGCACCACGCCGCCCCAGCGGGCGTGCTCCTCCACCTGGGAGGCCACGGCGCTGGCGAGCACGGTGCGATCCCGCACAATCGCAGCCGCTGACTCGTCACAACTTGTTTCGAGGGCCAGAACCGTCGGCATGGCGCCCGGAGAGCTCCCCTACTGTCCGCGAGTGACATCCTGCCCCGTGGCCCAGCGCGGCCGCAGGGTTCCGCAAGGCACTCCTCCCGGCTTCCTACCCAGACATCCCATGCGACGTCTTCTCCCCCGCCTGTGCGCGGTTCTGCTCTCAGCCTTCCTGCTGTTCGGCTTCGCGCCCGTGGCCAGGGCGGACGCCTCCGTGGCCGGTCTCACCCCCTGCGCCGAAAACCCCCGCTTCCAGCAGCGGGCCGCCGGTGCAGAGACCGACCAGGCCAAGGCGCGGTTCACGGTCTACGGCGAGGCCCTCTGCGGCACTGACGGTCTGCCCCACCTGATCGTGGACGGTCGCTGGAGCCATGCCGGTGATTTCCTGATCCCGGGCCTCCTCTTCCTCTACATCGCCGGCACGATCGGCTGGGCTGGTCGCTCCTATCTGATCGCGATCCGCGGCAGCAAGGACGCCACCATGCGCGAAATCCAGATCGACATGCCCCTGGCCTTCAAATCCACCCTCTCGGCCGCGGTCTGGCCCCTGGCCGCACTGAGAGAGTTCACCGACGGATCGATGATTGAAGCCGACTCCAAAGTGACCGTCTCCCCTCGCTGAAACCTGGAACCATGAAGAAATTCCTCACCACCGCTCCCGTCGTAGCTGCCGTCTGGTTCACCCTCACAGCCGGAATCACGATCGAGATCTTCCGATTCTTCCCCGATCTGATTCTCCATCCTCCGGCCTGATCCCCCTCAATCCCAGGCGGCCCGCGGGCCGCTTTTTTCATGGCCAGTCGGAGTCGGTCCTAGCCGGATCAGCCCAGCCCGAGCCGCTGCTCCAGCAGCTGCAGCGATGCCTCCAGGTCGTCGTTGATCAGGCTGGCGTCGAACTCGGCCTCGGCCTCCAGCTCCACCCGGGCCCGCTGCAACCGCCGCTGGATCGCCTCCTCGCTGTCGGTGCCACGCCCCCGGATGCGACGTTCCAGCTCCTGGAAGGACGGGGGTTTGATGAACACCTGGAAGGCGGCCGGGAAGGTGTGGCGGACCTGCCGGGCCCCCTCGAGCTCGATCTCCAGCAGCACCGGAGAGCCCGCCGCCAGATGCTCCTCCACCGGCTGCCTGGGCGTGCCGTAGAGATTGCCGGCGAACTCGGCCCATTCCAGGAAGCCTCCGACCTCCACCCGCTGCTCGAACAGCTCCCGGCTGAGAAAGAAATACGTTTCGCCCTCGATCTCCCCGGGTCGGGGCGCCCGCGTGGTCGCCGACACGGACACCCAGATCTCGGGATGGCGCCGCACCAGTCCGGCCACGAGGGTGCCCTTACCCACCCCGCTCGGTCCGGTGATCACGGTGAGGCGGGCCATCCAGCACCTGAACGCAGGGCTGCAGAGTAGAAGCGCGTGCGGCTGGGCTCCAGCGCGGCCATGGCGAGCCTGCAGACCCTGGATGTCACCAGCCTCAAGGCCGTGCTGGCCGAGTGGCGGCGGGTGCTGCTGCCGAGCCGGCTGGAGAAGGCGCAGCAGGCGGATCCCGGCACGGTCCATCTGGCCCTGCGACACCTGGAGGGCATGCAGTGGCTGGCCCTCAGCTGGCAGGCCGAGGCCGCCCGGGTGCACGCGATCGCGCCGCCGCCCCGGCAGGGCGCCGGCAGCACCCTGGCCCAGCAGCTGCAGCACGGCCTCGGTGGCCTCGCCCTGGTGGAGATTCGGCAGAGCGGCTGGGAGCGGGTGGTGGAGCTCGGCTTCGCCCCACGCCCGGGCGAGCCGCCCCGGCGCTGGCTGGTGGCGGAGCTCATGGGTCGCCACAGCAACCTGTTCCTGCTCGAGCCCGATGGCCGCGGCGGCCGCCAGGTGGTGGCCCTGGGCCGGCAGGTGCGGCCGCGGCAGTCGCGGCTGCGGCCGATCGCCACGGGCGATCCCTACCAAGCGCCGCCGCCGCTGGGAGGTGACCCTCCCGACCGGGCCACCTCCCAGGCCCGCTGGCAGCAGCAGCTGACCCTGCTGCCCCTGCCCCTGGAGCAGGCCCTGCGCGGGGCTTACCAGGGCATCAGCCCGGCCCTGGCCCGCCAGCTGGTGCCAGCCGACTGGCTGCAGCAGCCGGTGGGGGCGCTGCGGCCCCACCAGTGGCAGCACCTGTGGGAGCGGTGGCAGGCCTGGCAGGAGGCCGTGCAGAACGAGCGCTTCGGCTGGATCCGCGAAGGGGAGGGCTACCGCTGCTGGTGCCTGCCCGGGGAGCTGGGGGGGCCAGGCACCATGGCCGTGAATACGGGCCTGGCCCACTATTACGGCGGCTGGCTGGCCGCTCAGGCATTCCAGCGACGGCGACTGCAGCTGGAGCAGCACCTTCAGCGGCTGCTGGAACGGGAATCGGCCCAGGCCGCGGGCCAGCAGGCCCTGCTGGATGCCGTGCCGGAGAGCGATGCGCTGCAGCGGGAGGCCGATGCCCTGCTGAGCCAGCGCCAGCCCAGCCGCACCTGCATCGCCGCGGCCCAGAAGCTCTACCAGCAGGCCCGCAAGCGGCGGCGTTCCGTCACCTCCATCAACGCCCGGCTGGACCTCCATCGAGAGCGTCTGGCCTGGCTGGATGCCAGCCTCACCTACCTGGAGCAGGCCGAGAGCCTCGAGGAGCTGCAGGCCCTGGGTCAGGACCTGGAGGACCACCTCCCCTGCATCGAGGGGAGCCGGGCGGCAGCCCGGCGCGGCCAGCCAGCGGGCCGGAGCGGGGAGCCGCAGCCCCTGGAACTGCGCAGCCCCAGCGGCCTCGGACTGCGGGTGGGGCGCAACCACCGCCAGAACGAGTGGATCGTGTTCCGGCAGGCACGGCGGGGTGATCTGTGGTTCCACGCCCAGGAGCAGCCCGGCAGCCACGTGGTGCTGCGCAGTTCGGAGCGGATGGCCGAGGAGGCCGATCTGCAGGCGGCGGCGGATCTGGCCGCCCATTTCAGCCGTGGGCGCGGCAACCGCAGGGTGCCGGTGGTGATGGTGCCCACCGACCAGCTGCAACGGATTCCAGGGGCGGCTCCCGGCACGGTGCGCCACCGGGGCGGCGAGGTGGTGTGGGGCCGCCCTGATCAGGCTCTTAGCCTGCTGGCCGCACAGGAGCCATGACCGACAGCGCCCGCGAGGACCCTTCAGGCCTGGAGCCGCCGCCGCCGATCCGGATCGGGCGGATCTCCGCCATGGAGGAGCGTCCGCCCAGCCCCGGCGACGAGTTCCCGGGCGAGGTGGAGATGAGCCTGGTGGACCATCTCGAGGAGCTGCGCCGCCGCATCCTGCGCAGCCTGCTGGCCCTGCTGGTGGGGGCGGCCCTGTGCCTGGCCTTCGTGAAGCCGCTGGTGCGCCTGCTGGAGGTGCCGGCCGATGGCATCCGCTTCCTGCAGCTCGCCCCCGGCGAGTTCCTGTTCGTCTCCCTCAAGGTGGCCGGCTATGCCGGTCTCACCCTCGCCCTCCCCTACATGCTCTACGAGGGGCTGGCCTTCGTGCTGCCGGGCCTGACCCGGCGGGAGCGGCGCCTGGTGGCGCCAGCCGTGGCAGGGTCGGCCGTGCTGTTCGCCGCGGGCCTGGCCTTCGCCTGGTGGGCCCTGGTTCCGGCGGCCCTGCGCTTCCTGGTGAGCTACGGCGCCGACGTGGTGGAGCCGAGCTGGTCGATCGAGCGCTACCTCGATTTCGTGCTGCTGCTGATGGTGGCCACCGCCCTGGCCTTCCAGCTGCCGGTGCTGCAATTGCTGCTGGGAGCCCTCGGCCTGGTGCGGGCCCGGACCATGCTCGCGGCCTGGCGCTGGGTGGTGCTGCTGGCGGCCCTGGGAGGAGCGGTGCTCACCCCCTCCACCGACCCGGTGACCATGCTGCTGCTCACCGGCGCCATCACGGGGCTCTATCTAGCGGGTGTGGGGATGGTGGCCCTGGCCGAGCGGCTGCGCGGCTAGAGCAGGAACTCGCTCAGCCTCTCGGGCGGCAGCTCCAGCGGCAGGCCCAGAGCCCGACCCAGCCGCGGTTTGTCGTTGGTGGTCTCCAGCCAGCGGCGCACCTGGGCCGCCACCCCGAGGCCATTCAGCAGCCCGACCATCTGGTCCAGCTTGGCGGTGTACTCGTCGGGGGAGAGCGGGAAGGACTGCTGCTCGAGGTAGGCCCACATCACCTGCAGATACAGGCGACCGCGACGCTGCACCAGCTGGATGTCGTAGCTGGCCTGCCAGCGGCGGCGCAGCAGGGCGAGCAGCTCCTCGGCGGTGAGCGGGGGGGAGGAATCCACGGCGAGGCCGTCGGGCAGGGAGCCCCCTCCCCGTACCAGGGAAACCCTGCCGCAACCCATCTCCGCAACGGGTTGTTGCAGACCCTGGCGGCGCCCCGTCCGCCGGCCCGGCGGGGGAGGAGCAGGCCTTAATGTGGCCGCCACGTTGCTGTGGCTTTCAGGCCGCCCCGTATGACCCAGATGCCAGCGAGCGCTTCGAGCGGTGATGTGCCCGGAATGGGTCGTCGGCAGTTCATGAACCTGCTGACCTTCGGGTCGGTCACCGGGGTGGCGCTGGGGGCGCTCTACCCGGTGGTGAACTACTTCATCCCGCCCAAGGCCGCTGGCAGTGGCGGCGGCACCGCCGCCAAGGACGAACTGGGCAATCCGGTGACGGCCAACGGCTGGCTGGGCAGCCACAAGGAGGGCGACCGCAGCCTCGTGCAGGGCCTCAAGGGCGACCCCACCTACCTGATCGTCGAGGGCGACGACGCCATCGGCAGCTACGGCATCAATGCCATCTGCACCCACCTGGGCTGCGTGGTGCCCTGGAACAGCGGCCAGAACAAGTTCATCTGCCCCTGCCACGGTTCCCAGTACGACGCCACTGGCAAGGTGGTGCGCGGCCCGGCGCCCCTCTCCCTGGCCCTGGCCCACGTGTCGGTCGAGAACGACAACGTGTTCCTGAGCCAGTGGACCGAAACCGACTTCCGCAACGGCGACAAGCCCTGGTGGGTCTGATCCGTTTTCCCTCTCCGCCCCTGTCGCCCCTCCTGTGATGCGCCGCCCCTTCTCCCTGCTGCTCGGCTCCCTGATCGGTTTCATCGTGCTGTTCGGGGCCGCAGCCCCGAGCTGGGCCTACCCCTTCTGGGCCCAGCAGAACTACGCCAGCCCCCGCGAAGCCACCGGCAAGATCGTCTGCGCCAACTGCCACCTGGCCAAGAAGGCCACCCGGGTGGAAGTGCCCCAGGCCGTGTTCCCCGACACGGTGTTCAAGGCGGTGGTGGAGATTCCCTACGACACCTCCGTGCAGCAGGTGTCCGGTGACGGCAGCGGCACCGGCCTCAACGTGGGCGCGGTGGTGATGCTGCCCGATGGCTTCACCCTGGCGCCGCAGGACCGGATGAGCGAGGAGCTCAAGGAGGAGACGGCCGGCATCTTCTATTCGCAGTATTCCGACGACCAGCCCAACATCCTGCTGGTGGGCCCCCTGCCCGGCGACCAGCACCAGGAGATCGTGTTCCCGGTGCTGGCTCCGGACCCGGCCACCGACAGCAGCATCCACTTCGGCAAGTACCAGCTCCACGTGGGTGGCAACCGCGGCCGCGGCCAGGTGTACCCCACCGGTGAGAAGTCCAACAACGCCGTCTTCACCGCCCCCGCTGCCGGCACCGTGTCCGCCATCACCCCCGCTGAGGGCGGTGGCACCGTGGTGGAGATCAGCACGGCCGATGGGTCCAGCGTCAGCGAAACCATTCCCGTAGGCCCCACCATCACCGCCGCCGTGGGTGATGAGGTGGCCGCCGGGGCCCCCCTCACCAACGACCCGAACGTGGGTGGCTTCGGTCAGCTCGATGCCGAAGTGGTGCTCCAGAACCCTGTGAGGATCTACGGCCTGCTCGCCTTCTTCGCGGCGATTGCCGTGGCCCAGATCTTCCTCGTGCTCAAGAAGCGTCAGGTCGAGAAGGTCCAGGCCGCCGAAGGCATCGTCTGAGCGTGCCTGTCCATTGAGCCTTCTCCTCACCTTCACCTCCCCCGGGCCCCTGGTGTTCCAGCTGGGCCCGCTCAGTCTGCGCTGGTATGGGCTGCTGATCGCCCTGGCGGTGCTGGCCGGCCTGATGCTGGCCACCCGTCTCGGCAAGGCCCGGGGGATCGATCCTGCCCTGATCGCCGATCTGCTGCCCCTGCTGGTGCTGGGCGCCGTGATCGGCGCCCGCCTCTACTACGTGCTGCTGGAATGGCGCCAGTACGCCGACAACTGGACCGATGCCCTGGCCATCTGGCGAGGGGGCATCGCCATCCACGGCGCCCTGATCGGTGGGGCCATCACCACCGTCCTCTATTGCCGCTGGCGGCGCCAGCGCTTCTGGCCCCTGCTGGATGTGCTCATGCCCGCCGTGGCCCTGGGCCAGGCGATCGGCCGCTGGGGCAACTTCTTCAATTCGGAAGCCTTCGGCCTGCCCACCCAGCTCCCCTGGAAGCTGCGGATCCCCCTGGCCAACCGTCCGGCCGAGTTCCTCGATCAGATGGATTTCCACCCCACCTTTCTCTACGAATCGCTCTGGAATGTGGGGGTGTGCGTGCTGTTGCTGGTGCTGTTTCGCCAGGGTCAGCGCGGACGGCTTTCGCTGCCGCCAGGCAGCCTGAGCTGCGTGTATCTGATGACCTACAGCGCGGGGCGGATCTGGATCGAGGGGCTGCGCATCGATCCCCTGTGCCTGTTCTCCGAGCCTCCGTTCTGTGAGGGCGGTCTGCGCATGGCCCAGGTGATCAGCCTGCTGCTGATTGCCCTGGGTGGTCTGGGTCTCTGGTGGCTCTACGGACGCCACCGCCCACTGCCTGACCCCAGTGGGGTCACCCCTTGATCCAGCAGGATCCCATGGTGAGGATCGTGGGTGCCGGCCCCGGCGCTGCCGATCTGCTCACCCTGCGGGCGCTGCGGGCCCTGGAGCAGGCCGAGGTGCTGGTGTGGACCGACTCGCTGGTGAGTCCCCAGGTCGCGGCCCTCGCCCCGGAGCCCTGTGAACGCATCCGCACCAGCAGCCTCACCCTGGAGGAGGTGATGGCGGTGGTGCTCGAGCGGGCCAAAGCGGGCAAACGGGTGGTGCGCCTCCACGATGGCGATCCCTGTCTCTACGGAGCCCTCAACGAACAGATCTGCCGCCTGGCCGACGCCGGTGTGGCGGTGGAGGTGGTGCCCGGGCTCAGCGCCTACCAGGCCGCGGCGGCCGCCCTGCAGCAGGAACTCACGATCCCAGGGCTGGTGCAGACCATCGTGCTCGGACGGGCGGGGGGGCGCACCGGTGTTCCCGAGCGGGAGTCCCTGGGCCGGCTGGCGGCCCTGCAGGCCTCCCTCTGCCTCTACCTCAGTGCCCGCCACGTGGAGGAGGTGCAGCAGGAGCTGCTGCTGCACTACCCTGCCGACACTCCCGTGGCGATCGGCTACCGGGTGAGCTGGCCCGACCAGTGGCTCGCGGTGGTGCCCCTCACCGCGATGGCCCGCACCAGCCGGGAACGGGGCCTGATCCGCACCACCCTCTATGTGGTGAGTCCGGCCCTTGCGGTGTCGCCACGCGGTCGGGGCGCTGAGGCGGGAGGCACCGAAGCCCGCTCGAAGCTCTACTCAGCCAGCCACTCCCACCTGTTCCGCGGCGGGGCCTGACCCCCCGACAGACTCAGGCCCGGCGCCGGCCTCGCCGTAGAGCTCCCGCTCCAGGCGTTCGCGGTGGAAGCGGCAACCCAGCCGCGCCACGATCTGCTCGAGATCACGGGCGGCATTGCCCAGGCAGCAGGTTCCCCCCGGCGAAGGGGTCACGTTGAACACCAGGCCCGGCTCGGCCTCGATGCTGGCCTCGCCGAGCAGGAGTCGGCGCTGCCGCTTGTCGATCAACTGGGGGCGTACGCCTCCGTAGCCCTCGGCGAAGCTCAGGTCCTCGAGCTGCATGCCCGGCACGATCTTGCGGGCATCGGCGAGGAAGAGGCGCCGGCGCAGCCACGGCACCTCGAACAGCAGGTTCTTGATGATGTAGTTGCGGATGTCGGCGATGCGCAGCAGCTGCCAGAACACCGCCAGCACGGCCCAGTCGAGCCGCAGCACCTTCAGGAACTCCCAGAACGAGGCGGGCCTGTAGCGCTCCAGCAGGGGCAGCAGCAGGGCCGTGGGTCCGAAGCGGGTCTTGCCGGGAGCCCGCACATCGGGATCCCCATGGATGGCGGCGAACGGCAGCCTGTCGTTCTGCACGGTGTACACCTTGCCCCGCAGCAGGTCGGGGGTGAAGTAGAAGCTGCCGGCCACCGGCAGACAGGAATACTCCAGGCCGTAGCCCATCGCCTGGGCCATCAGCAGGCTGTGGGCTCCGGCATTCACCACCACGTGTCGGGCCCACACCTCCCGGCGCCCCTGGGCCGTGGCGCCGGTGCAGCCGGGCGTGGGACTGAGGCTCACCCTGTAGCCCTCCCCCTCGCGTGTGATGCGGGTCACGGTGGTGCCCAGCTCGATCAACAGCTGCCGGTCGGTGGAGGCCACCGCGGCATGGGCCTGGTCGACGAACGACGCGGCGAGGGCCTCGTAGTCCACGGCGGTGTAAGTGCGACGGATGCCGATCGCCACCAGCTCCTCCTCCCGGGGCGTCCCATCCAGCAGGGCCACCTGGGGTTCCCACGCGGCGATGGCCTGCTTGTCGAGCAGCTCCATTGCCGGGAAGTGGGGGGAGAAGCGGGCGAAGCGCTCCCGCAGAACGGCGCATTCAGCGGGCCCCACGCCCAGCACCATCTTCGGGGTGCGGAACACGCAGCGCTCGCGGGTGGCCGGATCGAGCAGCTCGGCATAGCGCACGATCATCTCGGCGGTGCGCTTCACCCGGAGCGCCTTCTCCAGGGTGTAGTTGGTCTCGATGTCGCCGCAGTGAATGGTCTGGCTGTTGTTGGTGGCCCTGGAATTCACCCTGGCCAGGCTGTCGTAGCGCTCCACCAGCGCCACCCGTCCGAGGTCGGTGTAGCGGGCCAGCTCGAACAGCAGCGCGGTGCCGCAGACTCCGCCACCCACGACCAGCACGTCCAGGGGGTCGGCCGCGGCGGAGCTGCCGGCAGGCGAGGAGTCGGAGGCCGTGGTCACAGGGTCGATCGGGGTGCAGCGAGCACTGCAGCGCAGACTGCTGCCATGTTCGCCGATCGAATGACCGGGGTTGCGGCCAGAGGGTTCGCAGCCTGAGGTGTCGCGGCCGGCGGTGTTTTAAGCTCTGCTCCTGCCGGCGCCCGCGATGCGTGCTCGCCGGCCGATCGGGCGATTAGCACAGCGGTAGCGCACTTCCTTCACACGGAAGGGGTCACTGGTTCGAATCCAGTATCGCCCATCCCATTGGCTTCATCGGTTGCCCATCACGGCGCCAGCCCTCTCTGAGCGGTCTGGCGCCGAATCCGCAGCCCGAACGCCGCGTCCTGGGGCTCCCTTGCATCTCCAGGCCGGAGCTGCAACCCTTGGCGGTGCTGGCCTGCCTGATGGCAGCGTCCGGTTGGCCACCCCGTCAGCCGGTGCCTGCGTCCAACGCCAACCCCGGATCAGCTGGATCCCATGAGCGCAGACCCCAACCCCGATCTGCAGCGGCTGGGTGCCTGCCTGCACGAGGCGAGGCTGCGGGAAGGCATCAGCCTGGAGGATCTGGCCCAGCGGCTCCACATGGGCCGGGAACAGTTGCAGTCCCTCGAGCAGGCCGACACCGACGGGCTGCCCGAACCGGTGTTCGTGATCGCCCAGGCCCGGCGGGTGGCCTGCGCCCTCGGGGTGAACATCGACACCGAGATCCAGGCCCTGCGCCAGAACCGGGCCGCGGCGGTGGTGAAGCCGGTGGTGAAGCCCCTGGAGACGGGCGACACCCCGGCCGCCAGCAGCGCACCCGCGCCCCGGCGCCAGCCTGTCCTGCCCCACTCAAGCCATGCCCGCCCAGGGGCCCTCGCTCCTGGCCTGAAGCTGGTGGGGGTGCTCGCCCTGCTGGGGGCCGGCGCCCTGGCGGTGTGGCGCGTCGGTCCGGTGGCCCAGCAACGGCTTCAGCAGGCGGTCACCACGGCAGCGTCCATGGCCGAACCTGCGAGCGATCCCGCGGCGTCAGGATCGCCCGCACCGTCCTCCGGCTCGGCTCCCCCCCCTCCTGCCACACCCAGCGAGCCTCCGCAGCAGGCCGCCCTGGTGGTGAAGGCCGGCCAGCCGAGCTGGCTGGAGGTGCGCACATCCAGCGGCATCAGCCTCTTCCGCGGCACGTTTGTGGGGGAGCGGGTGTTCCCTTACCAGGGCGATCTGCTGGTGCTCGCCGGACGGCCCGATCTGGTGGAGGTGACCGCCCCGGGGCGTAGCTCGCGCCCGCTCGGCGACATCAACGATGTGGAGTGGCAGCGGTTCAAGGCTCCCGCACCCTGAGTTCCAGGCCGCTGGCCTCGGCCACCACCTCCGCGCAGGAGCGGAGACTCCAGCGCTCCAGCCCGAGATCAGGCACAGGCTCACCGGGCTCGACGGCGTGGGGCACCAGCTCCAGTTCCAGCACGCCGTCGTCGGGCTGATGCACCCGCAGGGCTCCGATCAGGCGGGCGGGGCGACGGTCCAGTGCCGCCGCCAGCCGCAGCAGCAGGGCCATGGAAAACACCGTGCGCCGTTGCTCCCGCTCCTCGATCAGCTGCCAGGACTCATGGCGTTTCTTGGGCAGGCTGCGGCGGTGATACCGGGCGATGGCCGCCACCATCAGGTGCTCCGCCTGGGAGTAACCGAGCAGCTCGCCATGCCGAATCAGGTACCAGGTGTGCTTGTGGTAGGCCGAGATGTTGATGCTCTTCCCGCAGGTGTGGAGCTGGGCCGCCGCCCAGAGCAGCGCCCGGCCCTCGCCGCCGTCGTGGTGCAGCATCCCCCGGGTCTGGTCGTAGAGGCTGAGGGCGTAGGCGGCGACGCGGTCGGCCCGCTCCCGGTCGATGCTGTAGCTCTGGGCCAGGTGCAGCACCGTGCGCTCGCGGATGCTTCTCTGGAACGAGAAGCGATCGCCCAGCAGCTGGTTGCGGAGCATCCAGTCCACGATCAGCCCTTCCCGCAGCGCCCGGTCGCACACGACCAGTTCCGGGCAATCCAGCAGATCCATGGCGGTCTGCAGAATCAGGGCCCCGGGCACGATGATCTCGGCACGGCGCTCGTTGATGGCGGACAGGCCCCGGCGCTGCTCCGGCGTCATCGCCAGCAGCCGCTCCACGAGCTGATCGAGCCGGGCCCGGGGCAGGCAGTAGCCCTGGAGTTTCAGCGGTGGCTTGGCATCCTCGGCAGCGGCCAGGGAGGCCATCGCCATGGCCGTGCCGCTGGTGCCCACCAGGCGCGGCTGTTCCCCGGGCTGCAGGGCCCGCTTCACCTCGGCCACGGCCGGATCCAGGGCGCCCTGGATGTAGGCCTGCAGGAAGCGGCGGCGCTCCGTGGGGAGCGGTTCCTGCTGGCAGAACTCCCGCTGCAACCGCACAGCCCCGATGCGGGTGCTGGTGAGCGCGCGGGCGTCCCGCCCGTCGCCGAGCACCAGTTCGGTGGAGCCGCCGCCGATGTCGAGGATCAGGTGGGGCTGCTCGCCGAAGCTCATGCCGGAGAGCACGCCCAGATAGATCAGGCGGGCCTCTTCCGGGCCACTCACCAGATCCACCGTGAGGCCGAGCTGGTCGTCGAGGGCCTGGAGGAAATCACGGCCGTTGGGGGCCTCCCGCACGGCGCTGGTGGCCGCCGTGACGATCTGCTCGACGCCATGGCTTTCGGCCAGGGCCTTGTCATGACGGAGGGTGCGGAAGGCCCGCTCGATCGAGGCAGGGCTCAGGTCCCCCGTCTCCGGGTCCCGCTCACCCAGGCGGGTGGTGGCCTTCTCGGCGAGCAGCACCGAGAAGCTGCGCAGGGCCTCATCCACCTCGGCGATCAGCAGGTGGATGGAATTGGTGCCGATGTCGATGGCAGCCACCCGGCGGCGATCGGTACGCGGGGCGGTGGACGACTCAGCCATCGAACTGGTGACAGCCATGGCGGGCTCAGTTTGGCACCGTGTCCTGCCGCCCTAGCGTTCGGCGCGGCGATGGGGAGGCATGGACGACGCCGCACGCGACAGGGGAGCGGCCAGCCGCACCGCCCGCAGGCTGCGGGCCTGGCTGGAGCTGGTGCGCTGGCACAAGCCCAGTGGCCGCCTGATCCTGCTCATCCCGGCCGGCTGGAGCCTCTGGCTGCTGCCCCAGGGCCCCCCTGACACGCCGCTGGTGCTGGCGGTGGTGATCGGTGGTCTGGCCGTGAGCGCGGCGGGATGCATCGCCAATGACCTGTGGGACCGGCGCATCGATCCCCAGGTGGAGCGCACCCGCCAGCGGCCGCTCGCCTCCGGCCGGGTGGGGGTGGCTGAGGCCGTGCTGCTGCTGCTGTTGGCCCTGCTGCTGGCCCTGGCGGTGGTGCTGTGGGGGCTGCCGGCAGCCAACCGGGGACTCTGTCTGCTGCTGGCGGTGGCGGCCCTGCCGCCCGTGCTGCTCTACCCCTCGGCCAAGCGCTGGTTCCCCTACCCCCAGCTGGTGCTGGCCGTGTGCTGGGGCTTCGCCGTGCTGATCCCCTGGGCAGCGGCCAGCGGTTCCCTGCAGGGCTGGCCCCTGGCCCTGGCCTGGCTGGCCACCCTGCTGTGGACCTTCGGTTTCGACACGGTGTACGCCATGGCCGACCGGGACGACGACCGCCGCATCGGCGTGCGCAGCAGTGCCCTCAGCCTGGAGGGCCGGGCACCGGCCGTGGTCACCGCCTGCTATGGCGGCACGGGCCTGTGCCTGGCGCTGGCGGCCCTGACTCTTCCCTCGGGGGCAGGCGCGCTCCACCCCCTGGGCTGGGCCCTGGGGGCGGTGGGCGCCCTCGGCATGGTGCGCGAAGGCCTCGCCCTGGACCGCGTGCCCGCCGGGGCCGACGGGTTCCTGTCCCGCGGGTTCTTCGGGCGCCACTTCAGCCGGCAGGTGTGGCTGGGGGCGCTGCTGCTGCTGGCGCTGGTGCTGGGACGGCTGCCATGAGTCCGGCACTGTCCTGGCCGCCGCCGCTGCACCACGGCGACAGGGTGGCCCTGGTGGCCGCCAGTTCGGCCCTGGTGGGTCCGGGGGTGGTGGAGCGGCTGGAGGCGGGAATCGCCGTGCTCGAGGCCTGGGGGCTGGAGGTGGAGCGGCGGGCGCTCGAACAGCGGAGCTGGGGCTACCTGGCGGGCCGTGATCAGGAGCGCGCCCAGGATCTGCTGCGGGCGGACCAGGTGGGCGCCGGATTGCTGGCCTGCCTGCGGGGCGGCTGGGGCGCGGCCCGGCTGCTGGAGCAGCCCCTTGCCCTGCAGGCCCGCTGGCTGCTGGGGTTCAGTGACGTCACCGCCCTGCTCTGGTCCCAGCTGGCTCAGGGGAAGGGTGGCGGCATCCATGGCCCGCTGCTGAGCACGCTGGCGGCCGAGCCGGCCTGGAGCCAGGAGCGGCTGCGGGCGCTGCTGTTCGGAGCGCCGGTGTCCGACCTGCAGGGGGTGGGCTGGCGGGACGGCGTGGCGGAAGGTCACTTGCTGGCGGCCAATCTCACGGTGGCCACCCATCTGCTGGGCACCCCCCATGTTCCGGAACTGCGCGGGGCCATCCTGGTGCTGGAGGACGTGGGCGAAGCTCCGTACCGGATCGACCGCATGCTCACCCAGTGGCGCCTGAGCGGCGCCCTGCGCGGGCTGGCCGGCATCGGCCTGGGCCGGTTCACAGGCTGCGGCGACCCCGAGGATCAGAGCGGCGACGCTGCCCGGGACGGCGACAGGGCCACCCGCTTCAGCGTGGAGGAGGTGCTGCGGGAGCGCACGGCCGATCTGGGGGTGCCGGTGCTGGCCGAGCTGCCGGTGGGCCATGCCGTGGGCAATGGGGCTCTTCCCCTGGGCCGGCGGGCACGGCTGGACGCCTCGGAGGGCCGGCTCACCCTTCTGGACTGAGGGCTTCGGCCGGCTGGCACCGGGCGGCCAGCACCGCCTCCGCCACGATCAGATCGAAGGGGGTGGTGAGCTTGATGTTGGAGGGCGGCGCCTCCAGCACCCGCACACTCCGGCCCAGCCGCTCGAACAGGGCGGCGTCATCGGTGACGCTCCAGCCCTCCCGTTCGGCCACGGCGTGGGCTGCCCGCAGATCGGCCACCGGAAACCCCTGGGGCGTCTGGGCTGCCCAGAGCGCCCGGCGATCCGGGGTCGCCTGGATCTCACCCTCTCCATCCACCTGCTTGATCGTGTCGGTCACGGGGGTGGCGGCGATCACGGCCGCCCCGAACGCCACGGCATCGGCACAGCGGGCCAGCAGATCCGGCTCCACCAGGCAGCGGGCCCCGTCATGGATCAGCACCCCCGTGGCCTGGGGGGGCAGGGCCGCGAGCCCGCGGCTCACCGACTCCTGACGGGTCTCGCCGCCGAGGATCCAGACCACCGGCCGGTCGGGGCGGGCGGAGGCCACGATCGCGGCGATGGCCGCCTCATCGACGGCCTGGCCCACGATGCCGATCCAGGTGATGGCCGGACAGGCCAGGGCCGCCTCCAGGGTCCAGGCGAGCACGGGTCGGCCCGCCACTGGGAGCAGCAGCTTGTTGCCGGCGGCACCCATGCGGCGGCCACTGCCGGCGGCGGCGATCAACAGATGCAAAGGCGTCTCCCCTGCCGGGGGCTCTCCAGGCTGGCTCCATACAATCAGGCCGCCGTGCCTGCCCCCTCCGATGCGCGCCCTGTTCCTGATCCCGGGCGACAGCAGCCGGCAGCTCCAGGCCTTCCCGGCCGTCGCCGCCCTGGCCGGGCGGCTGCAGGCCGAGATCCAGGTGGTGTGCCCCGCCGACAGCGTGGGGCTCTGGCGCCTCCACCCGGAGGTGAGCCGGGCCATCCCGTTCAACTGGGCCAGCGCCACCCTCGCCGACTGGGCCAATCTGCTGGGAACGGTGCGTGAGCCCGACTTCCAGCTCTGCTTCAACCGGGCCAGCGGCCGCCAGGTGGACCTGATGCTGGCGATGAGCCACATCCCCACCCGTGTGGCCACAGGAGGATTCTCCGCCACCGAGCGGGTGGAGGAACCGGAGGGCGTCTGGCCCTGCCAGGCCTGGGAGGCCTGGCTGAAGCCCATCGGCGTGGCCCTCGAGGCCCAGAGCTTCCGTCTGCCGGTGGCGCCGGCGGCCCTGCAGGAGGCGGTGGCGGCGCTGCCGGCAGGCGATGGCCCCCTGCTGCTCCAGGCGCCGGCCGGTGGCGCCGCCGACTGGCCGGCGGAACGCTGGCAGGAGCTGCCGGAGCTGATCCGCCGGCGCCTCACCACCGTGCGCAGCGCCCGCCTGGCCGAGGGCTCCTGGCTGCAGAAGGCCGCCGGCCTCGCCAGCGCCGATGTGGTGCTGGCCAGCGATCCCGCCAGCATCGACCTGGCCGTGCTGCTGGGGGTGCCCCTGGTGGCGCTGGGCCGTCCGGCCTGGCAACTGCCCAGCCGCGAGGGGGTGAAGGCCCTGGGCCAGGCCGGCCAGCTCGGCGATCTGGGAAGCGCCGACGTGCTCACGGCCCTGGGTCTCGGCTGAATCGGGGGCGTCCCCCCGTCGCCATACGATCGGCGCCAGTCGCCCCACCGCCATGGCCGTCGCCGCTCCCCTTGAAGGTCAGGTCGCGCTGGTCACCGGCGCCAGCCGGGGCATCGGTGCCGCCATCGCCCGGGAGCTGGGCGAAGCCGGGGCCACCGTGGTGGTGAATTACGCCAGCTCCCCGGAGGCGGCGGCCGCCGTGGTGGCGGCCATCGAAGCCGCCGGCGGCAAGGCCTGGTCCCACCAGGCGAATGTGGCCGATGAGGCCGAGGTGGACGCGATGGTGAAGGCCGTGCTGGAGCGGGAAGGCCAGCTCGATGTGCTCGTGAACAACGCCGGCATCACCCGCGACGGCCTGGTGATGCGCATGAAGACGGCCGACTGGCAGAGCGTGATCGACCTCAACCTCACGGGCGTGTTCCTCTGCACCCGCGCGGCCAGTCGCGCCATGCTCAAGGCCCGCCAGGGCCGCATCATCAACATCACCTCGGTTGTGGCTCTGTTCGGCAACGCCGGCCAGGCCAACTACAGCGCCGCCAAGGCCGGGGTGATCGGCCTCACCCGCAGCAACGCCGCCGAATTCGCCGGTCGGGGCGTCACGGTGAACGCGGTGGCACCCGGCTTCATCGAGAGCGACATGACCGCCGAGCTCGACAAGGAGCCGATCCTCAAGTCCATCCCCCTCGGCCGCATGGGACGTCCGGAGGAGGTGGCCGGAGCCGTGCGCTTCCTCGCCGCCGATCCCGCCGCGGCCTACATGACGGGCCAGGTGCTGCAGGTGGATGGCGGCATGGTGATGCGCTGAGCCGCGAGGCAGCAGGCACTAAGCACCAGGCACCAGGCCTGCGCACGGAGGCCCGGCTAGCTGCTGATCGGTTGGCCCAGCTCCTCCCGCAGGCGCCGGATCCGCTGCAGCAGCCGCAGGCGCCGGCTCCGCTCCGTGAGGGTGAAGTAGAGCCGCAGCGGCACGTAGATCAGGGCCATCAGCAGCCCCAGGGCCGTGACCAGCACGAACACCATGGCGCTGGGGGTGGAGCCGGAGTCCATGGCCAGGGCTTCGCCGGCCGCGGTGTCGAGGGCGGTGTGAAGCAGCTCTTCCAAAGCGCGTGCGCGGCTCCGGCTCCCTGACCAGACCCTACCGGCGCTGAGCTCCTGCGCCCAGGTGGATTCGGCTTTCCCCACCAGACCGGCCCCCCGGCCCCATGGGAATCTGAGTTTCCAAGCCCGTGCATTCTCCGATGGCCAAGCTGGTCAGCTTTTCCGACGCGTCCCGCGCCTCCCTCGAGAAGGGGGTGAACGCCCTCGCCGATGCCGTGAAGGTGACCATCGGCCCCAAGGGTCGCAATGTGGTGCTGGAGAAGAAGTTCGGGGCCCCCGACATCGTCAACGACGGCGTGACCATCGCCAAGGAGATCGAACTGGAGGATCCGTTCGAGAACCTCGGCGCCAAGCTGATGCAGCAGGTGGCCACCAAGACCAAGGACAAGGCCGGCGACGGCACCACCACCGCCACCGTGCTGGCCCAGGCCCTGGTGCGGGAGGGCCTGCGCAATGTGGCCGCCGGCGCCAGCCCGGTGACGCTCCGCCGCGGCATGGAGCGGGCCGCCGCCCAGGTGGTGGAGGGGATCGCCTCCCGATCCCAGGCCGTGGAAGGTGACGCCATCCGCCAGGTGGCGACGGTGAGTGCCGGCAACGATGAGGAGATCGGCCGCATGATCGCCGAGGCCATGGCCAAGGTCACCGCCGACGGGGTGATCACGGTGGAGGAGTCGAATTCCCTGGCCACCGAGCTGGAGATCACGGAGGGCATGGCCTTCGACCGGGGCTACAGCTCCCCCTATTTCGTCACCGACCAGGACCGCCGCGAGTGCGTGTTCGAGAACCCGCTGGTGCTGATCACCGACCGCAAGATCAGCGCCATCACCGACCTGGTGCCCGTGCTGGAGGCGGTGTCGCGCCATGGGCGGCCACTGCTGATCCTCGCCGAGGAGGTGGAGGGTGAGGCCCTGGCCACCCTGGTGGTGAACAAGAACCGCGGCGTGCTGCAGGTTGCCGCCGTGCGGGCGCCGTCCTTCGGGGATCGCCGCAAGGCCTACCTGCAGGACATCGCCATCCTCACCGGCGCCACCGTGATCAGCGAAGACCAGGCCATGACCCTGGAGAAGGCCGGTCTGCAGGATCTGGGCCAGGCCCGCCGCATCACGATCACCAAGGACAGCACCACGATCGTGGCCAGCGGTGATCACCAGGCGGCCGTGGCCGACCGGATCGCCGCCATCCGCCGCGAGCTCGACAACACCGATTCCGACTACGACCGCGAGAAGCTCATGGAGCGGATCGCCAAACTGGCCGGCGGTGTGGCGGTGATCAAGGTGGGAGCGCCCACCGAAACCGAGCTGCGCAACCGCAAGCTGCGCATCGAGGATGCCCTCAACGCCACCCGGGCCGCCGTGGAGGAGGGCATCGTGGCTGGAGGCGGCACCACCCTGCTGGAACTGGCCCAGGGACTCACCGATCTGGCGGCCCGCTGCCAGGGCGACGAGCGCACCGGCGTCGAGATCGTGCAGCGCGCCCTCGCCGAACCGGTGAAGCAGATCGCCGGCAATGCCGGCATCGACGGCGACGTGGTGAGTGCCCAGATCCTGCGGAGCGGCCAGGGCTTCAACGCCCAGACGGGTGCCTACGAAGACCTGATGGCCGCGGGCATCCTCGATGCCGCCAAGGTCACCCGCCTCGCCCTGCAGGATGCCGTGTCGATCGCCGCTCTGCTGATCACCACCGAGGCGGTGATCGCCGACAAGCCCGAACCTCCGGCTCCCCCCGCCGGCGGCGGCATGGACGGCATGGGTGGCATGGGCGGCATGGGCGGCATGGGGATGCCGGGAATGATGTGAGCGGCCGGCCGCCGACGCCGCTCCGGGCCGGCGCGGTTCAGTCCTGCAGGGCGCGGCCGTAGGCCGCCACCTGCAGGTCGATTCCCGTGATCGCGGTGCCCACCACCACCGCATCGGCACCACGCTGGCTCGCCTCGCGGGCCTGCTGCGGCGAGCTGATTCCCCCCTCGCAGATCAGGGGCACCTCGCCCGGCAGATCCCGCCGCAGCGGACCCAGCAGATCCCAGGCGGGAGGCTGGCAGCCGGCGGTCGCCTCGGTGTAGCCATAGAGCGTCGTTCCCACCCAGGCGCAACCCAGGCGGGCCGCCTGCAGCCCCTCGTCCACCGAGGCCACGTCGGCCATCAGCGGAGCCCCGAGATCCTGGGTGGCTCGCTCGATCAGCTCGGCCAGCGGTACTCCCCCCGGCCGCGGGCGGGTGGTGGCGTCGAGGGCGACCACGTCGGCCCCTGCGGCCCAGACCGCCTGGATGTCCTCCCAGGTGGGGGTGATGTACACCGAGCAGCCGGCGTGGCTGCGCTTCCACAAGCCCACGATCAGGGCCTCGGGGCAACGGCGCCGCACCGCTCCGATGTGCTCGGGACTCTCCAGCCTCACCCCGCGGGCCCCCTGGAGCAGGCTGGCCTCGGCCATGGCCGCAATCACGTCAGGCTGCCGCAGCGGGGAACCCTCGGGCGCCTGCACGGAGACGATCAGGCCACGGGGCCATGGGGCCTGGATCACGCTCAGCTCGCCTCCGGCAGGGCGTCGTCATGCAGCCAGGAGCGCAGGCGCGCCAGGGAGGCCGGGGCCGGGGCCGGCCTCGACCTGGGGGCGCCCTCGGGCGGCCAGCTGGCTTTCAGGCGGGGAATCAGGGCCTCGGGTTGGGGGAAGTCCGGCGGGACAGGAGCAGGCTCGGGGCGGGAATCGGCATCGGCATCGGCAACGGCGTCGGCATCTGCTTCGTAGTCGGCGTCTGCGGCGGCGTCTGCGGCAGCGGCGGTGTCGGGCTCCGAGGGGGACGCCTGCACCTGGCTGATGACGGCGGCGAGAGCCTGCTGTTCGCGGGCCACGTCGTCGAGCCAGGTGGGATCCAGCGAAGCGGCGGCGGCCGGCTCGGGCTGCTCCATGACGACGGGTTCCAGCTGGATGCCGGGCCATGCCCAGGGATCCGCGGCGGGGGTCGTCGCTTCCGTCGCCGGGGCGGCCTCGAGGACACCTCTGGCCAGCCCGTCGTCCAGGGCCTCCGGACGGTCCAGCTCCACCCGCACCAGGGAAGCAAGCCAGAGAGCGGCCTCCAGGCCCTGGCTCTGCGCCAGCCGTGAAGCCAGCAGAGTGTGGAAGGTGGCGATGCCGCGGCGATGGATGTACCGCTCGGCCAGTCGGAGTGCCTGACCGCCGTCCCGCTCCGCCACCGCCGCCAGCAGGCGCGCCTCCGGATCTGGGCGGTCGGGGGCGGGGAAGCGGGGCGGACGGGGCACGGTGACCGGAGGGATCAGGTGAGCTTGCGATCCAGCAGCGGCCGGATCAGGGCGAACAGGCCGATCGCCAGAACGGCCAGCACACCCAGGCAGTGACCCGCGGTGAGATCTCCGTAGGGAGCCTCGAGCACGGTGGCCGAGAGCGTGAGGTGGCCGGCGTAGGCGGCGCGGATCGGTTCTATGGCGAAGGTAAGGGGATTCAGGGCCGCGAGCCAGCCCAGCCAGGCCGGCATGAACGCCAGCGGAGCCAGGGCCGTGCTGGCGAACAGGAGCGGCAGATTGGCCACGAAGATCACCGCGATCAGCTCGATGTGCCCCGGCAGGGCAAAGGCCAGGCCCAGACTCAGCGCCGTGACGGCGAACACCAGCAGCAGCAGGGTGAGCAGCACCAGGGCCAGGCCCGAACCCCCGGGCCAGCCGTAGCCCAGCAGGGCGGCCGTGACCATGATCGCCACGCTCTGCACCAGGCTCAGGGCCGTGATGTAGAGCACGGAGGCCAGCACGATCGAACTGCGGGAACGCAGGGGAGCCACCAGCAGCCGGTTCAGAAAGCCGAATTCCCGGTCGAACATCACCGGCAGGCCGGCATTGAGGGCACCACTGAAGGCGGTGAACACGATCACGCCCGCGCCCAGGAAGCGGCCGTAGCTCATGCCGTCCGGCAGCAGCCCGGCAGGCGCCTTGGCGAACAGGGCACCGAACAGGATCAGCCAGATCAGGGGCTGCAGCACTCCGGCGATGAGGGTGGAGGGGCGGCGCTGCAGCTGCACGAACAGCCGGCGGGTGAGGGCCAGCGTCTCCTGGCTGATCTCAGCCAGGGCCGAAGCTTCGGGAGGTGTCGCGTCCGCGCCGGTACGGGCGGAGGAGGACACGGCGGGGGAGGCGGAGGTCATCGGGGATCAGCGCATGCTCTGTTTGCGTTCGGCCTTGGCATCGCGGCTGCCGGCCACGGCCAGCTCCGCGTCCATCAAGGTGCGGCCTGTGGCCTGGAGGTAGACATCATCGAGGCTGGGGCGGCTCTGGGCGAGGGCGAAGACCGGAAGATCGGCCTCCGCCAGCTGCTGCCGCAACCGCTCCACCACCGATAGATCATCCACCACCAGGTTGAGGGAATAGCCCTGGGCGCGGTTCACCACCACCTGGCGCACCCCCTGGCAGGCGCTCAGCAGGGTCTGCACCTGGCTCGCTTCCTCGGCATCGCTGAACTCCCGCACCCGCAGGGTGACGCGGTCGCCGCCGAGCGCATCCTTGAGTTCGGAGGGGGTTCCCTCCGCGATCACCCGACCACGCTCGAGAATCGCCAGGCGATCCGCCAGAGCATCCACCTCCTCGAGGTAGTGGCTGCTCAGCACCACCGTGGTGCCACCGTCCCGCAGCCGCCGCAGCACCGCCCAGATGGCCGCCCGGCTCTCGATGTCCAGCCCCACCGTGGGCTCGTCCAGCACCAGCACCCGGGGGGAATGAAGCAGCCCGGAGGCCAGGTCGAGCCGGCGACGCATCCCGCCCGAGTAGGAGCCGCAGCGTCTGTCGATCCAGTCGGCCATGCCCAGCAGGCCGATCAGCTCCTCGATGCGCTCATCCCTGCCGGCACGCTGCAGGTGATAGAGGTCACCCTGCAGCCGGAGCAGCTCCCGGCCCGTGAGGATCTTGTCGATCGCCACCTCCTGGGCCACATAGCCCAGCAGGCGCCGTACCTGCCGCGGGGAGCGGAGGGCATCGACGCCGGACACCTCGACGCTGCCCCGATCCGGTGCGAGCAGGGTGCAGAGGATGCGCAGGGCCGTGGTCTTGCCGGCGCCGTTGGGCCCGAGCAGGCCGTAGAGGGTGCCCTCTGGAACCGAGAGGCTGAGGCCGTTGAGGGCCTGCACGTGCTTGCCGCCGCTGCTGTAGGTCTTGTGCAGCTCCCGGATCGCGATCACCACCTCCCCACTCCCATGGCCATGGCAGCCCTGTTCCGCTGATCAGCCGCCCAATGTAGGCAGCATCCCCAACGGCATGGAGAGGGCGTCGGCCTGGGGCAGACGGGCCAGCAGCAGCAGCAGGCTGATCCCGAAGAGGTAAAGGATCGACCAACGGAACAGGGACCGGGCGCAGCCGGGATCCTCCGGCCGGGCCACCAGGGCCTGCACGAGCTGCAGCAGTCGGCCGTTGAAGGGAAGCACCAGCAGCCCGTAGAGCAGACCGCCACTGGGAAGCATCCAAACGCCGCCCAAACTCAGCACCACGGTGATCCAGGCATAGGTGCGGATGGCACGGGCGGTCACGGACACCCCCTTCACCACGGGGAGCATGGGGATGCCCACCGAGCGGTAGTCGTCCCTGAGCAGCAGGGCCAGGGCCCAGAAGTGGGCGGGGGTCCACACCATCACGAGGGCGAACAGCCACCAGCTCGACAGGGACAGCCCCCCACTGGCCGCCGCGGCCCCCACCAGGGGAGGAATCGCTCCGGCCACACCCCCGATCACGATGTTCTGGGGTGTGCGGGGCTTGAGCAGGGCGGTGTAGAGCAGCACGTAACTGCAGAGACCCAGCAGCGCCAGGCTGGCCGCCAGGGCGTTGACCCCCACCACCAGCACGCCCACGGCCGCGAGCGTGAGGGCCACGGCCATGGCGAAGGCCTGCTGCTGGGCCAGGCGGCCGGAGGGGAGCGCGCGGCGGCTGGTGCGCTGCATGCGTCCGTCCAGATCCTGCTCCCAGAGGCAGTTCAGCACCCCGGCTGCCGCCGAGGCCAGCGCGCCACCCACCAGGGTGCAGGCGATCACCGGAGCGGTGATGCCCCCGCCGGTGATGGCCATCCCGGCCAGGGTGGTGGCCAGCAGCAGGGGGATCAGGCGGGGCTTGGCCACCTCGAGCCAGGCCGGCAGCGCCACGGAGCGGGGGACCGTCGGTCGGGCCACCGGCAGGGCGGTGAGACTCACCATGGTTCAGCTCCGAATGGGAAGGACAGCGGCAGGCCCGGGGGCCGGCAGGGAGGGCGCCGACGGCGCCAGGGAGAGACCGAACTGGCCGGCCAGCAGGGCCACCAGCAGGGCGGCGCCCAACTGGTGGGCGATGGTGACCGCGGGCACGGTGAGACCCAGCCGCAGGGTGACAACGCCCAGGGCGATCTGGAGCACCACCAGGGCGCCGGCGGCCACGGCCAGGGCCCGCCCAGACCGGCTCTGGCCCGGCAGCACGATCCCCAAGGGGGCCAGGAGCAGCAGGGAGGCACCGGCGCCGCTGGCGAGGCGCCGGTGCAGGGCCAGCAGGTTGCAGCCCTGCCCCGAAGCCAGACACTGCTCGGCCGCCCAGTGGCTGGCCATCCAGCCGCCGAGCAGGCACTGGGCCATCACAAGGGCCAGCGCCAGCAGCAGGGCCAGCCGCCACAACCGCCGCCAAAACCTTTGCCCGATCGGGACAAGCTCAAGCTTGCCGGCAGGGCTGCCGGGAAGGTCTCCCTGTCGGATGGTGTGAGGGCTGGGGTGACGGCCCGCCTGACGGCGCAGGATCTGATGGACAGCACTGATCAGAGCCAGCAGGGTGAGGGCCGCGGCGAGATGGGCCGTCACCAGACTGGAGGCCAGCAGCCGGGTCACCGTGAGGGCCCCGAGGCCGCCCTGCACCGCCACCAGGGCCAGGGCCCCGCAGGCGATCCAGGGCAGCCAGTGCGGCAGGCGACGGCGCCCCAGCACGCTGGCCGCGGCCATCACCAGCAGGGCCATGCCCACCACGAAGGCATCGAGGCGGTGAAACCACTCCAGAAACACCTGCAGGTTCATCTGTCGGCCCGGCAGCAGGGCGCCGTAACACAGGGGCCAATCGGGACAGGCCAGGCCGGCCTGCATGACCCGGGTGGCACCGCCGATCACCACCAGGATCACCAGGGCCACCACCAGGTGACCGCTGAGACGGGAGATCCGGCCCAGCAGGGCGCCGTCCTCGGAGCCTGAATCAGGACCCGAACCGGGCGGTGGGGACGCAGGACGGGTGCTGGCGGCCAGGGGCGCACGAGGGCGTGGGGATGGCCAGAGGCCTGCTCGCATCGGGCCGGAAGTCCCAGGGTGGCTGCACGGTAGCGATGGCGGCTGGGGCCATGGATGAGGATTCGCTCACATCCGGAATTCGCAACATTCACGCCGTCTGTATCAACCGCAGGCGCAACGATTGGTTGATCCGGCTCATCAGCCACCAAGCTGCGACGATTCCTCGCAATTGCCTGGCCCTGCCCATAGGCTGATCGGAAGTAGTTCCAGATCTGTGCAGATCCGCGCTGCCCTCACCACGGCACTGGCCACCACAGGGCTTGTGGGAACAGGGCTTCTTGTGGGAACGCGGGTGAACCTGCTGCCGGTGGAAGCCAGCAGCAACGCCTCCACCTATGACTCACTTTTTAAGGTTTTATTCAGCATTGGCACGATGCTCTTTCTGGGCATCCTGATCGTGGTGGTCTACAGCCTGGTGCGCTTCCGCCGCCCCGTGGGTGACAGTGGTGATGGCCCGGCGATTGAAGGCAACCTCCCCCTCGAAATCGTCTGGACAGCGATACCGGCGGTCGTGATCTTGTTTGTTGGTATCTACAGCTACGACATCTACGAGCGCATGGGCGGCATGGCACCGCTGATGGATCACACCACCATGCATGAGGCCGCAATGCATGAGGCTGCCATGCATCACTCCGCCATGCCCGCCTCGGCCGCACCGGACAGCCAGGCCGGCGAGCGGATCTGGGGTGGCATCGGCCCAGCCGCCGCCGCGGATCGGAACGGCGGAGCCGCAGCCGCCTCCCTGCCGGTGGACGTGACCGCGATGCAGTTCGCCTTCATCTTCCACTATCCAGAGGGTGACATCACCAGCGGTGAGCTGCATGTGCCCCTGGGGCAGCCCGTGGAGCTGCGGATGCAGGCCCGCGACGTGATCCATGCCTTCTGGGTTCCCCAGTTCCGGCTGAAGCAGGACGTGATCCCCGGGCAGACCACCCGCCTCTCCTTCACGGCCACCCGCGCCGGCACCTACCCGATCGTCTGCGCCGAACTCTGCGGCGCGTATCACGGAGGCATGCGCTCCAACGTGGTGGTGCATGAACCGGAGGCCTTCGAGGCCTGGCGGCTGCAGAACGCTCCAGCCACCACCACCTGACTGCTGTCCCCGCTCGCCGCCACCGCCACCCCCGATCCATGACCCTTGCCAGTCCGAGTCCTTTCCCCGAGGGCCTGCAGCCCACAGGCTGGCTGCGCTACTTCAGCTTCAGCCTCGATCACAAGGTGATCGGGCTTCAGTATCTGGTCTGCGGTTTTCTCTTCTATCTGGTCGGAGGCCTGCTGGCCGGTGTGATCCGCACCGAGCTGGTCAGTCCGATGGCCGATTTCGTCAGCCGCGACACCTACAACGAAGTGCTCACCCTGCACGGCACGGTGATGATCTTCCTGTGGATCGTGCCCGTGGTCAACGGAGGCTTCGGCAATTATCTGATCCCCTTCTACGTGGGGGCCCGTGACATGGCCTTTCCGCGCCTCAACGCGGTGGCCTTCTGGATGATCCCTCCCGCGGGCATCCTGCTGATCAGCAGCTATTTCCTCGCCGGTGCCGCGGCCCAGTCCGGCTGGACGGCCTATCCGCCCCTGAGCCTCACCACCCCGGCCGCCGGCCAGGTGGTGTGGATCCTCAGCGTGCTGCTGCTGGGAGGCAGCTCCATCTTCGGGGCCGTGAACTTCATCGCCACGGTGCTGAAGCTCAGAAGGCCTGGCCTCAAGCTGATGCAGTTGCCGATGTACTGCTGGGCCATGCTCGGCACCAGCCTGCTGGTGGTGCTCTCCACCCCGGTGCTGGCGGGGGTGCTGATCCTGCTGAGCTTCGACATCATCGCCCACACGGGCTTCTTCAATCCCTCCATGGGGGGCAACGTGGTGGTGTACCAGCACCTGTTCTGGTTCTATTCCCATCCGGCCGTCTACATCATGGTGCTGCCGGCCTTCGGACTGGTGAGCGAGATCCTGCCGGTGCATGCCCGCAAGCCTCTCTTCGGCTACACCACGATGGTGTATTCGATCATGGCCATCGTGTTCCTAGGCCTGATCGTGTGGGCCCACCACATGTTCACCAGCGGCACACCCCCCTGGATGCGCCTGTTCTTCACGATTGCCACCTCCTTCATCGCCGTACCCACGGGCATCAAGTTCTTCAACTGGATCGCCACGCTGTGGGGAGGCAAGATCGCTCTGAACTCGGCGATGCTGTTCTCGTGCGGCTTCATCCTCAACTTCGTGTTCGGAGGCATCACCGGCATCACCCTGGCCCAGGTGCCATTCGACATCCACGTGCATGACACCTACTACGTGGTGGGGCATTTCCACTACATCGTCTACGGAGGCACGGTGTTCGTGATCTTTGCCTCCCTGTATCACTGGTATCCCAAATTCACCGGGAGGATGCTGAACGAAGATCTGGGCCGGCTCCACTTCGTGCTCACCCTGATCGGCTTTCAGCTGTGCTTCCTTCCCCAGCACTGGCTGGGGCTCAACGGCATGCCCCGTCGGGTGGCGGAATACGACCCGGCCTTCACCACCCTCAACCAGGTGAGCAGCGTGGGGGCGCTGATCATGGCGATCAGCACCGTTCCCCTGTTGATCAATGTGGTGCTCACCGCCATCCGGGGACCTCTGGCCGGCGACAATCCCTGGAACGCCCTCACCCCCGAATGGCTCACCAGCTCCCCGCCGCCGGTGGAGAACTGGGTGGGTGAAGCCCCCCTCGTCACCGAGCCCTACGGCTACGGCACCGCAGCGAAGACCCAGCCATGACGCTCACCAACTCCTCCGAAACCGCCCTCGAGGCCACGCTGCAACCAGCGGCTGCCGAGCATGCCAGCGATCATCACGCCGACCTGCGCATGTTCGGCCTCACCACCTTCCTGGTGGCCGATGGCATGACCTTCGCAGGCTTCTTCGCCGCTTACCTCACCTTCCGCGCGGTCAATCCCCTGCCGGAAGGCAACAACTACGAGCTGGAGCTGCTGCTCCCAACGATCAACACAGTGCTGCTGCTGGTGAGCAGTTTCACCTTCCACCGCGCCGGTCGCGAGATCCGGGCCGACCGGCCGAAGGCCTGCCGCAACTGGCTTCTGCTCACGGCGGCCCTGGGGGCCACCTTCCTGGCCGGCCAGATGGTGGAGTACTTCAGCCTGCCGTTCGGCCTCACGGAACACCTGTTCGCCAGCACCTTCTATGCCCTCACCGGCTTCCATGGCCTGCACGTGACCCTCGGTGTGATCTGCATCGCGATCGTGGCCCTGCAGTGCAGGAGCGGCGGCAGGATCACCGCGGCGAACCACTTCGGTCTGGAGGCTGCCGAGCTCTACTGGCACTTCGTGGATGGCATCTGGGTGGTGCTGTACGGCCTGCTCTACGTCCTCTGAACCTGAGGTGCCCAACCGAGTGGCCCGAGCGAGGTACCAGACCAGGGGCTTCGAATGGCCTGCCCAGTTGCTTGCCGACAGCCCGGCGCCCTGTGCACAATCGCAGTATCGATGTGTTCCGCGGATCTCCTGCCATGGCTCCCAGTAGTGGAGGCGGTCCCGGCGGGATGCTGGAAGGCCAGGCCCTGCTCGACAAGGCCCGGGCCCTCAGCAACCAGCCGGAGGACCAGATCGCACGGGCCTGTGGGTATGTGGGCCCCAGCGGCAGGGTGCTGCGCAAGAGCTTCTACCGGGCCCTGGTGGCCGCCAAGGGCTACCCGATGCCGGAGGCCGCCGCCGGGCGCAGCGATCGGGGCGGTGGTCCGGGGAAGGGTCGCCAGGCCGAGTTCCGCACGCGGGTGCATGGCAACGGCAACCTGTTGATCGGCCACGCCTACACCCGCCGCCTAGGCCTGGAACCGGGCCAGGAATTCCGGATCGAGCTGCGGCGTGAGACCGGCTCGATCTGGCTCCTCCCCCTGGAGGAGTCCGGCGACCAGGATTCCGGTGTCCCTGACGCCGAGAACGAGAACGACTCAACCACCGTGGAGCGCCCCGCAGACGGGCACTCCGCCGGCTAGCCGTCCCCCGCGCTCAGCCAGCTCCTGGCGCCTGGTCTAGCCCTCTGGCTCGGCCGGGGTGGCCGGCAGGTGGAAACTGGCGCTGAAACTGAGCAGATCCAGCCCGCTGAACAGGAAGCTGATACCCACCAGCAGGCCGAGCACGCGCACCAGCACCTCGCCCGGGAGGGTGAGGATGAGTCCACCCAGCACCAGCGTCACCGCGCCATTCACCAGCCCCCAGCCCCAGCCCCGGATCCGCCGGTGAGCCAGGGACACCAGCAGCGCCACCACCCCCTCCACCAGAAACACCAGGCCGATGGCCAGGGCCAGGGCCGCGATCGGAGCTGCCGCCTGGCCAGGGCCGGCCCCCAGCTGCAGCAGCATCGACAGGCCGGCCACCAGAAACAGGGTGGACACCACCAGGCGCCAGAAGGCGAGCCAGCGACCCAGCAGGCGGGCGCGCATCAGGTTGTTGATCCAGCCGAACAGACCACCCACCAGAAACACCACCGCCACCATGGCAGTGACCCACACCGAGGCCGCCAGGGGAAAGAGCAGGGCCAGGATGCCCAGCACCAGCATGAGCAGACCTTCAAAAAGGGTGAAAGTCCGCAGGGATGCCGTGTCGGTGGCCATGCCAAGCGGGCCCATGGCGCTGCTGCAGTGCAATCTTGACCCTAGGCCTGCCAACCGTGTTCGGCCAGCCAGGCCGCATCGAGGCTCTGGCCGCCCCGGGCACCCCCCCCCAGCAGCCGCTCGGTGTACTTGGCGAGCAGATCCGCCTCCAGATTGACGCCATCACCGGCCCGCAGGTGCTGGAGGGTGGTCTCCTCCCAGGTGTGGGGGATCACGGCCACCCAGAAGCTCACACCTTCGGCGCTGCAGCCTGCCACGGTGAGGCTGATGCCGTTCACCGCCACGCTGGCCTTGTCGCACACATAGCGGCCATAGGCGGGATCCTGCCAGGCCAGCTCCAGCCGCCACGACGCGCTCTCCCGCGTGATCGCCTGCACGGTGCCGAGGCCATCGACATGGCCGCTCACCAGGTGCCCCCCCAGGCGGTCGGCCAGCCGCAGGGCGGGCTCCAGATTCACGGGGGCCCGGCGGTCCGCCCGGGCGGCCAGGGTGCTGCGCCGCAGGGTCTCCTCGCTCACGGCGGCGCGGAAGCCATCGTGCAGCCGTTCCGCCACCGTGAGGCACACGCCGTCCACCGCCACGCTCTCCCCCAGCTGCAGGCCCTCAGGCCCCCAGCCGCCGGCTCCGGCCCGCCAGCGCAGCCGCACGCCCCCAGGGGAGCGCTCGATCGTGCCCATGGCCTGCACCAGTCCGGTGAACATCCGCGCGTCATGGCCTGCTGGCCATAATCGGGCACAGGCGCACACCTGCCGAACGGCGGAGCTGACCATGGTGGAAATGCGCGTCGCCGGCATCGCCCTCGATGCAGCCAGCCGCAGCCCGATCGTGCTGCTGCGCGATCCCTCCGGCCGCCGCCAGGTGCCGATCTGGATCGATCAGGCACAGGCCCAGAACATCCTGGCCGGCCTCGGACAGGACACGCCGCCGCGCCCCCTGAGCCACGACCTGATGGTGGCGCTGCTGGAGGCCGGTGGCCTGCGGCTCGAGCGGGTGGTCATCCATGCCATCGAGGACAACACCTTCCGTGCCGCCCTGAAGCTGCGCAGCGGCGAGAACGGCAAGGAGCGCAGCCTGGAGCTCGATGCGCGCCCCAGCGATGCCATCGCCCTGGCGGTGCGCACCGACAGTCCGATCTGGATGCTGGAGGAGGTGGTGGCCGACGCCTCGATTCCGGTGGACGCCGAAGCGGACGCCGCCGACCAGGAGCACTTCCGCCGCTTCCTCGACAAGGTGAGCCCGGCCGACCTGGTGCGCCACCTCTCCCAGGCTCGGCCCGAGGATCCGGACGCCGCCGCCGAGGAGGGGAAGAACAACAACGAGGACAACGAAGACGAGGACCAGCAGGACAACAGGGCCGACCCGGATGCCGACACGCCCCGTGAGCCCGGCTAGGCGTCCTTTCGGGGACGGACCGCCGGTTTCGGCCTTCACCCTCGGCACGATGCGGGCGCTGGAGAGCCCGGCCCAGATGGAGGCGGTGCTGCGGGCGGCCCTGGGCGCCGGCATCAACCATCTGGAAACCGCACCGGCCTATGGCCCGGCCGAACCGTTCCTGGGGCAGGCCTTGCGCCACCTGCAGCGCGAGGGCCTGGAGCCGGAGGGTGGCTGGCTGATCACCAGCAAGATCCTGCCCGGCTGTGATCTGCCCAGCGGCCAGGAGCAGCTGCGGGCCAGCCTGCGGCGGCTGGGAGTGCCCCGGCTGCACGGGCTGGCGGTGCATGGGCTCAACACCCCGGAGCACCTGGCCTGGGTGCAGCACGGCCCCGGGGGCGAGCTGCTGCGCTGGGCCCTGGACAACACCCTGGTGAGCCAGGTGGGCTTCACCAGCCACGGCAGTCCCGGCCTGATCGCCGAGGCCCTGGCCACGGGGCGTTTCCGCTTCTGCGCCCTGCACGTGCATCTGTTCGACCAGACCTGCCTGCCCGTGGCCCGCTCCGCCCTGGAGCGCGGCATCGGGGTGCTGGCCATCTCCCCGGCCGACAAGGGCGGCCGGCTCTACGACCCGCCCCCCGAGCTGCTGGCTGACTGTGCCCCGTTCCATCCGCTGGAGCTGGCCTACCGCTTCCTGCTGGAGCAGGGCATCTCCACCCTGAGCCTGGGCGCCGCCATGCCGGCGGATCTGGTCTGGGCGGAGCGGTGGGATGGGGGCGCGCTCGCCTCCGACGGCAGCAACCGGGCAGCGCTGGAGGAGGCGCTGGAGCGGCTGCGCCAGGCGGCAGCGGAACGGCTGGGCGGCGAGCGCTGCGGACAGTGCCACGCCTGCCTGCCCTGCCCCAGCGGCGTGCCCATCCCGGCGCTGCTGCGGCTGCGCAACCTGGCCGTGGGCCACGGCATGGTGGGCTACGCCGAGGAGCGCTACAACCTGATCGGCCGGGCCGGCCACTGGTGGGAAACGCGCAATGCCGCGGCGTGCAACACCTGCGGCGCCTGCCTGCCGCGCTGTCCCCACGAGCTGGCCATTCCCGCCCTGCTTGCCGACACCCACCGCCGCCTGGCCGCAGCACCGCGCCGGCGCCTCTGGGGCTGAACCTCAGCCAGCGGGCGAAGGAGCCGCCGCATCCCAGCGGCTCTGCAGCGCCAGGGCGGCGGCGGCATCGAGCGGCGGCAGGCTCCAGCAGCGCTCCAGCACCCCGGGCTCCGGCAGCAGCAGGCGGGCCACGGGGGCCGGGAAGCGCGCCACGAGCGGCTGCAGCACGCGGCGCGGCAGGGGCGGCACCCAGCCGGCCCTCAGCAGGGTGTCGAGCAACGGCCCCTCCAGCACCTCGGCCAGCCAGGCGAGGGGCAGGGGCTCCGTGGCTCCGGCGGGCCGCAGCAGCATCTGCCAGGTGAGGGGAGCTCCGCTGGCGGGGAGCACCACCGCCAGGCGCTGGTCACGGCGCAGCAGGGGAACGAGGCGGCGCAGGGGCAGCACCGCCGCCTCGGCGTTGCCGCTGAGCACCAGGTTGAGCCCATCGCGATCGTCATGGGCCAGGGCCTGCAACCGCAGGGCCCTGAGCCTGGCGGGGTCCTCCCCCACCAGGGCCATGCAGACCCGCGGACTGGATGGCAGCACCAGCCGCTGGCGCAGGCTGGGATCGAGCAGCAGCCCCCAACCCTCGGAGCCCCGCCGGACCAGATCCGGACGGGAGCGCAGCAGGATCACCCAGGGAGAGAAGGCCCAGGGGAAGGCCACCGGCGGGGTGGCTTCGGGGCCGAACAGCCGGCTGGCCGGCTTCGCCGCCTCCGCCAGCCGCTCCAGCAGCCGGGGGGCCCCGAGGGGCTGCCAGAGCCCGGCGGCGGCAGCACCGGCCCAGCCATCGCTGAGCCCCACCAACGCCGGCGGGCCCGGATCCGCCGCGGCCGCCAGCACGGCCGCGGGCTGATCCAGCGGCCGCGCCCGCCAACCGGCCGGCAGGGCCTTGAACCAGGGGGTGGGGAGGGTGCCGCTGGCGAAGGCCAGGGTTGCCCGGGCGGAGGCTCTGCAGCCCCCGAGCAGGGGCGGCACACCCACCGCCATGCCCGCGGCGAGGCCCAGCCGCAGCAGCCGGCGGCGGGAGAGGGTCACGGGGGTGAAGACCATGGGGCGACCCTAGGCACCGAGCAGCTGGCGGCAGGCCCTGTCACAGGCCTGGGCCAGGGCCTCCGGGCTGCGGCCGAGGCGTTGCCAGAGCAGGGCGAAGCCCCCGGCACCCACGCCCTCCTTCACGTAGCCCCGCTCGTAGTCGCGCAGGGCGGCGCTGCCGCAGGCCGAGAACCGCAGCGCCGCCACCTCCAGCCGTGGCGCAACACCCCAGTGGGAACCGATGCGGCGCAACAGCAGGGTCAGGTCACTGCCGGCTTCATCGGCCACCCAGGCCGTGGTGGCCACCGTGATCCGCTCCACCAGGCTGCGTCGTTCCCCTGCGGGCGCCAGCGCCAGCACCACGGCCAGCACGGCGGCCATCTGGCTGCCGCCCGCCAGCAGCACCGTGCCGCCCCGGCGGGCCAGCGTCAGGGCCAGGCCGGCGGCCAGCGGCTGCATCGGATCGCCCACGGCAGCCAGCACCGCGACCGGATCCACACGGCCATCGGTCCAGGGTCCAGGGCCGCCCGAAGCCAGACCCGCGGCCGCCAGCCCCCGGTTCACCAACCCGGCCTTGAGCTGGTGGGCACCGGTGCGCAGGCTGCCGCTCACCAGACCATCGGCCGCCACCCCGAGCCCCCGCAGCACCCCGAGGGCCGTGGTGGTGCCGCCGGGGACGCATTCGGCCAGCAGCAGGGGCTGGGAGGGCGGCAGCCGTGATCCCCAGCGCTCGCCCCGGGCCAGCAGGGCACGAACCCGGCGCGGCGGCAGGGCGCAGCCGCTGCTGAGGCAGCGGGCCGCGCCGCCCCCCTCTTCCGCTGGCAGGCGCAGATGGGGCACCCGTGGGGCGATCGGGCAACCCAGGTCCACCACCAGCAGGCGGTCTGTCAGGGCGAGGCCCTCGAGCACCACCCGGCTGATCAGGGCCGGGCTCACCCCCGCCGGCAGCGGCGGCAGGGCGTGGGGGCGCGGCCCCAGCGGGCCATGCACCAGCAGTTCGGCGTCGGCCGCCGCCGTGGCGCGACGGGCCGCCGCCGTGGCCCCTGCGGCGGAGATGCCCTCCACCGCGGCCGTGGCCGTGGCGGCCAGCAGCAGCAGAGGACGGGTCGACGGCCAATGCGGCTCCCCGCCGCGCAGCCCCGCCACCTCAGAGGGGATCGAGGGCGACCAGGGCCCTCAGGGCATCGGGCGGTTCGCTGATCGGCGCCTGCAGCTTCGGAAAGATCCAGTAGGCCACGGCATGGAGGGCCAGCACCACGATCACGTTCTGCACCCACACCAGCAGCACGGCGGCCACCTGCACCTGGGCGAGCTCGATGCCGGCCCCCAGGCCCACCAGCGAGGCCAAGCGCTCCAGCAGCCCAGCCGCGGCCGTGGTGATCACCACCCAGAGGTTCTCCCCCACCAGCACGGACAGCACCGCGACCCGCACCAGGAATCCGGCCGCGCCGATGACGCTCCCCAGCGACCAGCTCAGCCACCAGTTCAGCCGCCGCCGCCAGCACCAGCCCAGCCAGAGGGCCAGCAGTCCGTAGGGGAAGAGCAGCAGGGGGCCGCGGATCGGTCCCATCAGGGCCACGGCGAGCAGGGCGGCCACCACCAGACCCTCCACCGCGCAGCGCCCGCCGTGCCGGAGCTGCAGCAGGGCCAGGGGGAGCGGCAGGGCCAGGCGGAACAGGGGGCTGCCCACGGGCAGGTAGTACAGCGCCAGCCAGAGCAGGCCCGTGGCGGCGGCCAGGTAGGCGGTATCCATCAGCTGACGGGCCTGACGGCGGCTCAGGCTCCGGTTCGTGGGTGCCCCCATCAGCGGGGCTCCGGGGCGGGGGTGGCGGCGGGAGGCGACGCCGGCGCCTGGGGAGCCGGCGGGGCGGGCGCGGGGGTGGCAGGCGTCGTGCCGGCCGGCCCGTGCACCCGCTCGATCATTTCCACCTCGAACGGCACACCGGCTGCCCGCAGCGCCTCGGTGACGGCCTCAGCAGGAGCGGCGGGATCGGCACCCACGAGCTTGATCGTGATCCGATAGGGCGCCGGCGAGAGCACGGGCGCCCGCGGCGGGCGTTGCGCAGCGGGGGCAGGGGCCTGCGGAGTGGTGCCGGCCGGGGAGGGAGCCGTTCCTGCCGCAGCTGAAGCCCCGGTGGGGGTCTGACCCGCAGGAGCGGGATCCGTGGCGGCCGGGTCTGGGCTTGAGAAACTGCGGGAGAGCTGCTCGCCGAAGGGGGTGCCGCTGCAGCCCGCGAGCTGGCCTGCCGCCAGCAGCAGCACCAGAAGCCCCGGGCGGCGGCGGCGGCCGCGGAACCAGCCAGGGCCGCGGACAGCGGGGCTCAACTGTCGGCCGCCTTGATCACCCGCACCGCGCTGGCCCGCAGCCGGCCGGTCTTGGTGGTGGCGGGGGGTTTCTTGGCCGCCGGCTTTTTCGCGGCGGGCTTCTTGGCTGCGGGCTTCTTGGCGGTGGACTGCCTGGCGGCAGAGGAGCGGGAGCCCGCCTTGCCCTTGCCCGTGGCCGCCTTGGCCGCCAGCAGCTCGATCGCCTGCTCCAGGGTGATGGTGTCGGCCGTGGTGCCCTCCGGCAGGGAGGCATTCACCTTGCCCTGCTTCACGTAGAGCCCGTACGGACCGTCGAAGAGCTGCACGGGCTCGTCGGCCCCGTCCGGCACCCCCAGATGCTTGAGGGCCGTGCGGCCGCCGCGGCCCCGCTTGGGCATGGCCAGCAGTTCCAGCGCGCGGGACAGCGGCACGGTGAGCACGTCGTCCTCGGCCTTGAGGGAGCGGTAGTCCTTCTCCCCCTTGCCCTTGTGATGCACCACGTAGGGGCCGAAGCGGCCCAGGCCGGCCTCCACCCGGCCTCCATCGGGGTGGTCCCCCAGGGCCCGGGGCAGGCGGAGCAGCCCCAGGGCATCCTCGAGGGTGAGCTCCTCGGGCTTCTGGCCCTTGGGCAGCGAGGCCCGCTTGGGCTTGGGGTTGTCGTCGCTCACCTGGCCGCGCTGCACGTAGGGGCCGTACTGGCCGAACAGGAGGTACACCTGCTCGCCGGTCTCCGGGTCCTCCCCGATCGACTCGGGCCCCTCCGCCTTCTGGCGCAGCAGCAGCTCGGCCTTGTCAGCATCGAGGTCGGCGGGGGTGATCTCCTGGGGCAGGGTGGCCTTGAGCAGCTCCTCGCTGCCGTCATCGGCCACCCGCTTGGTCTCCAGATAGGCCCCGAAGCGACCGATCCGCACCACGCAGGGCAGACCCTCCAGTTCCACGGTGCGGGACACGCCCGGATCGATGTCCCCCTCCCGCCGCAGCACCTGGGTTTCCAGGCCCTCTTCCCCCTTGTAGAAGGTCTCGAGGTAGGGGAGCCACTCCACCTGGCCGTGGGAGATCTCGTCGAGGGTCTGCTCCATCCGCGCGGTGAAGCCGGTGTCCACCAGGTCGGGGAAGTGCTCCTCCAGCAGCGCCGTCACGGCGAAGGCCGTGAAGCTGGGGGTGAGGGAGTTGTTCTGGAGCGTGGCGTAGCCCCGGTCCACGATCGTGCCGATGATCGAGGCATAGGTGGAGGGGCGGCCGATGCCCTCCTTCTCCAGCATCTTGACCAGGGCCGCCTCGCTGTAGCGGGCCGGGGGCTGGGTCTGGTGACCGAGGGCCTCCACGCCGCGGCAGGCCGGGGCATCCCCCACCGCCAGGGAAGGCAGCAGCACCTCCTGGCCCTCGAGGGCGGCCTCCGGGTCGTCGCTGCCCTCCACGTAGGCGCGGAAGAAGCCGGGGAAGTCGATCCGCTTGCCGGTGGCCCGGAAACGGGCGGTGCCCAGGGCGCCGCCGTCCACGTCCAGATCCACCGCCAGCATCGTGAGCCGGGCCTCGGCCATCTGGCTGGCCACCGTGCGCTTCCAGATCAGCTCGTAGAGGGCCAGATCCCGGCCCTCCAGGCCGGTGTCGGCGGGGGCGCGGAAGCTCTCCCCCGCCGGACGGATCGCCTCGTGGGCCTCCTGGGCGTTGCGGGCCTTGGTGGAGAACTGCCGCGGCGAGGGGCTGAGATAGTCCTGGCCGTATTTCTGGGCCACGCAGCTGCGGGCCGCCTGGATGGCCTGGTCGCTGAGGTGCACCGAGTCGGTGCGCATGTAGGTGATGAAGCCGCGCTCGTAGAGGCCCTGGGCCGCCCGCATCGTTTCGCGGGCGGAGAGGCGCAGCTTGCGGTTGGCCTCCTGCTGCAGGGTGCTCGTGGTGAAGGGAGCCACCGGCCGGCGGGTGGTGGGCTTGGCTTCCACCTCCGCCACGGCCCAGTGCGCGCCCTGCACGGCGGACTGGAGGCGGCGGGCCTCCTCCTCCGCGAGCAGCTTCACCCGGCTGCCGGCCTTGAGATCACCGGTGGTCTCGTCGAAGTCGGAGCCTCCGGCGATGCGCTCCCCCTTCAGGTGGGTGAGCTTCGCCTCGAAGCCGCTGCCGGCCTGCTCCAGCTGGGCCTTGAGATCCCAGTAGCTGCCGCTGCGGAAGGCCCGGCGGGCCCGTTCGCGCTGCACCAGCAGCCGCACCGCCACCGACTGGACCCGCCCGGCCGAGAGGCCCCAGGCCACCTTCTTCCAGAGCAGGGGCGAGAGGGTGTAGCCCACCAGGCGGTCGAGGATGCGCCGGGTCTCCTGGGCATGGACCAGCTCCATGTCGAGATCCCGGGTCTGATCCAGGGCCCGGCCGATGGCCTCCTTGGTGATCTCGTGGAACACCATCCGCTTCACGGGCACCTTCGGCTGCAGCAACTGCAGCAGGTGCCAGCTGATGCTCTCCCCTTCCCGGTCCTCGTCCGTGGCCAGCAGCAGCTGATCGGCGCCCTTGAGGGCGTCCTTGAGTTCCTTCACCACCTTTTTCTTGTCCTTCGGCACCACGTAGAGGGGCTCAAAGGCACTGGCGGTGTTCACGCCGAGGTTCGCCCACTTCTCGCCCTTGTGGGCCGCAGGGATCTCGCTGGCGTTGTTGGGCAGGTCGCGCACATGGCCCATGGAGGCCTCCACCCGGAAGTCCCTGGGAAGGAATCCACGGATGGTGCGGGCCTTGGTGGGGCTCTCGACGATGACCAGGGTGTGACCCACAGACAGGCGAACGACCGGTTCCCTCTTTATCGCATCGACGGTCACCAGCGCACATTCTGTGGCGAAGAACGCGGGTTCATCGCCGCTACAGTCGCGCCAGAAAATCTGGCTCCACCGCCGCTGTGATGGTTCTGCCCACTGCGCTTCCGATTGCGGCCCATGCCCTCGGGACAGCCGTCGCTCCGGCGGGACTGGGTCTGCAGCTCAACGCGGGCGCCATCGCCCCCGAGGTGTCGGTGCTGCTGGCGCTGGTGGCCTGCCTGCTGGTGGACCTGGCGGGGGAGCGGGCAGCGAGCCGCTGGGTGCCGCCGCTCTGCTACGCGGGGCTGGGGGGGGCGCTCGTGCTGCTGGCCCTGCAGTGGAACACCCCCCTGCTGGAGCCCTCCTTCCTGGGCTCCTTCCTCGCCGACAACATGGCCATTGCCTTCCGTGGCGTGGTGGCCGCCTCCACCCTGATCTCCCTGCTGCTCAGCTGGCGCTACGTGGAGCGCAGCGGCACGCCGGTGGGGGAATACGCCGCCATCCTGCTGGCCGCCACCCTCGGCGCCATGTTCCTCTGCGGCGCCACCGATCTGGTGAGCATCTTCATCTCGCTGGAGACGCTCTCGGTGTCGAGCTACCTGCTCTCGGGCTACATGAAGCGCGATGCCCGCAGCTCGGAAGCCGCGCTGAAATACCTGCTGGTGGGCTCGGCGGCGGCGGCCGTGTTTCTTTACGGCGCCTCCCTGCTCTATGGCCTCACCGGCGGTGCCACCGGCCTGGATGCCGTGGCCACCGCCCTCAAGACCAGTGCCTCGCCGGTGACTGCCCTGGCCCTGGTGTTCGTGCTGGCCACGGTGGCCTTCAAGATCGCCGCCGTTCCCTTCCACCAGTGGACTCCTGACGTCTACGAGGGGTCTCCCACCCCTGTGGTGGCCTTCCTTTCGGTGGGATCGAAGGCGGCCGGGTTCGCCCTGGCGGTGCGGATCCTCGTGGGCTGCTTCGAGAGCTTCGATGCCCAGTGGAAGCTGCTGTTCACCGTGCTGGCGGTGCTGAGCATGGTGCTGGGCAACGTGGTGGCCCTGGCCCAGACCTCCATGAAACGGATGCTGGCCTACAGCTCGATCGGCCAGGCCGGCTTCGTGATGATCGGCCTGGTGTGCGGTACCGAGGACGGCTTCGCCGCCATGGTGCTCTACATGGCGGCGTACCTGTTCATGAACCTCGGGGCGTTCGCCTGCATCATTCTCTTCTCCCTGCGCACCGGCAGCGACCGCATCGCCGATTACGCCGGCCTCTACCAGAAGGATCCCCTGATCACCCTGGGCCTCAGCCTCTGCCTGCTGTCCCTGGGCGGCATTCCGCCGATGCTCGGCTTCTTCGGCAAGATCTATCTCTTCTTCGCCGGGTGGGCCGACCACCAGTACCTGCTGGTGGTGGTGGGTCTGGTCACCTCGGTGGTATCGATCTACTACTACATCTCGGTGATCAAGATGATGGTGGTGAAGGAGCCCCAGGAGGCCTCCGACGTGGTGAAGGCCTACCCCGCCATCACCTGGTCGGTGACCGGTCTGCCGGCCCTGCGCACCGCCCTGGTGGGCTGTGTGGTGGTGACCGCCGTGGGCGGCATCCTCTCCAGCCCCCTGTTCACCTGGGCCAGTGAGGCGGTGGCCGGCACACCCATCCTGCAGCAGGCCATCGCCGCCGTGGCGATCCCCCCGGTGGGTTGAGGGCCATGCCGCTGGCGGACCCCGTCGCCGAGCTCCAGGCCGTGGACAAGATCTACGGCTCGGGGGAAACCGAGGTGCGGGCACTCGATGGCCTCAGCCTCACCGTGAACCGCGGCGATTACCTGGCTGTGATGGGCGCCTCCGGCTCCGGCAAGAGCACGGCCATGAACATCCTCGGCTGCCTGGATCGGCCCAGCGGCGGCAGCTATCGCCTCAACGGCACCCTGGTGAACGAACTCGACGACGACCAGCTGGCGGACCTGCGCAACCGGGAACTGGGCTTCGTGTTCCAGCAGTTCCATCTGCTGCCCCAGCTCACCGCCCTCGAGAACGTGATGCTGCCGATGGTGTACGCCGGCGTTCCCGCATCCGAGCGCCGCAGCAGGGCGGAAGAGGCCCTCAGCCGGGTGGGCCTGGCCCAGCGGCTGAACAACAAGCCAAACCAGCTCTCGGGCGGGCAGCAGCAGCGGGTGGCCATCGCCCGGGCGATCATCAACCGTCCGGCCCTGCTGCTGGCCGATGAGCCCACCGGCGCCCTCGACTCACGCACCACCGAGGAGGTGCTGGCCATCTTCGATGAGCTGCACCGCGGCGGCATGACCGTGGTGATGGTGACCCACGAGGATGAAGTGGCCTCCCGGGCCGATCAGGTGGTGCACTTCCGCGACGGCCGCACCACCGACTGAAGACGGCCCTCAGCCGGCCTGCGCCGCCCTCGGCTTGGCCGGCGCAGCGAGCGGTGACACCGGGCGTTCCAGGCTCTGGAGCAGCTGCCCCATCAGCAGGGCGATGGCATCACTGCCCACGGCACCCTGGCCGGGATCGAGATCGCCCGGATCCACCGCCAGCCAGCCGCCATCGCCCGGCACCCGCAACTCGAAGTGGAGATGGGGACCGGTGCTCAGGCCCGTGCTGCCCACCCGTCCGATCACCTCGCCCTGCCGCACCCGATCCCCGGGTTTCACGTACAGCTCACTGAGGTGGCCGTAGAGGGTGCGCCGCCGCGGGCGGTCGTGCTCGACCTCGATGGCCAGCCCGTAACCGCCGGCCACGCCACTGCTGAGCACCGTTCCGCTGAGGGCGGCCACCACCGGCGTTCCCTCCGGAGCCGCCAGATCACGGCCGGCGTGCATCAGCCAGCTGCCGAGCAGCGGGTGCAACCGGTAGCCGAAACCGCTGCTGGTGATCGCCGAGCCGATCAGCGGAAACAGAAGGCGGCGGTTGCCGTTGCCGCGGATCGGGGCCGGCCGTGGCGTGACCGAGAACACATCGGCCAGGCGGAAGCCGCCACCGGTGCCCGCCAGCAACGCCGACACCGGCACCGTGAGGGGAGTGGCCAGCGCGGAGCCGGCGATCAGGCCCTGCATCCCTCGCCCGTCGACGCCGCCGGGGTTCGTGCCTGGCCGGCCACGCCAGCGCACCACCAGGCCGGTGCGGCATTCCTGGGCGGAAAGGGCGCCGCTGCTGCAGGCCTTGGTGTGGGCCGGCACGTTGAAGGGGGTGGAGCGGTCACCCGCACGCACCCGGTCACGCTCGGCCGGGGTGACGATGCCGTCGCGGACGAGGGCATCCAGGGAACGGTCGAAGCGGGTGGGCTCGGGGGGCGGCGGGAGGGGCTGGGCCGCGGCGCGCGGGCTGCGGGGCTCCGCCTCCGGAGCGGCGCTGGGACGCACCGGCGGCGCCTGCACCTGGGCCGGAGGAGCCGGAGCCTTCGGTCTGGCGGCGGGGGCGACCGGCCGGGGCGAAGCGACCGGCCCGGCTTCTGGGGCGGCGGCTGGTGCCGCCGTCGCCGCAGGCGGAGCGTCGAGGCTGTCGGCACGCTCCTGAGCGACGCCCAGGCCTGCAAGCCCCAGCAGGGGTGCTGCGGCGGCCAGGGCCAGGGGCAGGGCGCGAAGCATGGGCAGGGGGGCCATGGGCTGAATCTTAGGAATGGCGCGGCATCGTGATCAGAACGACCGGGACAGCCAGGTGCGCTTCGCCCCGCTCTCGAGCCGCAGCCGCCCATCCGGCTCCAGGCCTGCCACCTGCCAGGGCTGATCCTTGATCCACAGCCCCTGCGGCGGCCGCCAGAGCCGATCTTCGGCCTGCTGCAGCACCAGCCCGGGCTCGGCGGCATGCTCCTGCGCCCAGCCCAGCGCCGCCCAAACCCGCCGCTCGAGCCGCCGGGGCGTGGCCTCCGGATGGCGAGGGCTCCGCCCGTGCCCCGGCCGTGCGAGCGCCTGAGCCACCGAAACCGCCCCGGGCGGCACACGGTTGAGCCCGTTCAGCCCGATGCCCACCTGGGCCCAGCGCACCCTGCACCCCCGCAGCCGTACTCGCGGCAGCAGGCCGGCCAGCTTGCGGCCGTGCAGCACCAGATCATTGGGCCACTTGAGCTGCACCGGCAGACCCAGGTCCTCCAGCTGCCGCGTCACACCCACCGCCACCGCCAGTCCCAGGTTGGCCGCCTCCAGGGATGGCCAGGGAAAGGCCGCGCTGAGCCACACCCCACCGGGTGGGGACACCCAGGCCCTGCCACGCTGACCGTGGCCGTGGCACTGGCGGCGAGCCACCACCGCCATCCGCTGCTCCAGCGGATCCGAGGCCGACAGGCCCCCATCCAGCCAGCGCTCGAGCTCCCATTCGGTGCTGCCGCAGACCGGCAGGCGGCGGATCCGCCAGCCGCTCAAGGCACCGTTGTGGTCGCCAGCCATGCGCCGATGCGGGCGGCTCCCTGTTCCAGCTCCCCGGCGGGGTGCACCAGCGCCAGCCGCGCCCAGCCTTCCCCGCCCGGCCCGAAACCGTTGCCGGGGGTGAGGGCCACCCCCGTGCCCGCCAGCAGGGCGGCGCAGAAGGCCTCGGAGCCCTGCTGCCGCCATGCCGGCGGCACCTGGAGCCAGAGGTAGAGGGCCATGGTGGGGCGCCGCACGGGCCAGCCAACCGCCTCGAGGGCCAGGGCCATCCGGTCACGCCGTTCGCGATAGATGGCCCGCAGGCGCTCCGGCCAGTCGGGAGCCTGCTCGAGCGCCGCAATCGCACCGGCCTGCAGGGCCAGGGACTGGTTGAAGTCCACCACGCCCTTGAGCTGCCGCAGCGCCGTGATCAGCCATTCCGCCCCGATGGCGAAGGCGAGGCGGTAGCCCCCCAGGCACCAGCTCTTGGAGAAGGAGAAGAATTCGATCCCGCCTTGGCGCCAGCGGGGATGGCGCAGCAGGGCCGGGGCCTCGCCCTCCAGGGCCAGGTCCACGTAGGGGTTGTCGTGGGCGAGCACGACGTCGTGCCGCAGGGCCTTGTCCATGGCTGCGTCTAGCCACCCCTGCTCCCCGGTGGTGGCGGTGGGGTTGTGGGGAAAGCCCAGCACCATCAGCTTGAGCGCGTCCCACTCCGCGGGGGTGAGGCGCTCGAAATCGGGACGCCAGCCCTGTTCTGGATCGAGGGGCAGCAGCTGGGGGTGGGCGGAAGCCAGATGCAGGCCGCCCATGTGGGAGGGGTAGTAGGGATCGAGCAGGAGGGCCCGATCGCCGGGGTTGAGCACCGCCAGCGGGAGATGGGCGGTGCCCTCCTGGGAGCCCACCAGCAGCAGCACCTCCCGCTCGGGATCCACGGCCGTGCCGAAGCGGCGCTGGGCCCATGCCGCCACCGCCTCCCGGAAGGGGCCCGTGGCGGCATGGAGGCAATACGCCGCACTGGCCGGCTGCTCCATCGCCCGCTGCATCGCCTGCACAGCCGCCGCTGGCGGCTGGAGGTCGGTGGAGCCGAGGGAGAGATCGAGCAGGGGCGGCAGCCCCTGGGCGAGGGCAGCGGCGGCGTAGGTGGCCTTGCGGGCGTCGTTGCGGGCGAAGACCCCGCTGCCGAGCCGGCTCAGCCGCTCAGAGATGGGCATCCAGGAAGGCCTTGAGCTGGGCCTGGGCCATGGCGCCCTCGTGCCGCGCCACCTCCGAGCCGTCCTTGAACAGCACCAGGGTGGGCAGACCCTGCACCTGGAGCCGGTCGCGGCTGGAGGGGTTCGGGTCCGCCTCGAGCTTGCCCACCGCCAGGCGTCCCGCATAGGTGGTGGCGGCCCAGTCCATCAGGGGGGCCATCAGCCGGCAGGGGCCGCACCACTGGGCCCACACGTCCACCAGCACGGCGCCGGAGGACTCCAGCACCTCGGTCTGGAAGTTGGCATCGGTGAGCTCGGCGACGGACACGGCAGCGGCGGGGAAGGGTGAACGGGGAGGAGGGAGGTGGCGGGAGGCGATGGGCGCCGTGGATGGGCGCCGTGGAGGAGGGCCTGGAGCCGTCAGAGCTTGTCGATCGAGCGCTTGAGCTCCTCGAGCTCGGCATCCACCTCGGCCACCTTCACCGGCTCCAGCTGGGGCACGGGGTCGCTGTCCTTGGGCAGGGCGACGGGAGCCGGGCCCTCCGCCCCGGAGAGGCGGTTCTTGAGGGCGGCGAGCTCGTCGTCCACATCGCTGCCTTCGAGGGCGGCGAACTGGCTCTCGAGGTCGGCCCCGGCCAGCTCGGCAGCGGCCTGGCTACGGGCCTCCAGCGTCTGCACCTTCTCCTCCATCCGCTCGAAGGCGGCCATGGCGGAATTGGTGCCGAGGTTGCCCACGGCGCTCTGCAGCTGCTCCTGGGCCTGGGCCGCCTGGGCCCGGGCCTTGAGCATGTCCTTCTTGGTCTTGGCCTCGGCGATCTTGGCCTCCAGGGCCACCAGGCTCTTCTTGAGAGCCTCCACCTGGCCGGACTGGCTCTTCAGCTGGGTGTTGAGGGCGGTGGCGGTGTCGTCATAGGTCTTGCGGCGGGTGAGGGCCTCGCGGGCGAGGTCTTCCTCGCCCTTCTGCAGGGCCAGTTCGGCGCGCTGGTACCAGGTCTTGGACTGGCTCTCGGCCTGCTCGGCCTGGTTCTGGATCCGTTTCTGGCTGGCGATGGCCGTGGCCACGGCCTGGCGCAGCTTGACCAGGTCCGACTGCATGTCGGCCACGGACTGGTCGAGGATCTTGGCGGGATCCTCCATGCTGCCGATCGCCGCGTTGGCGTTGGCGCGGAGCAGACGGCTGAGGCGGTCGAAGAAGCCCATGGCGCAGGTGGGGCGATGCCAGAGGCTAACCACGAATGGTCCTAGCGTCGCTGCATGGCGCGTGGCAGTCCCAGCGAAGGCTCCCGGCGGATCGGCACGGTCACCGTGCTCACGGCGCCGCCCCGGCAGCCGGCCACACCGCTGGCCGGCTGCCTGGATGCGCTCCAGCAGACGTGGCAGCGGCAGGGCAGCCTCGGGGCCCTCTGGCAGCGCTGGGCCAGTCTGGCGGGCCCCCAGCTGGCCCCCCACTGCCGGCCCTTGCGGCTGCAGGGGTCGGTGCTCACCGTGGGGGCGGGGCCAGGCCCCTGGCTGCAGGCCCTGCAGTACAACCGCCACCAGCTGCTGGCCAGCCTGAAGGCAGCCGGCTTCCCGATCCGGGAGGTGCGCGTCGCCCAGCACCACGCCGCCCCGCTGCCCGAGCTGGGCGCCAGGGTGGAGGCCGGCAGCTGGGCGCACCATCCCAGCCGGGTGGACGTGCACGGCATGGGGGTGTGTCCGCAGTGCGGCAGTCCCGCGCCCCGCGGCGAGATGGCCCTCTGGGGGCACTGCAGTTTCTGCCGACGCCAGGCCCTGGCCCTCTAGTAGCGCTCGGGACTAGTAGCGCTCGGGCCGCGGATCCTCCCAGTCGGCCCGCACCCCGGCCTGCCGCAGCTCGGCTGCACGCCGCTCCAGCCGCCGCCGATCCAGGCGCCAGAGCCGGTAGATCCCCGCACGGCCCAGCAGCTCCGGATCCAGCCCGCTCCAGTAGGGGCGAGCCGCCGTTTCAGCATCGATCACCAGCAGCAGGGTGGGGTTCCGCTCCACCGTGCCGGGCGTCTGGCCAAGGCGCCGCTCGTGGTTCAACCGGTCGGCCAGGTTGACCAGGCCCGTGGCCGGCGCGCCCTCGTAGATCACCACCTGGCGGCTGTAGTACAGGAGGGACGGTTTGAGCATGCCTACCATCGCCAGGGGTTCGGCAGGGCGCTGATCCCGCACCACGGTGGCGGCCACCTGACGCACGGGCAGGCCCCGCAGCCGGTCGCCCAGCTGCCAGCAGGGCAGCAGCACCAGCAGCACGAACGCCGCCATCCCCGCCTGCAGGGAGGCCAGGCCCGGGCCGCCGCCCCGCGGGCTCGGCGAGAAGGGCCACCACAGGCTGGCGGCGACCACGGCCGCCAGGCCGAAGCAGGCCGCGGCCCACCACAGCCGGCCGGCCGCCAGCAGCTCCCGGGGCAGGCTGGGCATCTCAGGGGTCACGATGCTCGGCACCCACAGAGGGGCCGTCGCGAAGGCCAGGGCCAGCACGGCACTGAGCAGCACCGAGGCCGCCGCCGCAAGCGGCCAGACCCGTCCCCGGTGCCGCTGGGCCGCCAGGGCGATCAGCAGACCGGCGGCGGGGGTGGCCGGCAGCCAGTAGCTGGGCAGCTTGGTGGCGGCTGCGGTGAAGAAGAGCAGCACCGCCAGCAGCCAGCAGGTCGCGAAGCGCTGCAGCGAGAGCGGCGGCGGCAGGGCCTCCACCGGACTGCGCCGCCAGCGCCAGGGCCCGGGCCCCGTGATCCCCTGGACCAGACCCAGCAGCAGCAGCGGACTCCAGGGAAGGCTGGCCAGCAGCAGCACCGGTGCGAAGAACCACCAGGGCTGCAGGTGCTGGTTCACCACCGCCGTGAACCGCTGCAGGTTGTGGTAGCCGAAGAAGCTGCGCCAGAACGGCTCCCCCTCCACCCAGAGGGTCAGGGCATACCAGGGCACGGACAGCGCGGCGGTGATCGCCAGCCCCCACAGAGGCCTCAGCCGTTGCCAGAGCCGCGGCAGATCACCCTGCAGCCAGGCGAAAAGCAGCAGGGTGAGGCCCAGCAGCACCACCGCCACGGGGCCCTTGGTGAGCACCGCCAGCCCCAGCCAGATCCAGGCGGCCCACCAGCGCCGTCCGGCGGCCGCGTAGCTGCACCAGCTGCTGAGCAGAGCCAGGCTGAGGCAAGCGCTGAACAGGGCATCGCTCACGGCGATCCGGCCCCAGAGCAGCACCAGGGGGGACAGGGCGAAGGCCAGGGCCGCGGTGAGGGCGGTGAGCGCAGGGCGCAGGGCCTGCTGGGGCCGGCGCAGCAGGGTGGAGGCGAGCGCCAGCATCACCGCCACGGTGGCCAGGGCGGAGGGCAGCCGGGCCGCCCAGGTGCCGAGCGGATTCCACAGGCCCTGCCCCGGCAGGGCATAGAGCAGGCCCATCGCCCAGTACACCAGCGGCGGCTTGTCGTAGCGGGGCAGGCCGTTGACCCGGGGCACCAGCCAGTCGCCCGTCTCGGCCATGGCCCGGGCCGAGGCCGCGAACAGAGGCGGCGTTTCATCCACCAGGCCCGTGCCGCCCAGCTGCCACAGGAACAGCAGGGCGCCCAGCACCAGGGTGAGCAGCAGCACGCGTCGGCGCCCCGAGCGGGACACGGGCCTGAAAGCTGGCTGGGTCATCGCTCGGGCATGGCGGGGAGATCCGAAGCGGGGATCACGCGGGCCCAGGCGGCTGGGGCGACGTTATCCCGCTGGCCACGGCCTCCAGCCAGACTTCGATCCGCTCGGCGAACGCCTCCTGGGACCAGTGCCGTTCCACCCAGCGTCGGCAGGCGGCACGGTCGACCCCGAGGGCCACACGCACGGCCTCCGCCAGGGCCTCGAGGTCGTCGGGGCGGGCCAGGGCCCCGTTCACCCCGGGCTGCACCAGTTCGGCGGGGCCGCCCCGGGCATAGGCCGCCACGGGCACACCGCAGGCCATCGCCTCCACCACCACGTTGCCGAAGGCCTCGTTCCACTTGGGGGTGTTGAGCAGAACGGCGCAGCGGCCCAGCTCGGCCTGCAGCCGCTCGGTGGGCAGGAACCCCCGCCACTGCAGGGTTCCGGCTGGCACCGAGGCCTCCACCCTCTCGGCATAGGCCTCGTCCTGCCGCACGCCCCACACCGCCAGGGGCAGGCCGAGGCCGGCCGCCACCGCCGCCGCATCCTCCAGCCCCTTTTCGGGGGCGATGCGCCCGGCCCAGCCCAGCAGCGGTTCCGGCTGCGGCTCGAAGCGGTACGTGCCGAGATCGAAGCCGTTGCCCACCAGCCGCGGCGGCCCCGGCAGCTGGAAGTCGGCCGCCTGGGCGGCGGTGTGGAAGGCGAAGCGATCCGGGTGGAGAGCCGCCACCTCGGCGATCACTCCATCCATGGCCTCGCCCACCGACCCCATGCTGATCAGGTGGGCGATCGGCGTGGCCACATGGGGAGTGAGCCAGATCGGCAGCCAGTCGTAGGCCAGGTTGAGGATCACGGCGAAATCGGCCTGCCGATGGAGGGCACGGCGCCAGAAGCGCGGCAGCAGCCCTGAGGCGGGGATCTCCACGGCACTGCACCTGCTGCGGTGCTGCCAGCTGGGTTGATCCACGCCGGCCTCCAGCCAGAGTTCGGCCTGCCGGCAGCGGGGCGGCAGCACCGAACCTTCGGCGGCCAGCACGCTCAGCTGGTGGCCCCTTTGCAACAGCCCCGCCACCAGGGCGAAGGCGGTGAGCTCCACGCCGCCCCCCTGGCCGCTGCCCAGGCTCCCCACCGGCGTGCTCACCACGAGGATCCGCATCAGGACCTGGCCTGCCAGAGCTGGGCGCGGCGGTTGATCAGCAGCACCGAACCCAGCGCCAGGGCAGCTCCGAGCCACTGCAGCGGCGCCAGGCTCTCCTGCAGCCACACCACGCCGCAGAGCACGGCGAACACCGGGGTGAGGAAGGTGAGGGAGGTGAAACCCGTGAGATCGCCGCGGCTGGCGAACCAGAAGAACAGTCCGTAGGCCAGGGCACTGCCCAGCAGGCTGGCGTAGGCCATCAGGCCCCACTGCCCTGCCGACCAGGCGGGCAGCCACCGGCCGCCGGCGGCCAGGGCCGGCGCTTCCGCCAGCAGCAGCAGAGGCACGCCGCCCAGGAGCATGTGCCAGCCCGTGACCGCCACCGGGTCGCTGTGGCGGGCGGCATAGCGGCAGAGCACGGTGCCCACCGCCATCGCCACCGCGGCCGCGAGCATCCAGAGCTCCCCGTGGCTCCAGGCCCGCTGGTCGAGCACGGCCGGCCCGTCAAGCCACCAGTGCCGCAGCACCGCCGGCGGCAGGCCCAGGCAGAGGATGCCCAGCAGCCCCAGCAGCAGGCCGAGCCATCCCACCGGATTGATCGCCTCGCCGAACAGGCTGCGGGCCAGCAGGGCCACCAGCAGCGGCTGGGAATCGATCAGCACCGAGCCGAGGCCGGCGCCGGTTTCCACCAGGCCCCGGGCCAGCAGGCCCTGGAACAGGCTGCCGTCCACCAGGGCGAAGGTGAGCAGCCAGGGCCAGTCGGCCCGGTGCACCCGCAGCGGACGCCCCATCAGCCAGGCCGCCAGCAGCAGCACGGCCCCGGCGGGCAGCAGCCGCAGGGTGGCCACGGGCAGGGGTCCCGCCGCCGGCAGCAGCGGCTTCATCGCCGCCATCGCCGTTCCCCACAGGGCAAAGGGCAGCAGCATCAGGGGCCAGCGCAGAGCCAGGGGCATGGGGTGGGTTGGCGCCGCCGGGTCCGGCTCGGGCCTTCTTTTTAAGATCCAGCCACTTTCCGACATCCCCATGGTCTGGCCCTGGCGCCGCAAGACACGCCGCACCATGGCGCGGATCGCCATCGAGGGGCCGATCGGCGGTGGCACCCGAACCCGCGTTCTCAAGGCCCTGCGACAGGTGGAGCAGCGGGAATGCCCGGCCCTGCTCCTGCGCATCGACAGCCCCGGCGGCACCGTGGGCGACAGCCAGGAGATCCACGCCGCCCTGATGCGCCTGCGGCAGAAGGGCTGCCGCGTGGTGGCCAGCTTCGGCAACATCTCCGCCTCGGGCGGGGTCTACATCGGCGTGGCCGCGGAGAAGATCGTGGCCAACCCCGGCAGCATCACCGGCTCGATCGGCGTGATCCTGCGCGGCAACAACCTCTCCAAGCTGCTGGAGCGGATCGGGGTGAGCTTCGAGACCGTCAAGAGCGGCCTCTACAAGGACATCCTCTCGCCCGATCGCGCCCTCACCGAGGCCGAGCGCGGTCTGCTGCAGAGCCTGATCGACTCCAGCTACGGCCAGTTCGTGGCTGCCGTGGCCGAGGGCCGCGGCCTGGAAGAGGAGGCGGTGCGGAGCTTCGCCGACGGCCGGGTGTTCAGCGGCGCCCAGGCCCTGGAGCTCGGACTGGTGGACAGCCTCGGGGATGAGGAGGCCGCGCGCCGGCTGGCGGCCGAGCTGGCCGGCCTGGATGTGGAGAAGACGCGGCCGATCACCTTCGGGGCGCCGCCGCGCCGCTTCGCCGGCCTCATCCCGGGCCGCAGCCAGCTGCGGGCGGTGCTGCAGCTGTTCAGCCTCGAACTCGGCTGGGGCGGCCAGCCCCTGTGGCTCTACCGCCCATGAGCCTGCCCCTGCGACTCCGCGCCCTGCGGGGCGCCACCACCTGCACAGCCAACACCGTGGCCGCCATCGACGAGGCCGTGGCGGAACTGGTGGACACCCTGGTGGCGCGCAACGGCCTGGAGGGCGAGCAGGTGCTGTCGGTGACCTTCTCCGTCACCGCCGACCTGGATGCCTGCTTTCCCGCTGCCATCGCCCGCAGGCGGCCAGGCTGGGAGCACGTGGCCCTGCTGGATTGCCAGCAGATGGCGGTGGCCGGGGATCTGGAGCGCTGCATCCGGCTGCTGGCCCACGCCTGGATGGAGCCCGAGCGGCTGCCGTGCCACCCCTACCTGCGCGCGGCGAGCCGGCTGAGACCCGATCGCGCCAGCTAAGCGGCCGGCCACCCCCTCCCACACGCCCCCATGGGCTCTGCTGGGATGAAGGCAATGACACATGGAGGCCCAATGGGGTTCTCATCGCGACGCCGGTCCCTGGCGGCACGGGCGGCTCTCGGGAGCGCCGCCGCTCTCGGTGCTGGCCTGGCCGCCGCTCTGGGCGGCCTCGCTCCCCTGATGCTCCAGCCACCCGCCCAGGCCCAGGGCACCCCGGGGCTGCTGGAGTTCCGCTGGGAGAACAACCGCGACTACCGCAAGCTCTACTTCTGGATGAGCAACACCCAGCGGCTCAAGCGCTCGGATTACTACCTGATGCTGCGCCCCAAGGACCGCAAGACAGCGATCCTCAAGCTCAGCGTCACCATCCCCGACCACTTCGACGCCAAGATCGATCCCTCCCGCGTCAAGCTCTGCAAGATGAGCAAGGGCGGGATGCTCTCGCGCACGCGCTGCACCGAGACGATTCCGGCCACCATCGAGCTGGCCGAGAACGGCGGAGCGATCGAGATCTTTCCCGACACCCCGGTGGGCGACACCGACACGATCGGGGTGTACATGAGCATCTTCAATCCCTACAGCGTGGGGATGTATCAGTTCAATGCCCTGGCTCAGGCCCCCGGGGATGTGCCGATCTCCGGATACCTCGGCAGCTGGCTCATCCAGATCGATCCCCCCAGCAACTGAGGCCCAGCGACTGAGGCAGGGCAGGCCCCGAGGGGCCGCCTGATAACTTGAGCCAACGCCGATAACGCCGCGACGCCAGGAGCGACCAGACCGACATGACCAAGCGCACTCTCGAGGGAACCAGCCGCAAACGCAAGCGGGTGTCCGGCTTCCGCGTGCGCATGCGCACCCACACCGGCCGCCGGGTGATCCGCAGCCGTCGTCGCCGCGGACGCTCCCGCCTGGCCGTCTGAGCCGGTGGCCCTGCCCCAGCGTCACCGACTGAAGGGGCAACGGGTGTTCGACAGCCTCTACCGCAAGGGCCGTCCAATGAACGGCCCTTTTTTGATGCTGCGCTGGCAGCCCGCCAGGGCCGAGCTCCTTCCCCCCGAGCAACGCCGGCATGGCAGCAGCCCCTGGCGTTGCGGGGTGGTGATCAGCACCAAGGTGCACAAGCGGTCGGTACAGCGCAACCGGCTGCGGCGCCTGCTGCATCAGCATCTGCGCCAGCAGCCGATCGGCCGCGAGGAGGGTCCGGTATGGCTGCTGCTGAGCCTCAGGCCCGGCTGCGCCGAGCGCAGTTCCGACGCCCTGCTGGAAGAATGTCAGGAGCTTCTGCAACGAGCAGGTCTGATCCGATGAGCAAGCAGGGCCCGGGCGAGATTCAGGAAACCGTGTTCTACGAGGGTGGTCCGGCCCGGGGCGACCTGATCGTGAACCTGCTGTTCGGGCTCACCGTGATCGGCCTCCCCTTCGCGGTGGGTGCCGTGGTGCGGGCCCTCTGGCTGCGCTTCCGCATCACCAGCCGCCGCATCGAGGTGAACGGCGGCTGGATGGGCCGGGACCGCACCCAGGTGGTGTACAGCCAGATCCGGGAGGTGCGCAGCGTGCCGCGCGGCTTCGGCGCCTGGGGCGACATGGTGCTGGTGCTCAGCGACGGCGCCAAGCTGGAGATGCGCTCGGTTCCCCGTTTCCGCGAGGTGGAGGCCTACATCGAGGAGCGGCGCGAGGCCAAGCGCCCCGCCGCCCCCAAGGGCATCGCGGCCTGAGCCGCCCTCTGAGTCCGTGAGGGCTCAGGCACACTGAGCCACGCTGTCCACCTACACCCAGGCCCCCTCCGCCGTGATCGGCTACATCTCCGACAACCTGCTCCTCCCGATCCTCGACTTCTTCTACGGATTGGTGCCGAGCTACGGGCTGGCGATCATTGCCCTCACGGTGGTGATCCGGCTCGCCCTGTTCCCGCTGAGCGCCGGCTCGATCCGCAATGCCCGCCGCATGCGCATCGCCCAGCCGGTGATGCAGAAGCGCCAGGCCGAGATCAAGAGCCGCTACGCCAACAACCCCCAGAAGCAGCAGGAGGAGCTCGGCAAGCTGATGAAGGAGTTCGGCAGCCCCTTGGCGGGGTGCCTGCCCCTGCTGGTGCAGATGCCGATCCTGTTCGCTCTGTTCGCCACCCTGCGGGGCTCACCCTTCGCCGACGTGCCCTACACCCTCAACCTGAAGGTGGTGCCGGCGGAGCAGGCGGCGGCGATCGAGACCAAGCCCTTCAACAGCGCCAGCCACTCCATCTTCGTCACCAGCACCAACCACGTGCCGGTGATCGCCAGCCTCGAGGCCGGCAACAAGCTCGGGGTGGGCAGCCGCGAGACGGTGAGCCTGCACACCAAAGACGGCGCCAGCTTCGCCTCGGTGCTGGACGGGGTGGAGAACGGCGACGCCTTCTCCCCCAGCTGGAGCGTCACCAAGGGTGAGGGCGTGGTGAGCGTGGACCAGAACGGCACCATCACCGCCCTCAGCCCGGGGGATGCCACGGTGGAGGCGAAGATCCCCGGCCTGGCGGCCCGCAGCGGCTTCCTGTTCATCCGGGCCCTGGGCCAGGTGGGCTTCATGACCGACGGCAGCGTCAACTGGGACATCGCCGGTCTGGTTGGGGCCTTCGGCGCCACCCTCTTCCTCTCCCAGATCCTCTCCGGGATGGGCATGCCCCCCAACCCGCAGCAGTCCACGGCCAACAAGATCACGCCGGTGATGATCACGGCCATGTTCCTGTTCTTCCCGCTGCCGGCCGGGGTGCTGCTCTACATGGTGGTGGCCAACATCTTCCAGGCCCTGCAGACCTTCCTGCTCAGCCGCGAGGCCCTGCCGGAGAACCTCCAGGCGATCCTGGACCAGCAGCGCGCCCAGCAGACCGTCACCGTGGCTGCCGGGCCTGGCGGTTCGGGTGGACGGCTGCCGTTCGAGCCCAAGCGCAAGAAGTGAGCCCCCAGCTGCCTTGAGTTCCCGACAGCCCGCCACCCCGACCGGCCTGAGGCCCGTGCCCATCCGGGAGCTGCAGGGCCTGGAGCTGGGCCGCGAATGGAGCCTGGAGGAACACCTCCCCGCCCTCGCCAGCCTCACCCCCGTGCGGGGGACAGTGCGGGCCGTGCACCGCGGCAACGTGCTCGAGGTGGAAGGCCAGGCCGGCACGATCGTGACCCTCTGCTGCGACCGCTGCCTCCAGCACTACAACCACCCTCTGGAAGTGGAGGCCCGCGAACTGATCTGGCTGGGGGACGCGGCGCGGCACGCGGATCTCGAGGCGCTGCTGGCCGACGGTGGCGCCGACGCCCTCGATCTGGACGCCGACAGCCTCACCGAGAGCCTCGATCCAAGGGGGGACTTCGACCCGGGCCACTGGATCTTCGAGCAGCTCAGCCTGCGCCTGCCGCTGGTGAACCGCTGCGGCCAGGCCTGCCCGGGCCCGGCCTCCTGGGGCAGTGCCGCAGGCGCCACCGATCCGCGCTGGGCGGCCCTGGCCAGGCTGCGCAGCGAATCGGACGCTGGATGAGCAGCGCGGCGGGCTGGGCAGACCAACTCGATCTGATGATCCGGGCCCGCACCCCGATCATCTGGATTCGCAGCCAGGAGGAGCAGCGGCTGGAGACCCTGCTGCGTCAGGCTGCCGTCCGGCTGGGCAACCGCACCCTGCTGAGCTGGGATTTCGTGGAGGGGCTTCAGGGGGCACCCAACCGGGAGGGGGAAGCGGCCCGCAACCCGATGGCGGCCCTGAGCTGCCTCAACGGCCTGCCGCCGGATCAGGAGGCGCTGCTGCTGCTGCGCGACTTCCACCGCTACTGCGACGACGCCGGAATCTGCCGGCGGCTTCGCAATCTGACCCGGGACCTGCGCCAGAGCCCGCGCACCCTGATCATCACCGCGGCGGACTGGCAGGTGCCGCCGGATCTCGACGACTGCATCACCCTGCTGGATCTGCCGCTGCCGGATGCCAACGAGATCGGCGCCCTGCTGAGCTCGATCGCGGCGGCGAGCGGCCAGCCCCTGGAGGCGCCGGTGCTGCGCCAGCTCACGGCGGCCTGCCACGGCCTCAGCGAACAGCGGGTGCGCCAGCTGGCCGCACGGGCCCTGGCCCGCCGCGGCCAGCTGGGGGAGGACGATCTGGCGGAGGTGCTGGAGGAAAAGCGCCTGGCCATCGCCCGCAGTGAGCTGCTGGAGTACTGCCCCAGCAGCTCCACACCGGCGGACATCGGCGGGCTGGAGAGTCTCAAGCAGTGGCTGGAACAGCGGCGCATGGCCTTCAGCGAGGAGGCGCGGGCCTATGGCCTGCCCCTGCCACGCGGCGTGCTGCTGGTGGGCCCCCAGGGCACCGGCAAGTCGCTCACGGCCAAGGCTATCGCCCACAGCTGGGGGATGCCGCTGCTGCGGCTCGACGTGGGCCGGCTCTTCGCCGGGCTGGTGGGGGCCTCGGAGGCCCGCACCCGGGACATGATCCAGCGGGCCGAGGCAATGGCCCCCTGCGTGCTCTGGATTGATGAGATCGACAAGGGCTTCGGCCTGATGGGGGGCGGGGACGGCCGCAGCGACGGCGGCACCAGCCAGAGGGTGCTCGGCACGGTGCTCACCTGGATGGCGGAGAAGACCAGCCCGGTGTTCGTGGTGGCCACGGCCAACGCGGTGGAACGGCTGCCGCCCGAGCTGCTGCGCAAGGGACGCTTCGATGAGATCTTCCTGCTCGATCTGCCCGGCGCGGAAGAGCGGCGGGCGATCCTGGACCTGCAGCTGCGGCGTCGGCGGCCCCACCACCAGCTGCCCCTCGAGGTGCTGGTGGACCGCACCGCCGGCTTCAGCGGTGCCGAGCTGGAACAGACGGTGATCGAAGCGATGCACCTGGCCTTTGCGGAACAGCGGGAGTTCGGCGAAGCCGATCTGATCATGGCCGCCAGCCAGGTGGTGCCCCTGAGCCGCACGGCTCGCGAACAGCTCGAAGCGCTGCACCAGTGGGCCAGCACGGGCCGCGCCCGACCGGCCTCAAGGTTGCGGGGCGTAACGAACTCCGACGCCAGGTAACAAGCCAACGATCCCGCCCTGGCCGGCCCGAAAGCGCTCCCTACGGTCAGCGTCAGAACCAGGCTCTGCCATGACCCCCAGCCCCACCCCCCGCGACCGCGGTGAACTCTTCACCCAGCTGGCCGTGGCCTGCATCGGGGCCGGCGTGGTCACCACCGTGGCCGTGGCCCAGGGCCAGAACCCGATCACCGCGCTGGGCATCACCCTGTTTTCCGCCGTGGCCGCGGTGATGCTGGGCCAGGTGCTCTGAACCTCCGGGCTTCCAGCCACTTTGCAAAGGGGGTGGGCCCTGTTGCCCCTTCCACAACGGCACGTCTAGAAGTGAAGATATCGTCTTCCGTGCCGTTCGATGAGCCACCCATCGAAACGCCTTTCCGCCATGGCGTTGCCAGCCATGGCCATGGCTGTTGTGATGACATGCAGCAGCACGTTGCCGGCCGCGGCCTCCCTGCTGCAGTCTTCCCCAGCCCCGGGTTCCGAACTTCTGATTGCCAAGGAACGGGACAAGGACAAAAAAGAGAAGGAAGAGCGGCGTAAGAACAAGAAGAAGCAGGCGGAGCAACGCAACTCCAAACCAAGGAAGAACGACAACCGAAAGCAGGAAGCCAAGCGCAACGATCAGAAGCGAAAGGAGCAGAAACAAAACGATCGCAAGGGCAACAACAAGAAGGCCAACAACAACAAACACAACGACAGGAAGCCCTCGCAACGCACCCTCACCAAGGAGGAGCGCGACCGGATCTATCGCAAGGGTGTGCGGGAGGGCAAGGAGCGCGGCTACGACAAGGGCGTGAAATCCGGTTACCGCGAAGGCCTCGACAAGGGACGCGACCGCGGTTACAACCGGGGCTATGACCGGGGTTACGACCGCGGCTACCGCAAGGCCTCCGACCGCTGGCGGGACTGGGACAGCAACCGCTGGCGCTCCTACAACAGCCGCCGCCGCGACATCTGGCGCCGGCCGGCAGTGGTGAACAACTACTACGGCAATCCGGGCTGGGCACGAAGCCGCACCTGGTACCGCGACCGGCCCTGGGGTGGCGGCTGGTACGGCGGCTGGGGATCGAGCTCACCACCGTGGGGCTGGTGGTTCGGCCAGTCGCTGGTGTGGGGCATCACCACCATCGCCACTGCGGCGATCATCAACAACGCCATCGAGCGCGCCATCGAACGGCGCCAGCCCACGGTGCTGGTGCCCGACTCCAACTGGCAGCTGTACTACGGCAGCGTCCAGCCGGTGCAGGAGTCGGGGGTGACCTTCGCGGTGTACAACGGCTCGGGCACCTATCAGATGGAGGCCGACTGCAACGAGGGCCTGCTCAACGGCGAGGTGCCCACCACCCCCGCCGAGGCGCAGCTGATCAATGCCGCCTGCCAGGTGACCTATGGCACCCAGACCTGAGACCATCGTGGCTATCGCCTGCTGAGCCTCTCCAGAGAGCCACCCGGAACACGGAGATCCTGCTGTCTTCACTCCCACGTGAGCTGGCAGAGATCTCAAGTCCAGGTCCAACAAGACACAGGATCAGGCCGGACATCTGTGGACTGCCCCAGCCATGAGTTGAAGGCAGGGATCAAGAGCAGCGGAGGCAAACAACAAGCACGCCGTCTCGAGGGATGCCAACACTGAAGCGCGACGAAGTGATCAACACAACCGCTTGGAAACAAACCCGCTGAACAGCAAGTTTCTACTATTTTTGTATCATCAGACACAGCCAAGTCAGCTTATCAATATCTGTTAAGACAATATCGCCACATCTTCAGCGCAACATCAAGGTGGAGGCACCTGAGAGATATCAATTCGTCCTGATACTGTTCATCATGAAGCTTTCCCGATTCAAGCAGCTTTCCCGAGAGAAGCCTTTCTCAACAAGGCTGGCGACTGCACTATCGATGCTGTCCATCTCAGCTAGCCCGATTACTGCCGCCCGGGCCGTCGATTATCGCACCTACACGGAATCAACTCCCACTTCCAACCCGCACTTCAGTGACCAGGAGTTTACCAAGCGACTTGGAGCCGCCACGGTGCTCTCTGGAGGGCCAGGCGCAGGAACGTCTGCCATGCCTCCAGGCGCAGCCACACCGGATGCACCAGCTGGGACAGGGAAGAGTTACCCACGCTTCTATGTGATTCCTCAGAGCCAGCGCCCATTGATCTTGGATCAGGGATCATGCCCAAGCTGCGTGGGCTGGGCAACTGCGGCAGCAGCGAATACGGTGATTGCAAAATCAGGAAAGCACATGTCCTATCTACATGTGCTGTGGCTTCCTGATCCTTTTTTTCTGTATACCTTTGGCGGCCGCCTTTGTGACAACACAGGCATCACAGGGCTTGGGGGATGGCAGATCGATAAAGCAACTACACTGCTGACAAAACCACAACTCGTCTCGACGCTGGTCCCAGGGATCAAGGACAGCATCGGCTCAACCAGGAGAGCCATCCTGAAAGGCTTGACTGTACAGGCATCCAAAACTGGCACCATCACAGACAAGGACGCCATGCGGAATTTTCTTTGGAAGAAAGGTGGCCTGGTAGGAAACATGACAACACTGCCGACCTTCAATCGGTATAGCAAAGGCATCTACGATCATTCCGACTTCCTCGACAAGATTGTCAAGCCAATGGAAATCATTGCGGCCATGCCGATCAACCAAAACAATCCGGAAATCCAGAGTTTACCTCAAAAGATGCGGAGCAACTTCAGCATGAATGGAGGTGGACATGCCATGATGGTGATTGGCTACTTCGCGGGTGGAGAAATCAACATGAATGAATATCTTTCCCCATTCCTAGAGGAGAAATACCGCAAGCCTCTCGAATCCATCAAACTCAACATGCCACCCTTCTGGATCGTGCAGAACAGCTGGGGGTCAACGTGGGGATTGCAGGGCCTTGCCTACATCAGGGCTGACGCCCCTCGATACACGTACACCCACAGCAGCGACAACAAAGTTTACTTAAATGACCCCATTGACGACGTCATGTATTACATGGACGACATCGTGGTGAAACGCAATGGCAAAGCTGTGATCTGAGGCCTCCTCTGATCGTGCTTATCTGCATTCGGTTCACGTTGACCAGGAGGTCATGGATCTCTGGAGCAGGCCCGAAGGTTCTTTGGCGATATCTACCGCCCATGTATCACGCCCAGAGATAGCGACCAAGATGCCATGGCCGTACGAAGATCACAGGCCGCAGCAACTAGAGGCTCACAGAATGGTTCTGGCCGGAAGACTCTGGCCAGAACGTTCGGGTCGCCCTGACCCACCAGCCACCTCGATACACCCATGATAAGGGATCTTTGTCCCGCGCTTGCCAACAAGACCTACTTCAACTACGGCGGCCAGGGCCCCCTCCCCAATCCCAGCCTGGAGGCCATGGTGGCCGCCTGGCAGCGGATCCAGGAGCTGGGGCCCTTCACCGATGCAGTTTGGCCGTTCGTGGAGTCCACCGTGTCGGGTCTGCGCCGCAGGCTCGGCGGCTGGCTTGGGGTGGAGCCCCACCGGCTGGCCTTCACCGAGAACGTCACCAGCGGCTGCGTGCTGCCGCTGTGGGGTCTGCCGTGGACGCCAGGCGATGAACTGCTGATCGGCGACTGTGAGCACCCCGGCGTGGTGGCCGCCTGCCGGGAGCTGGGGCACCGCCAGGGCCTGGTGGTGCGCACCTGGGCCGTGGGCGATCTGCGCGGCGACGCCGCCAGCACCGATGCGGCCGTGCTGAACCGTCTGGAGGCGGCGCTCACCCCCCGCACCCGGCTGGTGGTGCTCTCCCACCTGCTGTGGAACACGGGCCAGATCATGCCCATCGCCGGAGCAGCCGAGACGCTGAAGGGTCATCCGGCCCAGCCCTGGCTGCTGGTGGATGCGGCCCAGGCCCTCGGCTGCATTCCCGCCCAGGCGGCAGCCCAGGCCGCGGACATCTATGCGTGCACAGGCCACAAATGGTGCTGTGGACCGGAGGGGCTGGGGGTAGTGGCGCTGTCGGAGCGGCTGCTGGCCGAGTCCCGTCCCACCCTGATCGGCTGGCGCAGCCTCAGCCATGAAGCCACCGCGGACAGCGGCTTCCATACGGACGGCCGCCGTTTCGAGGTGGCCACCTCCTGCATCCCCCTGTTTGCAGGCCTGGATCAATCGCTCCGGCTGCTGGAGGCCGAGGGCACTGACCAGGAAAGGGCGGCTCGGATCCGGCAAAGCGCCGGCGTGCTCTGGCAGGGGCTGGGGCCGATCGCCGGGCTCGAGACCCTGCTGCAGGTTCCACCCCCGGCCGGACTGGTGAGCTTCGCGCTGCCTGGACTCGACCCCCCAGCGGTGGTGAAGTGGCTGGGGGAGCAGGGCCTCTGGATTCGCAGCCTGGACGATCCGCCCTGCCTGCGGGCCTGCACCCACATCTGCACCACCGAAGGTGAGAGCCAGGGCCTGATGGAGGCCCTGGCCACGATCAGCAGCAACTGATCAACGGCAGTGGCGGGGCAGGCCGGGCGGGCCCGGCCAACTCACTCAGCCGCGGACTCGAACAGGCTGCGGTGGACCCAACCGGCGATCAGGGCCCCCACGATCGGGGCCAGCCAGAACAGCCACAGCTGGCCCATGGCCTCGCCACCCACCCACACGGCCACACCGGTGCTGCGGGCGGGATTCACAGAGGTGTTGGTGACGGGGATGCTGATCAGGTGAATCAGGGTGAGGGCCAGGCCGATCGGCACACCGGCGAGATCTTGGATCGCATCCTTGTGGGTGGCTCCCAGGATCACCAGCAGGAAGAAGAAGGTGAGCACCAGCTCGATCACCAGGGCGGAGAAGAAGCCGTAGCCCCCCGGTGAGTTGCTGCCGAAGCCATTGGTGGCGAGGGCATTGGCCCCCTCGATCACAAATCCAGGACGGCCGCTGGCCACGAGCTTGATGACACCACCGGCGATCACCGCGCCAATCACCTGGGCCACGATGTAGGGCAGGAGCTCGGCACTCCGGAAGCGGCCGCCGGCCCAGAGGCCGAAGCTCACCGCCGGGTTGATGTGGCAGCCGCTGATGTGACCGATGGCGTAGACCATGGTGAGCAGCGTGAGGCCGAACGCCAGGGCCACCCCGAGAAAGCCCAGGCCGAGGGGATTGACCGCGGCATTGTCGTAGGGGAAGTTGGCCGCGAGCACGGCACTGCCGCAGCCGCCAAGCACCAGCCAGAAGGTGCCGCAGGCTTCGGCAAGGAACTTCCTGCCGATGGGAACAACCTGAGCCATCGCATCAACCGATACAGCGGCCGGATCGTAGAGGCACTGCCCCCGGGGGGAAACGGATGAGCCACCGGCCGTGGGGAAACAGTCACATCGCTCCAGGGCCGACGACGGACCGGGGAGCGTCAGGCCGTGATGCCGCGGAGGGCCTTCTCCGCCTCCTCCCGGTCGTCGAAGTGGATCTTGGTGGTGCCCAAGATCTGGTAATCCTCGTGGCCCTTGCCCGCGATCAGCACCAGATCGGTGGGTCCGGCACCGGCGATGGCCGCGGCGATCGCCCGGGCCCGATCCACCTCCACCTCCAGCTCCGTGCCAGCCGGGATGCCGGCCACCACGTCGTCGAGGATGCGCTGGGGATCCTCCGTACGCGGGTTGTCGGAGGTCACCACCACCCGATCGGCAAGGCGGGCCGCGATCGCGCCCATCTGGGGCCGCTTGCCGCGATCCCGGTCGCCGCCGCAGCCGAACACGCAGATCAGACGGCCCCGGGTGAAGGGCCGGCTGGCCCGCAGCGCATTCTCCAGACCATCGGGGGTGTGGGCGTAGTCCACCAGCACGGCCGGTTGGTCCTCGCGGCCCCCCGCCAGCACCCGCTCCATGCGTCCCGGCACCCCCCGGAAGCTGGCCAGCCCCTCCAGCAGCATCGGCAGCGGCAGGCCTTGCTGCGCCAGGGCCCCCACGGCCTGGAGCAGGTTCATCAGGTTGAAGCGGCCCAGCAGGGGGGAGCGGAAGTGGCCCGCGCCGAGCGGCGTCACCAGCCGCCCCCGGACCCCGCTGCTGTCCATCTCCAGGCTGTCGATGCGGAGATGGGCCGACGGATCCTCGAGCGAACTGGTCCAGCAACGCTCGCCCAGCTGCCGGGCCAGCTGGGCGCCCCAGGGGTCATCCCCATTGACCACGGCGTTCGGCGTGGCGCTCTCCAGCAGCAGTGGCGCCGCGAACAGACTCGCCTTGGCAGCGAAGTAGGCTTCCATGGACGGGTGGTAGTCCAGGTGGTCCTGGGTGAGGTTGGTGAACACGGCGCCGGCGAAGCGGCAGCCCGCCACCCGCTGCTGATCCAGGGCGTGGGAGCTCACCTCCATGGCCCCGATGCGGGCTCCGGCATCGGCCGCCTGGGCCAGCTGGGCCTGCAGCAGATCGGCGAAGGCCGTGGTGTGCTGGGCGGTCACGGCATAGCCGGGCCAGCGGTTCTCGAGGGTGCCGAACAGGGCCGCGGGGGTGCCGGCGGTGGCGGCCAGATGCTCGATCAGGTGGGTGGTGGTGGTCTTGCCGTTGGTGCCGGTCACCCCGATCAGGGCGAGGCGCTGGCTGGGCTCACCCCAGAAGGCGGCGGCCAGCAGCCCGGCCCAGCGGGCCACCGGCCCCTCCACCACCACCACCGGATCGGTGGTGGACGGCGGATCGGCGGCCGCGGCGGCGGTGCCCACCACGGCGGCGCAGGCGCCGGACTTCAGGGCCGAACGCCAGTAGGCGCCGCCATCCACCTGGGTGCCCGGCAGACCCACAAACAACGTGCCCGGGCCCACGCGGCGGGAGTCGCAGCTGATGGTGTGAACCGTGGCCTCGCCAAGGGCCTCGGGAACCTGCAATCCCACGTCGCGCAGGAGGGGGTGGAGCAGGTGGGTCATGGGCGGTGGCCGCTGGGAAATGGCGCCGTTCTAGGCGCTTCCCCCAGGAAAACCGTTCCTGTGCAACCAAACCAGCAGGGCCGTGTCCACCAGACGAGGCGGCACGCGAGGCAGCAACTGCTCCACCCCATCGCGGCGCCAGGCCAGCACCGGCACCTCCAGCCCGAAGCGCGCCGAGAGGGCCGGATCCCCATCCACGTTCACCACCTCCAGCTCAGGGGCGGGAGAGAGCGCGCGCAGCTTCTCTTCGAGGCCCTCACAGAGGCAGCAACCCGGACGGGAATAGAGCAGCAGCGCGGTCATGGGGGGAGCAGCGGGTCAGTCGGGCACCGGATCACAGCCGCAGGGCGTGAACGGATGGCAACGCAGCAGACGCCGCAGAGTGAGCCAGCTTCCACGCCAGGGGCCATGGCGGCGGATCGCCTCCAGGCCGTAGGCGCTGCAGCTGGGGATGAAACGACAGCGGGGTCCCAGCAGGGGGGACAGACAACGGCGGTAGCAGCCGATCAACCCCAGCAGCACCAGGGCGATCCAGCGGGAGGGGCCGGCGGAAAGGGCCGCGGCGTCCTGCCGAGACGGCCCACGGGGCAGCTTGACGGCGCTGGGGCCGTCCAGGTGCGGGATGAGCCCGAGCGCCTCAGGGCCAACCGATAGGATCGATCGCTGGCGCGTCAAGCGCGGGCTGCGGACGTTCTCCAGCATGCCCGAGCCGAGGCCGCCATGGGCCCCCGAATGGGGCCATCCCGTCCCACGACCCTGTTTTCATGTCCCGTTACCGCGGCCCTCGCCTGAGGATCACGCGGCGCTTGGGAGACCTTCCCGGTCTCACCCGTAAGTCCGCCAAGCGGTCTTATCCCCCCGGTCAGCACGGCCAAGCCCGTCGCAAGCGCTCCGAATACGCCATCCGTCTGGAAGAGAAGCAGAAGCTCCGCTTCAACTACGGCATCTCCGAGCGGCAGCTCGTTCGCTACGTCAAGAAGGCCCGCGCCCAGGGTGGTTCCAGCGGAACCAACCTGCTCAAGCTGCTCGAGAACCGCCTCGACAACATCTGTTTCCGCCTCGGCTTCGGCCCCACCGTGCCCGGTGCCCGCCAGCTGGTGAACCATGGCCACGTGACCGTGAACGGCCGCGTCGTGGACATCGCCAGCTACCAGTGCAAGCCCGGCGACGTGGTGGCCATCCGCGAGCGCAAGCAGAGCAAGAAACTGGCAGAAGGCAACCTCGAATTCCCTGGCCTGGCGAACATCCCGCCCCATCTGGAACTCGACAAGGCCAAGCTCTCCGCCAAGGTGATCAGCAAGTGCGAGCGCGAGTGGGTCGCCCTCGAGATCAACGAACTGCTGGTGGTGGAGTTCTACTCCCGCAAGGTCTGAGTGTCGGTGCTGCCTCTCGGGCCGCGTTCCGTGCCCCCGTCGGCAGCCCGTCACCCAGCCTCTTTTCCAGCCTCCGCCCCAGGGCGGGGGCTTTCTGTTGGGCTTCAGCCCCCCTGAATCAGGGCCTCCAGCGCCGCCGTCACATCCGGCTGGCGCATCAAAGCCTCCCCCACCAGCACCGCATCGGCACCGGCCTGCTGCACCCGGTCGAGGTCGTCGCGGCTGAACAGGCCCGACTCGCTCACCAGCAGGGCGCCGCGCTCCCGGATCGCCGCGCCATAGCCCTCCATGAGCTGCTCGGTGGTGGCCAGATCGGTGTGGAAGCTGGTGAGGTCGCGGTTGTTGATGCCGATCAGGCGCACCCCCTCGAGGGCCAGCACCCGCTCGAGCTCTGCGGCGTCATGCACTTCCACCAGCACGGCCAGGCCCAGGCTGCGGGCCACCTTGAGCAGGTAGGCCATGTCCTGGTCGCTGAGGATGGCGGCGATCAGGAGCGCGGCATCGGCACCGGCGGCCCGGGCCTGATGCAGCTGGTAAGGCGTGAGGATGAAGTCCTTGCAGAGCAGCGGCTGATCCACCACCTGCCGCACCTGGACGAGCACCTCGAAGCCCCCCTGGAAGAAGGTTTTGTCGGTGAGCACCGACAGACAACTGGCACCGCCTGCGGCATAGCCGCGGGCAATGGCTTCCGGGTCGAAGTCCTCCCGGATCACCCCCTTGCTGGGGCTGGCCTTCTTGATCTCGGCGATCACGGCGGGCTTGCGGCAGCTCGCCCGCAGCGCCGCCTCGAAATCACGGGTGGGCGGCAGATCGGCCACCTGGGCCCGCAGCTTCTCCAGGGGCAGCCGTGCCCTGGCGCTGGTCACCTCCCGGTCCTTGTCCCACACGATCCGCTCGAGGATGTGCCTCGGCTCGGCCTCGTCGTGGGGAATGGCGTATTCCAGGTGGGCCACCTTCACTTTGGGGTTCGGGGGGCGGCGGCGGATCTCCATCAGAGGCGGGAAGGGGCTGGGAGCAGGGTGGTGTTCTTGGGGGAGGCAGGCCCGATATCAGGCCACGGCCATGGCGGCCTGCTTGTAGGCCACCTCCACCACCTCACTGAGGGTGGGATGGGTGTGCACCTCGCTGGCCAGCTGCACCACACTCTGGCGGCGCGCCACGGCGTTGGCGATCTCCTGAATCAGGTCGGCGGCATGCAGGCCGTAGATGTGGGCGCCCAGCACTTCACCGGTGGCCTTGTTGAACAGCAGCTTCATCAGACCATCGCTCTCGAGCTCCGCCAGGGCCTTGGAGTTGGCCTTGAAATAGCTGCGCACGCTGCCCAGCTCGAAGCCATCCTTCGCCGCTAGCGCCTTGGCCTCCGCCTCGCTCAGGCCCACCGAGCTGATCTCGGGGTGGGTGAAGGTGGCGGCCGGGATGGAGCGATAGTCGATCCGCCTGCCGTGGCCGAGGATGTTGTCGATGGCCACGGTGCCCTGGGCAGCAGCGGTGTGGGCCAGCATCATCTTTCCGGTCACATCGCCCACGGCCCAGAGATGGGGCACGGGCTCACCCCCCACCAGTACGCGCATGTGGTCGTCCACGGGAATGAAGCCGCGCTCGGTTTCCACCCCCACGGCCGCCAGGTTGAGTTCGCCGCTGCTGGGCACGCGGCCGGTGGCCACCAGCACCGCGTCCACCTCCAGGGTTTCCACCAACTCCTTGGTCTGCATGTCGGCCAGCTCGATGGTCACCGGACAACCGGGGGTGACCTTGCGGGCCAGCACGCCTGCCCTGGCGTCGATGTCGCGGCCGTCGATCAGGTGGCGGGCAGCGATCTTGGCGATGTCGGGATCGAAGGTGGGCATCACCCGATCGAGGGCCTCAATCATGGTGACCTCACAGCCCAGGGCGGTGTACACATCGGCGAACTCCAGGCCGATGTAGCCGCTGCCGATGATGGCCAGCCAGCGGGGCAGCCACTCCAGGCTCACGGCCTCGTCGCTGGTGAACACGGTGCGGCCGTCGGTCTCGATGCCGCGGGGCACGAACGGCTCGGACCCGGTGGCCAGGATCACGTCACGGGCGCTGTAGGTGCGCTCCACGCCGCTGCCGCTCTCCCGCACGGTCACCTGCTGATGGCCCGCCAGGCGCCCTTTGCCCCGCAGGATGGTGGCGCCGGCCCGCTCCAGGGTCTTGGTGAGGTTGGTGCGGATCGTGGCCACCAGCTGGTTGGCGTGATCGGCGATCTTCTGGCGCTCGAAGCGCACCGGGGCGGCGTGGATGCCGAAGCCGGCCAGGTGCTCGGCATCGGCCAGCTCCCGCACCCGGCCGCTGGCGGCCAGCAGGGCCTTGGAGGGCACACAGCCGCGGTTCACGCAGGTGCCGCCCATGTCACGCCCTTCGACGATCGCCACCGTCAGCCCGTGCTCCGCCGCGTGCTTGGCCGCATCGAAACCGCCGTAGCCGGCGCCGATCACGATCACGTCGAAGTCGAAGGCGGCTGTGGAGGGGGCGTCGCTCACCGGGGGCCGTGCTCAGGTGGGGGCATTCTCCCCCGTGACCGGTCCGGCGTCAGTCCAGCGGCTGCGGGAGCTGCTGGGGATCCTGCTGCTGCTGACGCAGGCGCTCCAGCAGCAGCGGGGCGGCGGCCACCGCCACATTGAGCGACTCCACCGCCGCGCTGTGGGGGATCGTGACGCGGTGGGTGGCCCGCTGCAGCAGCTGCCCGGAGAGGCCGGCGCCCTCCTGGCCCAGCAGCAGCACCGTGGGCCGTTGCCAGTCCAGCTGCCAGTAGGGGATGGCGCCTGCCTGGGGTGGAACGGTGGCCACCACCTGCAGGGCTTCGGAGCCTGTCTCGGCGGTGCGGGCGGCGAGCTCCCCGAGCTGGTGCAGCAGCGTCTCGCGACTGCCCCGCTGCAAGGGCAGGGCCAGGGCCGCCCCGGCCGAGGCCCGCAGCGCCTTGGGCTGGAGGGGATCGGCCCCCTCGGCCAACCACAGCGCCTCCACGCCGGCGGCCAGAGCCGTGCGCATCAACGTGCCCAGATTGCCCGGATCCTGCACCCCATCGAGGGCGAGAACCAGCCGTGCCGTCGCCGGCCCCCAGCCGGCGGGCGGGGTCGGCAGGGCGGCCACCACCCCATCGGGGTGGTCGGTGGTGGCGACGGCGGCGAGCACCTCCTCGGTGACGGTGGTGATGGCGACACCAGCGCGGATGGCGCCGAGGGTGGGGGCATGGTTCCGCTGCCACATCCCTGTGGCCAGCAGATGGGCAGGCTCCAGGCCCAGCCGCAGGGCCTCCTGGAGCAGGTGGGTGCCTTCGAGCAGCACCAACCCCTGTTCGCGGCGCCCCTTGGCGGTGTGGAGCTGCCGAAGCCGCTTCACCAGCGGATTCCGCCGGCTGCTGATCAGTGGCTCAGCCGCAGCGCTCACGGCAGGGTTCCGGCGCGGTCAGAAGCGTTCGCGGCGGCGCACCCGCATCGCCTCGTGCATGACGATGTCATCGGCCTGGAGCTCCAGCCCCTTCACGGCCGCCACCTCGCCCTTGATGCCCTCGGCCCGCAGGTTCTCGATCAGCTTGCTGACAACAATGTCTTCGACCGTGGTCTGGTCGAGGCTGTCAGGGGTGAGACTCTCCAGAAACTTGCCCACCTTCGAGGCGACCACCTCGGAGGAATTGGAAATATTGAGGAGAATCATGGGTTGTGAAAGTGCGGATGGGGAGACTTGAACTCCCACGACATTGCTGCCACTAGTACCTGAAACTAGCGCGTCTACCAATTCCGCCACATCCGCGTGGCCGTCGCGCTGCGACCCGGAAACGATACGGCATCACCCCCCGCCCCTAGCCAGTTCCGGCGGCGGCCGTCTGGACGGTCTCACGATTTGTTGTCAAGATGCCGCCACAAGGGCGCCGGAACAGGCTGGGAATCATGAGTCTTCTTGCTGTTCCGGCCGCCGATGCTGCCACCGATGCCCCCGACCCCCAGTTGCTGATCGCCGGCGGCCGGCGCCTGGAGGGAGAAGTGAAGGTGAGTGGCGCCAAGAATTCCGCCCTGGTGCTGATGGCGGCCTGCCTGCTCACCCGCGAGCCGATGCGCCTGCGGAATGTGCCGCCGCTCACCGACATCACCGGCATGGGCGAGATGCTCGAGAGCCTGGGTGGCCGGGTGCATCGCCACAACGACACCCTGGAGCTGGATGGCTCCGACATCCACAGCGCCACCGCTCCCTATGAGCTGGTGAACAGCCTGCGGGCCAGTTTCTTCTGCATCGGCCCCCTCCTCGCCCGCATGGGCATGGCCAAGGTTCCCCTCCCCGGTGGCTGCCAGATCGGCACCCGGCCGGTGATCGAGCACGTGAAGGGGCTCAAGGCTCTCGGTGCCCAGGTGACGATCGAGCACGGCGTGGTGACAGCCGTGGTGCCGGGTCAGGGGCATCGCCTGCGGGGCAGCCGCATCCACCTGGACTGCCCCAGCGTCGGCGCCACCGAAACGCTGATGATGGCGGCGGCTCTGGCCGACGGCGAGACCGTGATCGACAACGCCGCCCAGGAGCCTGAGGTGGTGGACCTGGCCGGCCTCCTGCTGGCGATGGGGGCCCGAATCCGGGGAGCCGGCACCCCCACCATCACGATCGTGGGGGTGGAGCGCCTCCACGGCGCCGACTACGCCGTGATCCCCGATCGCATCGAGGCCGGCACGCTGCTGCTGGCCGCAGCCATCACCCGCTCGTGCCTGCGGGTGACGCCCGTGATCCCCGAGCACCTCGGCGCCGTGCTCACCAAGCTCGAGGAAGCCGGTTGCCGCATCGAGCACGACGGCCTCGGCCTCACCCTCACGGCAAGCGAGATCCACGCGGTGGACCTGCGCACCCAGCCCTTCCCCGGTTTCCCCACCGATCTCCAGGCTCCGTTCATGAGCCTGCTGGCCACGGCCCGCGGCACCAGCGTGATCACCGAGAACATCTTCGAGAACCGTCTGCAGCACGTGGCCGAGCTGCAGCGCATGGGTGCCGCGATCCGGATGCAGAGCAACACGGCCTTCGTGGAGGGGGTGCCCCGGCTCAGTGGCGCTCCCGTGCAAGGCACGGATCTGCGCGCCTCGGCCGCCATGGTGCTCGCCGGTCTGGCCGCCGAAGGCATCACCACCGTGCGGGGCCTCGACTACCTCGACCGGGGCTACGCCGGTCTGGAAACCAAGCTCGCCGCCGTGGGCGCCTCGATCCAGCGGGTCGGCAGCGCCACGGCCAGCACCTCTGCCACCGTCAAGCCCGACACCCCCGTCGCCGCCTAAGCTCTGGCACAGGGGAGCGTGCCGGAATTGGTAGACGGACTCGACTCAAAATCGAGCGCCTTCGGGCATGTGGGTTCAAGTCCCACCGCTCCTATGGACCCGGGCATCGCCCATTCCGGCAGCAAGGCTGAGGAAAGCGCCGGCCAGAGCACCATCGCAGCGGCTGGCAGCGCGGTGATGGACACCTATGCCCGGTTCCCGATCAGCCTCAGCCGCGGGCGGGGCGTGTGGGTGTGGGACGAAGACGGCAAACGCTACCTGGACTGCGTGGCCGGCATCGCCGTCTGCACCCTGGGCCACAGCGATCCGAGCCTGCGGCGCGCCCTCGGCCGCCAGCTGGGCCGCCTGCAGCACGTGTCCAACCTCTACCGGATTCCGGAACAGGAGCAGCTCGCCAGCGCCATCGTCGAGCAGAGCTGCTTTGACCGGGTGTTCTTCTGCAACTCCGGTGCCGAGGCCAACGAGGCCGCCATCAAGCTGGCGCGCAAGCATGGCCAGGTGGTGCGGGGCATCCGCGGCACCACGGAGCGGCCTCCCCTGATCCTCACCGCCGAGGCCAGCTTCCACGGCCGCACCCTGGCGGCGGTGACGGCCACGGGCCAGCCCAAGTACCACCAGGGCTTCGCCCCGATGGTGCAGGGCTTCCGCTACTTCCCCTACAACGACATCGCCGCCTTCGAAGCCCTGCTGGCTGCGGCCGAAGCCGATGGCCCCCAGGTGGCGGCCGTGCTGCTCGAGCCCCTGCAGGGCGAGGGGGGGGTGCATCCGGGCGATCGCACCTTCTTCCAGCGGGTGCGCCAGCTCTGTGACGCCAAGCAGATCCTGCTGATCTTCGATGAGGTGCAGATCGGCGTGGGGCGCAGCGGCCGGCTGTGGGGCTACGAGCAGCTGGGGGTGGAGCCCGATGCCATCACCCTGGCCAAGGGTCTCGGGGGCGGCATCCCGATCGGTGCCCTGGCCGTGAAGCAGGCGGTGGACCACTTCCGGCCCGGCGACCACGCCAGCACCTTCGGCGGCAACCCCTTCGCGTGCCGCGCCGGCCTCACGGTGCTGGCCGAGATCCGGCGGCGCCGACTGCTCGATCACGTGCAGCGGATGGGGGAGCTGCTGCGGCAGGAGCTCGGTGCCCTGGTGGCCCGCCACCCCGCCCAGCTGGCGGGCGTGCGGGGCTGGGGATTGCTGCAGGGACTGGTGCTCAAGGACGGGGGCCCCACCGCGCCTGAACTGGTGAAGGGTGCCCTGGCTCAGGGCCTGCTGGTGGTGCCCGCCGGCCCCGGGGTGGTGCGCTTCGTGCCACCGCTCACGATCCAGGCCCGCCAGCTGCGCCAGGCCGTGCTGCTGCTGGAACGGGCCCTGGTGCACCTCGGCTGAGGGCTCCGGGGAGGGCGTGGATGACTTCTCCGACCTGATCCAGCCCTTCAGCCGCCGGGGGGTGGACCTCGGCCTCGATCGTCTTCAGGCAGCGCTGGCGGATCTCGGCCATCCGGAGCGGCGCTTCGCCGCCGTGCAGGTGGCCGGCACCAACGGCAAGGGATCGATCTGCACCCTGGTGCATCAGGCCCTGCTTGCCGCCGGCATCCGCACCGGGCTCTACACCTCGCCCCATCTGGTGAGCTGGACGGAGCGCATCCGCCTCGGCCCGGATGCCATCTCGGACGCCGCCCTGCGCACCCACCTGGAGGCAGCAACCCCGGCAGCCCGCCGCCACAACCTCACCCCCTTCGAGCTGGTGACCGCCGCGGCTTTCCTGGCCTTCGCTGCCGCCAAGCTGGAGCTGGTGGTGCTGGAGGTGGGGCTGGGGGGGCGGCTGGACGCCACCACCTGCCATCCCGATCGCCGCGTGGTGGGGTTCGCCAGCATCGGCCTGGACCACGCCGAAGTCCTGGGCCCGGATGTGGCCAGCATCGCCCGCGAAAAGGCGGGGGTGCTGGCGCCGGGCGCCGTGGCGATCAGCGCGTCCCAGGCCCCGGCAGTGCAGGCGGTGCTGGACTCGGAAGCCCGGCGGCAGGGGGCCAGCCTGATCTGGGTGGACCCCCTGGATAGGGAGCAGTGGGCCCTCGGGCTGCCCGGCGAGGTGCAGAGCCGCAACGGCGCCGTGGCCCTGGGCCTGCTGCAAGCCCTCGCCCGTCAGGGGTGGGACATTCCGGAGGCGGCGATCCGCCGCGGTTTCGCCACCGCCCGCTGGCCCGGGCGGCTGCAGCGGGTGCACTGGCGCGGCCTGCCGCTGCTGCTCGACGGTGCCCACAACCCTCCGGCGGCAGCCGTGCTCCGGGCCGAACTCGACCGCCACGGCCCCCGCCATGGGCTGCCGGCCGGACCGCGCCGCTGGGTGCTGGGTCTGCTGGCCAACAAGGAGGCCCCGCAGATCGTGGCCAACCTGCTGGCGCCGGGCGATCGGGCCTGGATCGTGCCGGTACCGGGCCATGCCTCGTGGTCGATCGCGGCCCTGCAGGACGCCCTCGACGTTGACCTGGCCAGCCGGCTCCAGCCGGCGGCGTGCCTTGAGGAGGCCCTGCAGGCAGCGGCGCCGGGCCCGATCCCCGTGGCGGGCTCGCTCTATCTGATCGGTCACCTTCTGGCGGCGATCGCGTCAGAGTGAAGGCACTGCCCGGAGGGACGCCCCGTGACCACCATCCCTGCCCGCCTGCCCTCGGTTCTGCGTCGCCTTCGGTGGATGGTTGACGCCCTGGCCCGCCTGGCTCTGCTGCTTGTGCTGGCCTGGTGCCTGGGGGGCGCGCCGGCGCCCGCAGCAGCGGAGTTCTCGGGCGTGGACTACACCCTCACCAACCAGAACGAACAGGATTTCAGCGGCCAGGACCTGGCCAACACCTCCTTCGCCGGCGCGGCCGGGCGCCACGCCGACTTCTCGGGGGCGAACCTGCACGGGGCGATCCTCACCCAGGCGGCGTTCCCGGAGGCGAGCTTCGCCGGAGCCGATCTCAGCGGCGTGCTGATGGACAAGGTGGACTTCTCCGGGGCCGATTTCACCGGCGCCGACCTGAGCGACGTGATCGCCTCCGGCAGCAACTTCAGCGGTGCCACCGTGACCAACGCCGACTTCACCGGCGCCCTGATCGATCGGGTCGACCAGCGCCTGCTCTGCCGTGATGCCGAGGGCACCCACCCGCTCACCGGTGCCGACACGCGCCTCAGCCTCGGCTGCTGAGCAATCAGCTGGAGCGCCGCTCCAGCCAGCCGCGCAGCTTGCCCGGGTTGAGCAGGCCGGCGGGGTCGTAGGCCGCCTTGGCGGCCACCTGATCGGCATCGATCACGCCGAGGCCCCCGTCCTCCACCGTGATCGTGTGGGGATTGAAGATCAGCGCGCCCAGCTGCCGGCAGTGGCGCATCAGCTCAGCCAGGGCCTCCTCGCCCCGCCAGCGCAGCAGCGGCAGCGCCGCCAGCCGCGGGGCTCCCTGCTGCCGCACCCCCTCCAGGTGCCAGAGGAGGTCGTCCCCCCAGCGCTGCCTCAACGCGGCCAGACAGGGACCTTCCGGCTGGGGCAGGAGCATCTGCAGGTAGGTCCAGCCCTGCCGCTGGGCGCGCCAGTGCAGGGTGGTGTGGTTCCAGGTGAGCTCCCGCAGCGGCAGTCCGCGGCTCTCCCCCTGGGGTGCCTGCCAGCGCAGCGTGCCGCCACGGGCCTCCAGCCAGTCCGGCAGCACCTCCAGGCTGTCGGGGGCAGCCAGCAGCAGCAGACGGTGTTCGCCTGGTGCCGCTACCGGACAGCCCGCCGGCCAGGGGGAGCGGACGGCGATCGGAGCCTCCAGCAGGCTGAGGGCGTTGAGCAGCAGGGCCGTGGCGGGCAGGGCGGTGGCGGCGGCGAGGGCCAGGTCCCAGGCCTCGAATCCCACCACCAGCTGCTGCCAGGCCACCGCTTCGGTGGTGGGCAGCCGCAGGGCCGTGAGGATGCCGTTGGTGCCGTAGGCATGGTTGAGCGGAGCGCTGGCGGCCGCGTCGAGCCGCAGCAGCCGGGGCTCGGGTTCCACGGTCACCACCTCCAGGCCGAGCAGGTTGCCGGGGTCGCGCAGGAAGCCCCAGCGCAGCGAGCCGATGCCACCGGAGCCCCCGGCGATGAAGCCGCCGATGCTGGCGCTGCGGAAGGTGCTGGGCTGGAGGCGCAGGGCCCGGCCGTGGGGAGCCAGCTGCTGGTCAAGGGCCGCCATCACCAGGCCCGCCTCCACCTCCACCACTCCGGTGCGGGGGTCCAGCTGGCGCAGCCGGTTCAGACCCGAGAGATCCAGCACCACCCCACCGGCCAGGGGCACGCACTGGCCGTAGTTGCCGGTACCCGTGCCCCGCACGGTGAGGGGCACGCCCTGAAGGGCGCAGACCGCCGCCACGCGCCGCACCTGATCCACCGTGGTGGCCCGCGCCGCCAGCTGGGCCCGGCAGCCCCGGAACAGGGGCACCAGCACGGGGGAATAGTCGTGGTAGTCGCGGGAAAGACGCTCCAGCTCGGCCGGTTGCGCCGCACCGATCAGCTCCAGCTCCGGATCGGTGCGCGCCAGCTCGGCCGCCAGCTCCTGGATCAGTCCGGCGGGGGGCAGGTCCGCCGCGCTGTCATCGGCACGGGTGGGCATCGGCATCTCAGCAGGAGGGGGCGGGGGCGGTACCCATCCCGGCCAGCAGCGGGGACGGCTGCTCCCGGGGCGGGGGCTCCAGCCATCGGCCCGCCCGCAGCACCCGGCGGTGAGGCGTGCGGGCCAGGAAGCCGGTCCAGTCGGTGGCATCCAGCACCACCAGATCGGCGGGCGCACCCTGCCGCAGCACCCCGTCCCAGTCCAGGCCCAGCAGCCGTGAGGCGGCCGTGGTGAAGGGGGTCAGGCCCTGCCGCCGGGTGGGCACCACGTGGCTGGTGATCGCCGCCTGCCGCATCAGCTCCAGGGGGTCGAAATCGCTGCCCGGGAACCAGGGATCCTGCACGTTGTCGGCACCGATGGCCACCTCAACCCCGGCGCGCTGCAGGCTGCGGATCGGGGCCTGCACCCGCAGCAGCGGGGTTCGGCCCGGCCGCCGCCCCAGCAGCCAGAGGTTGGTGAGCGGCAGGGCCACCACCCCGATGCCGGCCTGGGCCAGCTGCTCGGTGAGCGGCGCCAGGCGCCGTTCAGGCAGCAGGGCCAGGCTGGCGGCATGGCTGCAGACGAGCGGCACGACGCTGCGCTGCTCCAGCACCTGCCGCACCACCAGCGCCACGCCCTGGGCCGGCATGCAATCGGCCTCGTCGACGTGCAGGTCCACGCCCACGCCGAAGCGCTCCGCCAGGGCCAGCAGGGCCGCCAGGGCTTCCCGGTCGGCCAGGCCCGAGGCGTAGGGCGGCCCCAGCACGCCCCCCAGCACACCGCCACGATCGCTCACCCAGCGGGCCAGCTCCTCCCCCTGGGGCGTGAGCCAGTGGGACAGGGGGACCAGGGCCACGAGCTGCAGCTCCACCCGGCCAGCCCAGCGCTGGCGCAGCTCCAGCAGGGCCTCCCAGCTGGGGGTGGCGGCCGGGCCGACGCTGTCCACGTGGCTGCGGATGGCCCGCAGCCCCTGGCGCCAGGCCAGATCCAGGGCGCGCTCGCCCCGCTCCAGCACCTGCGCGGCGCTGCGCTCGCCGTGCTCCTGCTGGTTGCGCTGCAGGGCCCGGGCCATGGTGCCCTCCCAGTTGGGGTGGGCGAGGGCGGTGAACGCCTTGTCCAGATGGGCATGGGGCTCCACCGGTGGCGTGAGCGCCAGGGGGAGGGCCTCACCCGCCGCGGCCGCGGCCTCGAGCGGTCGTAGATCGGTGATCCGGCCTTCGGCCCACCGCAGCTCCAGGGCCACCAGGCCATCGGCATCCACCGGGCCGAGCGGCCCCAGCCGCGCGTCGACCAGGGCTCGGGGAATCCTCAGCCGCAGGCCACCGGATCCGGCGCGGGGATCCACCCTCACAGGGAAGTCATGGCGCAGTCCCGGCGGTGACGCCCGGCTCGGGAGCCGGCTCGGGCGCCGGGTCGCCGACGAACTCCCGGCCCTGCACCAGCACGAACTGCCCGGCCACGCCCACCACGGTGGTCTCCAGCCGGGGAACGCGCCAGCGCAGCACCCGCTGGCCGCCCAGATCGCTGTGATACACGCTGAGCAGCCCCAGGTTGGTGCGCCGGGTCTGCTGCAGCACCAGCGCCCCGAGGGCCTGGCGCTGGGCCGCCACCAGCTCGGGGCAGTTGCCGAGGGCGAGGCGCAGCAGACCCGGCAGCCGATCGCCGTGGCACACCTCAGCGGTGATCTCCTTCACGAGCCGCTCACCGGCGTAGTCGGCGAACTCGGCGGGACCGGGATTGGTCCAGGCCAGGCTGCCTCCCACCAGGGCGAGCAGGGCCGGCACGCCCAGCCAGGGGGAGAGCCAGGAGGGGCGGGCGGGAGAGGGCAGGAACACCGGAGGCGGCAGTGCTGACAGATTGGCACCGCCGGGCGGGCGCTGGACAGGGAAAGCGTCCGGACCCCAGGCGATGGGTTGGTACATTGGCGCGGATCACGGCGGGCGTCGCCAAGTGGTTAAGGCAGCGGCTTGTGGCGCCGCCATTCGGGGGTTCGAATCCCCTCGCTCGCCCTCTTTTTTCACTGCTGATTTCACTGCTGAGACTTCCTCACTGCTGACAGATCAGCCAGGCGCGCTGGTCAGGTAAGGGCGTCCAACAGACGGCCGCCGCCGCACCGCACCGGATCGGCGCAGGGCAGCCCTGTGGACAGCTCCACCTCAGCGCACGCCCGTTGGGCCGCCCCCGGCTCGAGGCCGGCCGTGTTCAGCGCCACCGCCCGCACCCGCGGCCGCCTCCCATCCGGCCGCGCCAGGGCGGCCAGGGCCTCCACCGCCGTGATCAGCTCCCCCAGGGGCGGGATTGCCAGGGCGGGAAGACCCTTGATGTGGCGCTGGCCGGCCCGGTGCACCAGCAGCAGATCGGTGGGCTGGCTGCCGCGCAGCAGGGGCAGGGTGGCGGTGGAGCCGGGGTGGGCCAGCGACCCCTGCCCCTCCACCAGCAGCAGAGCGGCCGGGCCCAGGTCCCGGCCCGCCTCCAGCACCGCGGCCTCCACGGCACCGGCGGCGTAGTCCACCCGCACCGCATCGAGCGGTACCCCCGCGCCGGAGATCAGGATTCCCGCCTGGCCCGTGCCCACGAAGCGGGCCTCCAGCCCCCGGCGCCGGGCCTCGGCCAGCAGCTCCAGGCAGGCGCTCATCTTGCCCACGGCCATGTCGCTGCCCACGGCCAGCAGGCGGCGGCAGGGCAGGGCGGCCGCCCGGGCCGCGGCCACCGCCAGAGCGGCAGGCTCCTGGCGCAGGTCCCAGATCCAGGCCTGCGGATGGCGGAGGGCGGCCAGTTCGGGATCCGCCGCGATGCGGCTGTGCAGGCCGCTGGCCACCGAGAGGCCGGCCCGCAGCGCCGCCGCCACATCGGCCCGCGCCTCCCCAGGCAGCTGGCCCCCCGAGGGGGCCAGCCCGATCACCGCCACTTCCGGGCCCAGCGGCAGGGCCTCCGCCACGCTCCCCACCACGGGCACCGCCCGCTCGATGCCGGTCACGGCCTCCAGGCTGGCGCCGGCATGGCGGGGATCCACCACCGCCACGATCGGCCCCGGGCGGTAACGCAGCAGGGCCAGCCCCGTCTTGCCGGAGAGGTTGTCGAGCCCCCCATGGAGCAGCACCACCACCGGCGCCTCCGGCCGCAGCGGCCCGGCGGCGCTGCCCTGCCAGGCGGCGGGCACGGCGATGCCGAGGCCAGGCTGCCGCGGCAGCTGCAGCTGGTCAGCGGCGCAGTGCAGCCCGGTGAAGGGGTCGTCCACCAGGTTGAGGTGGCTGTCGAGATCCGGCCAGCGCACGAGGGGCAGCAGCTGGGCGGCGGCCCCGTTCAGCAGGGAGCCGTCGGAGTAGCAGCCCAGCATCAGCCCGAGCCCGAGCCGCCGGGCGGTGCGGGCCATCAGCAGCGCCTCGCTCAGCCCGCCGCTCTTGAGCAGCTTGATGTTGATCCCGTCCACGTGGGGGGCCAGGCGCAGCAGGTCGTCCAGGCCCCAGCAGCTCTCATCCGCCACCAGGGGCAGGGGGCAGTGGGGATGGAGGGCAGCGAAGCCCGCGGTGTCGCAGGCCGGATCGGGGTGGGGTGCCAGCGGCTGCTCCAGCAGCACCACCCCGTGGGCCTCCAGCAGCGGCAGCATCGCCAGGGCCTGCTCCAGGGTCCAGCCGCCGTTGGCATCCACCTGCAGCTCACAGGCCACGCCCGTGTCCTGCCGTCGTTGCCGCAGCGCCGCCGCCACCGCCGTCAGCAGGGCGCGGTCGTGGTCCACACCGTCCGGACTGCCCAGCTTGAGCTTGATGCGGGTGGCGGGGAGCTGCTGCCACCAGCGCGCGAGCCGCGCCAGCACAGCCTCGGTGGAGCCCAGCCCGAGGGTCACGCTGGTGGCGGCGCAGGCACCCGGATCCAGGCCCCAGAGCCGCCAGAGGGGCTGGCCGAGCCATTTGCCGCGCCAATCGTGCAGCGCCAGATCCAGGCCGCAGCGGGCCGGCGGCGACAATCCGGCCAGCAGCGGCTCCAGCGCCTGCTCCTCCAGAGGCGAGGCCTCGCCGAGCTGCGGCAGCAGCGGCTCCAGTTCAGCGGCGACAGCTTCGGTGGCGTAGTGCCGGTGGCCCGTGTCCAGCCCGCCGGTCTCCCCCCAGCCCCGCAGGCCGTCGTGCTCCACCTCCACCAGCAGGTGCTCCACCGCCGCGGTGACCCCACGGCTGATGGCCAGCGGCACGGCCTTGGTGAGGGTGAAGCGGCGCAGGCGGCAGCGCATCGGCTCGGTGTGCCGGCAGGTCGGGCGTTGGCCTCACGCTGGCATGGATCGACGGCCCTCACCCACCCCAAGAGCGCAGGTCACGCACCCCATGTCGGAAACTGGAGCGATGACGGCCACCCGACTCCAACCCACCGCCGCGATCCAGGCTCCGGCCGCAGCTCCAGCCACGGCTGCGGCCCCGGATCGGCCCGTGCAACGGGGCAGCTACTGGATCACCACCTTCGGCTGCCAGATGAACAAGGCCGATTCCGAGCGCATGGCCGGAATCCTGGAGGCCATGGGCTACCGCGAAGCCGGCGCCGAACTGGAGGCGGATCTGGTGCTCTACAACACCTGCACGATCCGCGACAACGCCGAACAGAAGGTCTACAGCTACCTGGGCCGCCAGGCCCAGCGCAAACGGGCCAACCCCAATCTCACCCTGGTGGTGGCGGGCTGCGTGGCCCAGCAGGAGGGCGAAGCGCTGCTGCGGCGGGTGCCGGAGCTGGATCTGGTGATGGGCCCCCAGCACGCCAACCGGCTGGAGACCCTGCTGAGCCAGGTGGAGCAGGGCCAGCAGGTGGTGGCCACCGAGGAGCACCACATCCTCGAGGACATCACCACCGCCCGCCGCGACAGCAGCGTCTGCGCCTGGGTGAACGTGATCTACGGCTGCAACGAGCGCTGCACCTACTGCGTGGTGCCCTCGGTGCGCGGCCAGGAGCAGAGCCGGTTGCCCGAGGCGATCCGCCTGGAGATGGAGGGGCTGGCCGCCCGGGGCTTCAAGGAGACCACCCTGCTGGGTCAGAACATCGATGCCTACGGCCGCGACCTGCCCGGCATCACCCCGGAGGGCCGCCGCCGCCACACCCTCACCGATCTGCTCCAGTTCGTGCACGATGTTGAGGGCATCGAGCGGATCCGTTTCGCCACCAGCCATCCGCGCTACTTCACCGAGCGGCTGATCGACGCCTGCGCCGCCCTGCCCAAGGTCTGCGAGCACTTCCACATCCCCTTCCAGAGCGGTGATGACGCCGTGCTCAAGGCGATGGCCCGCGGCTACACGGTGGAGCGCTACCGGCGCATCGTCCACCGCATCCGCGAACGCATGCCCGATGCCGCCATCAGCGCGGATGTGATCGTGGCCTTCCCCGGCGAGACCGACGCCCAGTTCCGCAACACCCTGCGCCTGGTGGAGGAGATCGGCTTCGACCAGGTGAACACCGCCGCCTACTCGCCACGGCCCAACACCCCCGCCGCCGACTGGCCCGATCAGCTGAGCGAGGCGGTGAAGGTGGAGCGGCTGCGGGAGCTCAATGCCCTGGTGGAGCAGCAGGCCCGTCGCCGCAGCGCCCGCTACGCCGGCCGCACCGAGCAGGTGCTGGTGGAGGGCACCAACCCGCGGGATCCTTCCCAGCGCATGGGCCGCACCCGCACCAACCGGCTCACCTTCTTCCCGGCGCTGCGCCCCGATGGCCGTGCGGTGGAGCCGGGCGATCTGGTGAACGTGCGCATCGAGGAGGTGCGGGCCTTCTCGCTGAGCGGCACACTGGCCTGAGTTTCAGCCCGCTGGGGCTGGTTCGCCCGCGATGCCCCCTGAGCCCAGCCCCGTCGCGAACCCCGGCCCGGTCCGCGTGGGCCTGGTGTTCGGTGGAGCCTCCGGCGAGCACGCCATCTCCATCCGGTCGGCGGCCACCGTCGCCGCGGCCCTGCGCCGCGGCGAGAACGGGCGGCGCTATGCGGTGAGCTGCTTCTACATCGACCCCCAGGGGCGCTGGTGGGGGCCGGAGCTGGCCGAGCAGGTGCTGGACCAGGGCACGCCAGCCAGCCCGGAACAGCTGGCCTCCGCCCCGGCCCGTCCGGGTTTTCAGGGATTCCCCACAGGCGCCCTGGCCATGGAGGTGTGGTTCCCGGTGCTGCATGGGCCCAACGGGGAGGACGGCACGATCCAGGGCCTGTTCACCCTGATGCAGGTGCCCTTCGTGGGCTCGGGCGTGCTCGGCTCTGCCGTGGGGATGGACAAACAGGCGATGAAGGCCGCCCTGGCGGCCGCAGAGCTGCCCCAGGTGCCCTACGCCTGCGTGGAGGCGGGCGAGCTGGAGGCCGACCCGGCGGCGGTGCTGGAGCGGCTGGAGCGGCAGCTGGGCTACCCCTGCTTCGTGAAGCCGGCCAACCTGGGGTCGTCGGTGGGCATCAGCAAGGCCACCGACCGCGACGGTCTGCTTGCCGGGCTGCGCAGCGCCGCCGCCCTCGACCCGCGTCTGGTGGTGGAGCAGGGCGTCACGGCACGGGAGCTGGAGTGCGCCGTGCGCGGCGGCGGCCCCCGGCCGCTGGAAGCCTCCGTACTGGGCGAGATCCGCTACGACGCGGACTGGTACGACTACGCCACCAAGTACAGCGAGGGACGGAGCCACACCGTGATCCCCGCCGATGTGCCCGAGGGCATCGCCGCCCAGGCGCGCGGCATGGCCCTCGAGGCCTGCCGGGCGCTGAACGCCTCGGGGCTGGCCAGGGTGGATTTCTTCTACACGGCGCCAGCGCCTGGAGATGGGGGTGAAGGCCGGCTCTGGCTCAATGAGATCAACACCCTGCCGGGATTCACCAGCCAGAGCATGTACCCCATGCTGTGGGAGGCCTCGGGTGTGCCTCTGGACACCCTGGTGGATGGGCTGATCACGGCGGCACGAGACTGGCCCCGTCCGGCGTTGCAGATGGGAGGACTCCCGGCATGATTCACGGCTTGCTCTGGCTGCCGCTGCTGCTCATCTTCGTGCTGCTCACCACCCTGGGGTGGCTGGAGCGGCGGCGGCAGCACCTGTTCCGCGCCTGGGCCGAAGGGGCCGAGCTGGCCAAGCTGGATGGCTGCGGCGCCGCGCGCCTCGTGGATGGGGTACTGAGCTGGAGCACCTTCTCGGCGGGTCAGCTGGCGGAGAAGGACCGGTTCGTGATCAAGCAGCTGGAACTGGTGGAACTGCTGGCCCTCGGCTCCGGGGAGGCTCCCCTCACCGAGGAGGCCCAGGGTGCCTGCAGGCTCCGGCTGGTGGGCGGTGGTGAGCAGAAGGATCTGCCCTTCTCCGATGCCGAACGCGCCCGCCGCTGGATGGCCGAACTGATGGCCCGCTCCCGCTGCGAGCTGTGACCCAGACGCGAACCCTTCCCCCCGGAGCCGAACGGCGGCGCCAGCTGCGGCTGCAGCGGCGCCGGGAGCGGCTGCGCAACGCCTGGCGCCTGCTGGTGCTGCTGGGGATCGCCGGCGGCCTCGGCTATGGCCTGCTGCGCCAGGGCTGGAGCCTCACCGGCCCCGGCCAGGTGGAGGTGGTGGGCAGCAGGATGGTGACCCCTGAGCGGGTGATCGAGGCGGCGGGACTCACCTTCCCCCAGCCCCTGCTGACCCTCCAGCCCCGCAAGCTCGCCACCGACCTCTCCGAGACCCTGCCGGTGGAGGAGGTGCAGGTGACCCGGCTGATGGCACCGCCGCGGCTGCGGGTGAGCCTGGTGGACCGCCAGGCCGTGGCCCGGGCCGAACGGCGCACCCCCCAGGGGGTGGAGCGGGGCTATGTGGACCGGCTGGGCCACTGGATGAACAGCCACCAGGGCGAGCTGATGGCCGATGAGGCCACGGCGGGCCTGCTGGTGAAGGGCTGGCAGCCCCGGCACCGGGCCAGCCTCAGCAAGGTGCTGGCGCAACGGACCGTGCTCGGCCCGGATCTCAAGGAGATCCGATTCGCCCCGGAGGGCAGCCTCTGGCTGCGCAGCGCCACCCTCGGGGAGGTGCGGCTCGGGCCCGCCGACGCCCAGCTCACCCGGCGTCTGCAGGTGCTGGACCACCTGGTGGAGACCCTGCCGGCCCAGCTGAAGGGCAAGCGCCTGCGCACCCTGGATCTGAGCGATCCCGAGCAGCCCGAACTCGCCCTGGTGGGCACACCCCCGACCGAGAAGCCGGCGCAACAGCCCTGAAACGGCCCCCGCGACGGGGTTCTGCGGCCAAAAAGCGGCCAATGCTGCGAGGAAACCGGCAAACCGTCGCCAAGCGACAAGGTCAGGACCGCCAGCTACCGACATAATGCAGCCCAGCTCACCGGCACTCCTGCCCCATGGCGCAAGACGACGGCCCCAAGTTCGTGCCGCCGATCCACACCGGTGAACACACCCTGGTTCCTGAAGGCCCCACCGCCAATGGTGCCTCCCTCACCCGTGCCGCCATGACCCATACCCCGACCGCCGCCGCCGGCATTGTTCCCAGCCAGTCGGCCCGCATTGAGGTGATCGGGGTGGGGGGTGGCGGCAGCAATGCCGTCAACCGGATGATCGCCTCCGACCTGCAGGGTCTGGGCTACCGGGTGCTCAACACCGACGCCCAGGCGCTGCTGCAGTCGGCGGCCCAGAAGCGCCTCCAGCTGGGCCAGAAGCTCACCCGGGGCCTGGGGGCCGGCGGCAACCCGGTGATCGGCCAGAAGGCGGCCGAGGAATCGCGGGCGGAACTGCAGGAGTCGCTGCAGGGGGCCGACCTGATCTTCATCGCCGCCGGCATGGGCGGCGGCACCGGCACCGGCGCGGCGCCGATCCTGGCGGAGGTGGCCAAGGAGGTGGGCGCCCTCACCGTGGGCATCGTCACCAAGCCGTTCAGCTTCGAGGGACGCAAGCGCATGCGTCAGGCGGAGGAGGGCATCGCCCGCCTGGCGGAGCACGTAGACACCCTGATCGTGATCCCGAACGATCGGCTGCGCGATGAGATCGCCGGAGCCCCGCTGAACGAGGCCTTCCGCGCCGCCGACGACGTGCTGCGCATGGGGGTGAAGGGCATTAGCGACATCATCACCAGGCCTGGCCTGGTGAACGTGGACTTCGCCGACATCCGCTCGGTGATGTCCGACGCCGGCACGGCCCTGCTGGGCATCGGAGTGGGCTCGGGGCGCAGCCGGGCCAGCGAGGCGGCCCAGGCGGCCATGAGCAGCCCGCTGCTGGAGTCGGCCCGGATCGACGGCGCCAAGGGCTGCGTGATCAACATCAGCGGCGGCAAGGACATGACCCTCGAGGACATGACCACCGCGTCCGAGGTGATCTACGAGGTGGTGGACCCCGAGGCGAACATCATCGTGGGCGCCGTGGTGGACGATCGCCTCGAAGGGGAGATCCACGTGACCGTGATCGCCACCGGCTTCGACGGCGGCACCACGTACCGCACCGATCGGCCGGCCATGAGCTTCACCGGCACCACCCCGTTCACCCCCAGCACCGAAGAGAAGGGCGCCAAGATTCCGCCGTTCCTGCTCAACCGCCAGGGCCGCAGCTCTGAGCAGGACAGCTGAGCAGGACAGCTGAGCAGCCCAGCTGAGCAAGAGCAAGAAAGATCAGTCGCGCCGTTCAGGGCGACTGCTGCCCGAAGAGGGTGACCCGGAGTCCACGCCTGCCCTGAGCATCCCGTGTGGCTGCTCCCTTCCGGTCCTGACCAGGTTTGGGCGTCAGAGCCGCGTGGGTCCGAGTCGGCTGGATGCTAGCAATGCTCCCCTTCGCCCCTCAGCCCCGTGCCGCTGCGCCCCGCCGACCTGGCCCGTCGCAAGCAGGCCGGCCTGCCGATCAGCATCCTCACGGCCTGGGACGCCCTCTCCGGAGCGGTGGTGGCCGAAGCCGGAGCGGATGCCGTGCTGGTGGGTGATTCCCTGGCCATGACGGTGCTGGGCCATGCCACCACCCTGCCCGTCACGCTCGACGAGATGCTGCACCACTGCCGGGCCACGGCCCGCGGCATGGCCAGTGTCTGCTCGCCGGGGCAGGAGCCGCTGCTGATCTGTGATCTGCCCTTTCTCAGCTACCAGTGCGCGCCCGACGACGCGGTGGCGGCGGCCGGTCGGGTGCTGAAGGAGAGTCCCGCGGCCGCCGTGAAGCTGGAGGGGGCCGAACCCGAAACCCTGGCCGTGATCGATCGGCTGGTGCGCAGCGGCATTCCGGTGATGGGCCACGTGGGCCTCACGCCCCAGGCCGTGCATCGCAGCGGCTACCGCCGCCAGGCCGCCGATGCCCCCGGCCAGCAGCGGCTGAAGCGGGAGGCCGAGGCCCTGGAGCGGGCGGGCTGCTTTGCCGTGGTGGTGGAGCACGTGCCGCCGGACGTGGCGGCCGAGCTGCGGGCCGGCCTGGCCATCCCCCTCATCGGTATCGGTGCCGGAGAGGCCTGCGACGGCCAGGTGCGCGTCACCGCCGATCTGCTGGGCCTCACCAGCCGCCAGCCCCCGTTCAGCCCACCGCTGCTGCAGGGGCGGGCCCTGGCCGTGGAAGCCCTGCGGCGTTGGCTGAGCTCCCAGAGCCATCCCACCAGACCCACAGCTCCCGCAGCACCGCATTGCTGAGGGCCAGGCCCTCCGGATCGCTCAACCGCCAGCGCTCCCCCTCCTCCAGCAGCAGCCCACGGGTCATCCACGGCTCCAGCTGCCGCCGCAGCCGCCCCAGCCCCGCGGCGATCGCCATGTCATCCCAGCCCACCTGACGCAGCAGCTCGGGCAGCCGCACCCCCTCGCGGCGGCGCAGACCCACCATCAGCCGCTCATCCAAGGGCATCCCCGGGTCCACCCCGATCTCCGCCATCCCCGCCTCCCCTGCCCCTGCTTCCGCTGCGCCCGAAGTCAGCCAGGCCCGGTAGGCATCGCGGGTGCGGGGCCTGGCCTGCCGTTGGCCCCAGGGAGCGCTGGTGGCCCCCATGCCGAAGCCCCACCAGCCGGCACCGCTCCAGTACACGCGGTTGTGGCGCGAGGCATGGCCCGGCAGGGCGTGGTTGGACACCTCGTAGCGGCCGTACCCTGCCGCCGCCAGCTCCGAGCTGGTGAGCTCCATCAGGTCGGCGGCCAGATCGTCCTGCGGCAGCTCCAGCCGGCCCTGCTCCAGGCGCCGGGCAAACACGGTGCCCGGCTCGATCGTGAGGTCGTACACCGAGAGATGGGGTGCGCCGCTGCCGATCGCCTCCTCCAGCTGCTGGCGCCAGGCGGGCAGGGTCTGGCCCGGCACGGCCTGGATCAGATCCAGGCTCCAGCTGCCCAGCGCACCGCTCCGGTGGGCCTGCCGCAACCAGCCGGCCGCCTCGCGCAGATCGCCGCCGCTGTGGCGTCGGCCCAGCTGCTGCAGCACTCCGTCGTCGAAGCTCTGGCCCCCCAGGCTCACCCGGTTCACCCCCGCGGCCAGATAGCCCCGCAGCCGCTGGCGATCGAAGCTGGCCGGATCCAGTTCCAGGGTGATCTCCGCGCCGGGGGCCAGTCCGAACTGCCGCCGCAGATCCCTCACAAGCTCCCCGATCTGGGTCGGCTCCAGCAGGGAGGGGGTGCCGCCGCCGAAATACACGGTGCTGAGGGGCGTTGCCCCTGGCGCCTGGCCTATCTCACGCCGCAGCAGTGCCAGATAGGCGTCGATCGAGGCGGCGCCGGGCTGACCGGGCGCGGGGCCGGCGCGGTCACCGAGGGGAACGATCGGGAAATCGCAATAGAAGCAGCGCCGGTGGCAGAAGGGGATGTGGAGGTAGGCGCTGCGGGGGGGAAAGGGCACGGCCGAAGGTGCGGAAGCGATCAAGTGCGGTTACCTCTGCCGGCCAAACCGGCCGGTTTCAGGCAAGCTGCGGTGTGGATCGCTCGGGCAGCCACGCACGGCGGGAATGGTGGACTCCCTCATCCTGATCCTGTTCATGGTCTCCGGCGCCGCCGCCGGCTGGCTGGGGGTGGATCTGCTGCCGGAGAACCTGCTGGTGCAGGTGGACAACCCCGAGGGGCTGCGCACCGTGCTGGGGGGATTCGGGGCCTTCTTCGGGCTGATCGCCGGCGTGTTCTTCGGCCAGCTGCGGCGCCGGCTGACGCAGCAGGTGCGCAGCATGCCCACCGACCTGCTGATCAGCCGCGCCGTGGGGCTGATCCTCGGGCTGCTGGTGGCCAACCTGCTGCTGGCCCCGATCCTGCTGCTGCCCCTGCCCTGGGAGGTGGTGTTCGTCAAACCGCTGGCCGCGGTGCTCAGCAACGTGTTCTTCGGGGTGTCGGGCTACAACCTGGCCGAAGTGCACGGCCGCACCCTGCTGCGGCTGTTCAGCCCCGGCACCACCGAGGCCCTGCTGGTGGCGGAGGGGGTGCTGCGGCCGGCGAGCGCCAAGATCCTCGACACCAGCGTGATCATCGACGGCCGCATCCGCGGCCTGCTCGACTCGGGCCTGCTGGAGGGCCAGGTGATCGTGGCCCAGAGCGTGATCGATGAGCTGCAGGCCCTGGCCGACTCGGGCAACGCCGAGAAGCGGGGCCGCGGCCGCCGCGGCCTCAAGCTGCTCAGCGAGCTGCGGGAGCAGTACGGACGGCGGCTGGTGGTGAACAGCACCCGCTACGAGGGCAAGGGGGTGGATGACAAGCTGCAGGAGCTCACCGCGGACACCGGCGGCACCCTGCTCACCACCGACTACAACCTGGCCAAGGTGGCCGAGGTGAAAAGCCTGCGGGTGGTGAACCTCAGCGAGCTGGTGATCGCCCTGCGGCCCGAGGTGCAGCCGGGCGACGAGTTCCAGCTCAAGATCGCCCGCGAGGGCAAGGAGGCCGACCAGGGCGTGGGCTACCTCGATGACGGCACCATGGTGGTGGTGGAGGGAGCCCGGGAGCACATCGGCGAGCGGCTGCCGGTGATCGTCACCGGCGCCCTGCAGAACCCCACCGGCCGGATCGTGTTCGCCCGCAGGGAAGCGGTGGGGCAGAGCGCCGGCGACGGGGCCGCCCCTGGCAACGGCAAGCGCAAGCCGAGGCCTCCCCGCTAGGCTCCGATCCAGTGCCTGCCAGGGTCAACGGATGTCGGTGTCAGCTCCTTACTACGGCGATTCCGCCGTGCTGCGCACCCCGCCGCCCGACCTGCCCTCGCTGCTGCTCAAGGAGCGGATCGTGTACCTCGGTCTGCCCCTGTTCAGCGATGACGAGGCCAAGCGGCAGATGGGCATCGATGTGACCGAGCTGATCATCGCCCAGCTCCTCTACCTGGAGTTCGACAACCCCGAGAAGCCGATCTTCTTCTACATCAACTCCACCGGCACCTCCTGGTTCACCGGAGATGCCATCGGCTTCGAAACCGAGGCCTTCGCCATCGCCGACACGATCCGCTACGTGAAGCCGCCGGTGCACACCATCTGCATCGGCCAGGCCATGGGCACCGCCGCCATGATCCTCAGCGCCGGCACCAAGGGCCAGCGGGCGGCCCTGCCCCACGCCACGATCGTGCTGCACCAGCCCCGTAGCGGCGCCCAGGGCCAGGCCAGCGACATCCAGATCCGCGCCCAGGAGGTGCTGCACAACAAGCGCACCATGCTGCAGATGCTGGCGGACAACACCGGCAAGAGCGTGGAGCAGCTCTCCAAGGATTCCGACCGCATGACCTACCTCACGGCCGAGCAGGCGAAGGACTACGGCCTGATCGACCGGGTGCTCACCAGCCAGAAGGATGTGCCGGCCGGGGTGCCCCTGGCCGCCGGCCGCAGCCCGAGCGGCATCGGCTGAACCGGCAGCGATTCAACCCGTTCCTCTCCAACTCCAACTCCCACTCCCCCGCCGCCACCGAGCCATGCCCATTGGCACCCCCAGCGTTCCCTACCGCCTGCCCGGCAGCCAGTACGAGCGCTGGGTCGACATCTACACCCGCCTGGGGGTGGAGCGGATCCTGTTCATGGGGTCGGAGGTGAACGACGCCGTGGCCAATGCCCTCGTGGCCCAGATGCTGTATCTCGATTCGGAGGACAGCTCCAAGCCGATCTACCTGTACATCAACTCCCCTGGGGGTTCGGTGACGGCCGGTCTGGCCATCTACGACACGATGCAGTACGTCAAGAGCGACGTGGTGACCATCTGCGTGGGCCTGGCCGCGTCGATGGGTGCCTTCCTGCTGGGCGCCGGCACCAAGGGCAAGCGGCTCGCCCTGCCCCACAGCCGCATCATGATTCACCAGCCCCTGGGCGGCACCAGCCAGCGGCAGGCCAGCGACATCGCCATCGAGGCCAAGGAGATCCTGCGCATCAAGGACATGCTCAACCACAGCATGGCCGACATGACCGGCCAGCCCTTCGAGAAGATCGAGAAGGACACTGACCGCGACTACTTCCTCAGCGCCGCCGAGGCCAAGGACTACGGCCTGATCGACAGGGTGATCGCCCATCCCAGCGAGGCCTGAACTCGCACGGTTGGGCCAACGGATGAGCCAACGGATGAGCAACAGGAGCGGGCCGGGCACTTGCGTAAGCTCGACCCTTGCTCCCTGCCTGCGCACCTGCCCGGATGGCCCAGCTCTTCTACGACTCCGACGCCGATCTCAGCCTGCTGGATGGCAAGACGGTGGCCATCATCGGCTACGGCTCCCAGGGCCATGCCCATGCCCTGAACCTCAAGGACAGCGGCGTGAACGTGGTGGTGGGCCTCTACGAGGGCAGCCGTTCCGCCGAGAAGGCCCGGGCCGACGGCCTTGAAGTGCTCAGCGTCGCCGACGCCTGCGCCAAGGCCGACTGGATCATGGTGCTGCTGCCCGATGAGATCCAGAAGACCATCTACGAAAAGGAGATCGCACCGCACCTGAGCGCCGGCAAGGTGCTGAGCTTCGCCCACGGCTTCAACATCCGCTTCGGCCTGATCCAGCCCCCGGCCGATGTGGACGTGGTGATGATCGCGCCGAAGGGTCCGGGCCACACGGTGCGCTGGGAGTACCAGAACGGCATGGGCGTGCCGGCCCTCTTTGCCGTTCAGCAGGACGCCAGCGGCAAGGCCCGCGATCTGGCGATGGCCTATGCCAAGGGCATCGGCGGCACCCGCGCCGGCATCCTCGAGACCAACTTCAAGGAGGAGACCGAGACCGACCTGTTCGGCGAGCAGGCCGTGCTCTGCGGTGGCCTCAGCGAACTGGTGAAGGCCGGCTTCGAGACCCTGGTGGAGGCGGGCTATCAGCCCGAGCTGGCCTACTTCGAGTGCCTGCACGAGGTGAAGCTGATCGTGGACCTGATGGTGAAGGGCGGCCTCACCGCCATGCGCGATTCGATCTCCAACACCGCCGAGTACGGCGACTACGTGAGCGGCCCGCGGCTGATCACCGCCGACACCAAGGCCGAGATGAAGCGCATCCTGGCCGACATCCAGGACGGCACCTTCGCCCGCAACTTCGTGGCCGAATGCGAGGCCGGCAAGCCCGAGATGACCCGGATCCGCGAGCGCGATTCCCAGCATCCGATCGAACAGGTGGGCAAGGGGCTGCGTTCGATGTTCAGCTGGCTGAAGGCCGCCTGAGCCGGAGTCGGGGGCCATGCGCCTCCCGTCCCTTCCCCCCGCGCTGCTCTGGGGCTCCAGCCAGGCCGGCAGCAGCCTCACCCTGGCCGCCACGGCCTGGCTGGTGAGCGGGCTCAGCCCTTCGCCCCTGATCAACAGCCTGCTGCCGGCCTTGGCCACCCTGCCCGTGCTGCTGCCCTTGCAGCGCCGTCCCGCGGGCTACGCACTGCAGCTGGCTGCGGTGCTGGCCCTGCTGGGGGCAGGCATCGGCCAGCTCAGCGGTGGCGTGCCCCGCGCCGTGCTGCTGCCGCTGTGCCTGCTGGCGGTGCTGCTGTTCGGCCTCGGGCTGGAGATGAGCCAGCTGCCCCTGCAGCGCCAGCTGCTGCGCTGGCGGGGCAGCACGATCCAGGGTCTGCGCCGGGGCACCGACCTGGGGGCGCTGCTGGGCCACCTGCTCACCGCCCTGCTGTTCCCGGCGGCGCTGCAGTTCGCGCCGGCCCTGCTGCTCCTGCTGCCCCTGGGCGTGCCCGTGGTGCGCGGGGCCGAGGCTCCGGAGGAACAGCCCCCCGCCGGCGCTGCCGCCCACGCCATTCCCTTCAGCCGCCACGCCGCCCTGCAAGGGCTGCTGTTCGGCAGCCTCTTCGCCCTGCTCCCCCTCTGGGTGCGGCAGGTGGGAGCCGGCAACTGCTTCGACTTCGGCATGGTGCTGGCGGCCTACGGGCTCGGCCGCGGCGTCACGGGGCTGCTGCCGAGCCTGGCCGGCCCCCTGCGCTACGGGCTGATGGCTGCCCTGCTGGCGCTGGGCCAGCTCACGCCCGGCTGGGCCACCGTGCTGCTGTTTCTTCCCCTCGGCGCCCTGGCCGCCGCCAGCGATGCTGCCCTGGTGGAGGCAATGGCTCAGCTGGGAGACGCCCCGTTGCGCTGGCAGGTGCTGCAGCACTCGGGGGCCATCGGCGGCCTGGCGGGCAGCCTGGGCATGGGGCTGCTCAGCCAGGCCCTGGGGCTGGGGCTGGCCCTGCCGCTGCAGCTGCTGGCCTTCCTGGCGGTGGCCTGGCCCCTGGGGCGGCAGGCGCTGCGGCCGGCCCGCCGCTGAGCGATGGGCCCCGAACCGCTCGAACCGCTGCTGCCGCTGGGGGCGGTGATCGCCGCCGCCGCACTCGACCGCCTGCTCGGCGATCCCCGCCGCTGGCTGCATCCGGTGCAGGTGATGGGCTGGCTGATCGGCCGGCTGCGGCAGGGGGCGGAGCTCTGGGCCGGCGACCGGCCGGGGCGGCTGCGCTGGGCCGGCATCGCCATCACCCTGGCGGTGGTGGGCCTGAGTGGGGCGAGCGGCTGGCTGCTGGAGACCTGGGCCAGCGGCAGTGTCCTGGGGCAGGCGGTGCTGGTGATCGCCCTGGCCAGCGCCCTGGCCGGCAGGAGTCTGGAGCAGGAGGTGCAGGCCGTGCTCGCCCTGAGTGAGGTGGAACAGCGGAATCTGGAGCCGGCCCGCCGGCGCCTGAGCTGGATCGTGGGGCGCGACACGGCGGAACTCGACCGCCGCGGGATCCTGCGGGCCCTGGCCGAAACCGCCAGTGAGAACGCCGTGGACGGGCTGTTCGCGCCTCTGTTCTGGATGCTGGTCGGCGCCGCGCTCGGCGGACTGGTGCCCGGGGCGCCGGGTCCTCTGTGCCTGGCCTGGACCTTCAAGGCCGCCAGCACACTGGATTCGATGCTGGGCTACCGCCGCGGCCGGCTCACCTGGCTGGGCACGGCCGGCGCCCAGCTGGATGATCTGCTGGTGTGGCTGCCCTGCCGGCTGGTGGCCCTCACCCTGCCCTTGGCGGGCGGCCCAGGCCCGGTGCGGGCCTGGGGTGTGCTGCGCCGGGCCCTGCGGGACGGAGCGCCGGATCCCTCCCCGAACGCCGGGGTGTCCCAGGCGGCCTATGCCCACGTGGTGGGGGTGCAGCTGGGGGGCATCAACCGCTACGGCGGCCTTGAGAAGCCCAAGCCGCTGCTGGCCGCCGGATCACCGCCGCCGGATCAGGCCAGCGTTGAGGCCATGCTGCGACTCTCCCGGCGGCTGGAGGGTCTGTGGCTGGGAGCGGGGCTGCTCACTGGGATCCTGACCCTGTTCATCACGAAAGCTCTCAGCTGATTGCCGTGCATCAAGGATCTGCCGAAGCTGCTGTCACGTTGCTGGGCCCATGCCGATTCGCGAACTCCTCGAAGAAGCCCTCCAGGAGCCGGACATCGGGACCACTGCCTGTTTCCGGTGGCATGCCACGCCCGTGGGCATCGCGGCCCTCTGGCATGCGGGCAAGGCGCCCACCGCTCCCCCTTACGAGGATGCGCTGAAGGAGGGACTGCAGGTGGGCCTGGACCTCAGCCGGGAGGAACGGGAGTTTCACCAGATCAGCTCAGGACTGGTGCTGCTCTTCCACTCCTGATCGTCCAGCGCTTTCTGATCGTCCAGCTCTGAACCCGTCTTCACTGGCGCCGGGGCTGCCGTACACCGTGGCCCAGGCGTGCAGCGTCCAGCGCACGCAGCCCCGCCGGATCAGCGGGTCCTGGCGCACCAGAGCATCGGCCTGCTCCCAGGTGTCGGCCCAGAACAGCAGCATGCCGCCGGCCCCATCCCCATTGCAGCCGCGGCGATCGGCCCAGTAGCCGCTCACGGGCCGGTGCCCCTGCTGCTCCAGCTGGGCCAGCCAGGCGAGATGCTCCGGCACCACCGCATCGAAGCGGGATTTGGTCACGATCCCCTCCTCCAGCTTCACGAACCAGGCCATGGCCCGACCCACACGCTGCTCACCAAATCGGTGCTCACCAGGCCCGCCGACGCCGACGCCACTCAGGCCTCAGGAGCCTGGTCGCTCGAGGCCGCACAGCCGGCCGGCGCCCGCAGCCCTTCGAACAGATCCCCCAGCAGGGTGGCCATCTCGGGGGGCAACGTGGCCACCGGCACCGAATCGGCGGCCAGCACCACCATGGCGCAGGCATCCATCAGCCGGGAGGCCTCCTGGGCGTTCAACGAGACCAGGAACTGGCCGTCGCACTGGGTGATCCGCATCACCGTCACCAGGCTGCTGGAGCTGAATCCAACCTAGACACGGCACCAGGAGGGTGCCACGGGCACATCCGCGCGTAACCCAGTCGCCATGGGCTCGATTGGCGCCTGCCGCGGCACCGCCCAAGGCAACAGCCATGCCAACGGCAACCCGACAGGCACGAGCAGCGACGGGCCCCATCCTGAGAAGCGCCGTTCACGGTCTGTAATACGATTGTGACGAAGACGTTCCTCGGGCGGGCACCATCCGGTTACCGCCTTTTTCATGGGCTGCGCCCAGGGCTCTGGTCCGAACCCAGGCCTGCTCCGACCCTGGGGATCGTGACCGTCAGGCCGGGCCTTGAACAGCGGATCGAAACGGAGAGGGTGGGATTCGAACCCACGGAAGGTTGCCCTTCAAACGATTTCGAGTCGTTCGCTTTCGACCACTCAGCCACCTCTCCAGGTGGGAGCCCAGCGGGCCGCGGGCACTCTAAAGACCGGTCAGCCCCACCCCTGCTGCAACGAGCCACTGGGTCCCGTGGCCGCCCAGCCCGGAGGCAGTGGGGCGCCCCCTGTGGCTTCTGCGCCGTCACCGCCGCTGAGCCAGCCACCGCTCAGCCACACGGGTTGGTCGCGACTGGCGGGCAGTGACCGCCGCTCGGCGGGCCGTGGCCGAAAGCCGAGCCAGAGGCCTTCACCCACGGGCAGCGTTGGGGGCTCGGCCTGCTGCCGCCAGGCCCACAGCGCCTGACGATCGGGCAGCAGCAGCCAGCGGCGGGATCCCAGGGTCAGTCGCACCGCCCGGCTGTCCGCACTGAGGGCCTCCGCCACCAGGCCGGGGCTGCCCAGCCACTGTCCCTGCTGGAGCGGCGGACTGCCGTCCTCGCTGGCCAGCACCAGTCCGGCCTGAGCCTGCCAGCAGGCCGGTTCCGCCGCGGCCAGGGGATCCAGCACCAGCACCCAGTCGAACCGGGCGACGCCGAACCCGGTGGCCAGCTGGCGTGCCCGGGAGCAGCTCAGCCCATCGGCCTGGGTGCTCACCAGCGCGGCCCGGCCCTGGTGGCGAGCCAGCAACAGGTCCCGCTGGCCCTGGTGCACCAGCACCAGCTGATCCCCCCGCAGCAGCGCCAGATGCCCCAGGGTCGCCAGCATCAGCAGCCCCGGCGCCAGGCGGCGCCACCAACGCGGCAGCCCAGACAGGCCGATGGAGCCCAGGGCGAGGGCCAGCAGCAGCACCAGCAAGGGAGTCGGGCGGCCCAGCTGCCACTGGGCCAGCGGCAGTGCGGCCACGGCCTTGACGATCCCCAGCACCACGCCCCCCAGCCAGGCCACCGGAGGCAGCAGCACAGGGATCAGCCCGGGCAGCAGGGCCGCCAGCAGCGCCATGCCCATGGCCCCGAGGGTGAGCGGGGTGAGCAGGGGCGCCACCAGCAGATTGGCGGGCACGGCGTAGAGCGGCACCACGCCGAAGTGGAACAGCTGCAGCGGCAGGGTCCAGAGGGAGGCCGCCAGCGGCACGGCCATCGAGGCGGCCAACCAGGCCGGGCATCGCTGCGGCAGGCGTTGGCGCAGGGCCTGTTCGAGGGGAGGGGCCGCCACAACGAGGGCCGCGGTGGCCACCACGCTGAGCTGGAAGCCCACATCGGCCAGCCAGGCCGGCTTCAGCAGCAGCAGCAGCAGGGCGCTGGCCATCAGGATCCCGAAGGGACGTCCCTGCTGGCCGCACTCGATCACGGCCAGCGCCATTCCGCCCATCAGGACGGCCCGCAGCACCGACGGCTGCGGACCAGCCAGCACCACGAACAGGACCATGGCCCCCAGGGCCAAAGCCAGCCGCGGCAGCCGGGGCAGGCGGCGACCCAGCGGCAGCACGGCACCCAGCAGCACCCCTAGGGCGTCAAGCAAGACCCCTGTGTCAACTGCCACCAGCGCCAGCGCCATGACCACAACCGCCCCAGATCAAGCCGCACGCGTGCTCAGCCAGCGAGACCTACTCCGCGAAGAAGGCTGCCCATGGGCCAACACCGAAACCCACGGCCTCTACCTGGCCATCAACGACTGGCTCGCCGACTACGGCTGGGCCTTCGGCCACATTGACCCCGACACCGCCAAGTACGAGGCCAACTTCTCTCGGCGCTAGCTCGGCTTGCACCCGAGCGTAAATTGACTTTGTGTAACAGGGAGAGCAGTTGGGTTTCTGCCCCATGAACCACAGCTAACTTTTGGATCTCGATCCTGAGATCTCAGGAGGGGGGGGGTTCGAGAATCAGACGATCACCGCCCGAATTGGCTATCGGAAAGGCAATGGCCGATGGGGGGTGAATCACAGAACCATCAAATACAGAGTTAGATGCTTGTGACAACAGAGGATCTCGATGATAGCGTCAAAGAACTCCTTAGGCGCACAAAGAAAACCAGCAAGTCACGGTTCCGCGCCAGCGCTCGCCTTGAAAGGCACCACAAATTTTCGCAGTGGACTGTCGCGTTACTGTCCGCCGCCCTCGTACTAGTCCCGTTGGCCAAAGCGTTTGAAGTACAATTTAGAATATCCACTCAATACTTGAGCGCATTACAGGCAATTTTGGCAGTGTTGCTGCTCGCATACTCGCTGTTACTCGGCCAGGAGCGATTCATTTCTAGAGCAGAGGCAATGCATAGAAATGCTGTAGAGCTGGGACGCTTCGCCAGAAAGCTTGCCGGACTGGAATCATCTAATGTTGACGATAACTTGTATAGCGGGTTGGTAGAGGAATACTATAGCATTCTTGAGAAATACGAGAACCATACTTCTTCAGATTATTTGTATACACTTTTGCAAATTGAACGCCCGAGAACCACAGTTGGCCATGTGCGCTATATCTTCATCTGGCTCAAGGCAACAGCATTGGACTTGATCTCCTATAGTCACTACATCGTAGTGCTAAGCTTTTCTTTTTATATTGTTTTTATTATACTTTCAGCAGTCGTAAGAAGTGAAGGGGGCCAGTAAAGTGCACCCAGCCAGGCACTGCACTCGGCACCAACTGCTACGCAATTTGATCCAAGTGAGCTTGGTCACTAGACGGTGACACCTCAATGGGCATTGGGCTCATGCCCACTTGTCAGCCAACCTACATAGTGAAACTCACAGCTAGTATGACCAGCAGCAAAAAGCATCCCACCCGAGCGCAGCCCAGGCAAGGATGCGGAAGACGCTCTCCCCAATTATCCCGCTACGTCACCTGCCCTAACCACTGAATGGGCTATTGCGTGTAAAATTGACTCCCATAGTGCTGTATCAATGGCCGGAGAAAAACCGAGCATCCTAAGCAAAGGATTACATCCTGATAATAGCAAGTCTGAAACGGCCGGAGGTTATGTTTCAGCAGAGAGCGGGCCTATTGGCAAGCGTGGCTACATAGAAACACCGGTAAAAGCTGCCGACGACCTACCTCAACCAGCCGACGACGTTCCCGACGCCGAGATTGAGGAGCTGGTCACAGCCGAAGAGGAGACCCAGCCAGAAGGCGAAGACGGCACCCCGCCATGGGCTGAGGCTGCCCTCAAGCTCATTGATGAGGCGAAACTGCCAGGCGTTCCGACCCGCGAGAACGCCTTCCTGTCCTGGCTTGCCGAAAACACCACTGCGGCAGGTTGGTTACAGGCTCACTATCCCCTACTTGCAGAGAAACTCGGCCTAGAGACGGCCTTACCGGTGGAACTATTCCGCGTCGCCCACGGGAAGGTCGAGGCCAGCCCCGCGCTTGGCCGCCAGCTCCTTGATACCAACCTCGATATTGAGACCATGGTGGCGATGGTGCCGTCTAAGGCTGCGCTGATTCGTAAGTCGATCGACCTTTGGCAGACCGACGCCGAGAAGCGGATGCGGGAGAAGTTGGAGGCGCTGAGGCTCACCAATGCCGAAAACGAGGTGCGGGATAAGGCACGTATCGCCGCCGTCGGTGCTCCCGCCCCCGCCGCCAGGCAACTGGAACGCCAGGCAGCAGAACGGAAGATCCTCAAGGCCGCACGCGCAGCGGGGCAGCTCTGATGGGACGCCTCTCACCGCCTCGGCTTGGCTCGACAGTCAGTTACGACGGCCATGGTTGGCAGGTCACCGCACACCGCCCCGGTGGCGTCCTGGAGCTGGAGCACCATCAGGGCAGCCAATCCAACTTCATGGGTCGAGGCACGGTCTCCCGTGTCACCACGACGGCGAACGTCTCGGCCGTGACGGTGATGAGCCAGCCCCCGATCGTTCCGTCGATCTTGGAGGACGGCCCGCCACGCATCACCGATAGCGAAGGCAACCTCATTACCTCCATGGCGTGCGGCTACCAAAAGCGGGGCTATGTAGCGGGAGGCGGCATCGAAACCATGCCGACCCTGCTGGCCTTCGGTGCTGGCTCCATCGAGGCCAGCCAGCCATCGCCGGGGTCTGAGGCGTCCCACCGCACCGGACTCACCCTGATGGGTCCAAGCCTTCGGCATGACCGAGCAATCCTGCTCAGGGCGCTCCACGGGGGCAATGGCGCGGTGATTGTGGAGAAGGCCGACCGGTCGGGCCAGGTGTGCAGCCAGGCCATCCGGGTCGATGGCATCGAACGACCAACGATCCGATGCTCCATTCAGCACCCGGTCGCTGGTGACGTGGTGACGTTCTCAGCCGACACGCTCACCGGGACGAACACCACCGGGATGATCTGGCAGGAGTGGCGGATCTCCAGGCCCTATGCCACCCGGCGATGGGAGCCCTTCGTACCGGGCTGGCAAGTGCAGCTCTATCCCGGCCTGTGGCGGATTCGCTGCCTTGCCGGTGGGCAGCTCACTAGTGGAGAGGAGACAACCTCTGAGGCTGAGCTGAGGCTGGAGGTTGCACCATGACGACGAGCTGGCGTTACGCGGCACCGGCTCGGCCCCAGTTCAACGTCGATCAGTTCGACACCGACGGAAACCTGATCCCTAAGCCGGTTGCACCATTGCCGTGGACCTCAGGCCTCGATGACGAGCTGGATTGGAAGGGCCACGCCCAGACGCCGATGCTGCGCCTGATCCCCTCGACACCGGCACCATTCCCGCCTGGTCATGCGTTCACGGCAGCACTGGGGCGGCTGACTTACGTGCCATCACTAGTGGAAGCTGCCAAGACGTACCACTCGGCCGTATCGCCGGAATACTCAAACCGCTGGTGTGACTGGACCGGTGTGAGGTGCGAGGTGATCGACCGGGAAGTGGCGGACGTGGCATGGGTGCAGCTACCCGCCCCAGGAGTCCGCATTGCAGCGCATCGGGCGGGAACCACTGAGCTGGTGATCGAAGTAGGGGAGTACGTCCACCGGTACGGACTGAACGTGAACTGACCGTGCGGTTGACTTAATGCAGTAGGCAAGATTTAGGAGGACGTAGCATCAACCCTTAACTCCTGATAAAGTCATCTTGCATACAGACAGCTCAGCCCTCTAGCAATTAGTCAAACAGCAACCATGCAACAACCTGCGGAAGCCGAACAGAGCACGAATCTTACGACCTATCCCTCTCCAGAAGATTTTTGCCTGAGGACACCCCTCTACACCAAGTTTTCCTTTGAAGACCGAGGGGCTGCATCTTTTGAATCACTTGGGTGCTTTAGCGGCACACTTGACCTATACTGCAACGAGTGCGGCCAGCAAAGCGTATTTAAGGTTGGCACAAACGATCAGGAAGCGCGCTACAATCAAAGCAGCGGCTTAGCCTCTAGCTTTGGTGGTTTCCGCCACGAAAACTATATCTTTTATCTGGGATTAGCCTGTTCAAGAGACTCCTCCCATCAAGTTTATTTCATATTCCGAGCACATAATGGCGTTCTTCAGAAAATTGGCCAATACCCTTCCCGTGCCGATCTTGAACGACCTGATATCGGCAAGTATAGATCCGTACTTGGCAAAGAACGCCATAGAGAGCTGGTATGTGCAATCGGCCTTTCAGCTCATGGCATTGGAGTTGGAGCATTTGTATATCTTCGACGCATTTTTGAACACCTTATTGAGCAAGCCCACAACAAAGCCAAGACCGCTTCCGACTGGGACGAACAAATGTTTTCCAATGGACGCATGGACGATAAAGTTAGGCTTCTGAAAAACCATCTTCCGGATTTCCTTGTCGACAACAGCCACGTTTGGAAAATCATGAGCAAGGGTGTTCATGCCCTAAGCGATGAAGAATGCCTCAGAAATTTTGAAGTGGTCCTAGTTGCTATCGAGTTAATACTGGATGAGGAGCTGGCAAAGCTTGAAAAAGAGAATAAACAGGCCGCCGCTACGAAAGCAATATCGGCACTGAGCAGTCAACTAGGCGCCTCGACGTCAACCGAAGAATAATGCCTTAAGTTTGTTTAATTGAGTTTAGATATCTTTTCTTCCCATACCTTTCAGCGGTTTGACAGGTTAAAGCTGAAGCACACAGAGCCTTCCCCCCTCGTCTCATGTATTCCCAAATGCGTCAAAGAACGCCTCTTCAAGCACCGCCTCGGTCTCCTCAGACAGGCGGCCGTGGCAACCCTCTGCCCTGTGGCTTGGTTCGTGCAATCTAGATTTCGGTGCCAACGACAGCAACCGCACTGGTACTTCCACCTTGAGGCGGACTGGTAGCGGCTTGTACCTCGCTACGGGTCGGGGCTCCTCGTCAGGGTGCAGCGTTCGGTCCCTCCCCTGTTGCTTCAACTCCTCCACCGTCAGCCGCCGCGCCTGGCGTGCCTCCTCGCACTCCACCACCCCAACCCATGCACCACTGGGCTGGCGGCGCACACGGCCTCGGTAAGTCCCGATCCGCCCCCAATGCTCCTCCGGGATCGCACCCATCCTCGGGATCACCACAGCCGCACCTAGGGCTGGCTCCACGTTGAGGTCGATCTCCGCCTCCTGCCGCCGTCGTTCCGCCATCTCCCGCGTGGTGCGTTCCATCTCCCGATGGCGTTCTCGGTAGGCGTCGTCATTCGCCATCCGCCACCGATGGAGACGATCCGCCGCGACGGCCTCACCCAACGTCCTAGGGGCAGCCATTAGGCCTTCCTCCGCCGCATCGGCCGCTCCCGGACCCATTCATCCGGTCTTACCAACGTCGTCTCCCACGCCCACCGCCCATCCCGATACACCCTCACTTCCACGTGGTCGTCATCCACTGCCACCAACCGAGCGGGCCTTTCGTCCAAGTCAAGGACACATGGCGGGTGATGGCTGCGGCGCTTAAGCCTAAGGAGCCCCAGTTCCTCGTGGTCATAGCCATTCATCACACCCAGGCCGCGAAAGATTTCTCCATCAATCGGTCTATTGTCCCATCCTTATGAGCTTCCCGGTAAAGCCGCTTGGCCTTCTTGGGATCCTCGCGGATTAACTGCGCTGCATTCGTCGCGTTACGGGTACCCATCGAAAACGGATTGCCACCAACGTCCCTAGCCCCGTTGGTGTAGGTCGTGGGGCGCACCATCCGGGAAGGTCCCGTCTCACGGTCGCCTCGCTCCATCCGTTCGATCCTTCGGTCCAGATCCGCCCGTAAGGCCTTGAGCCGTGCCAGTTCGTGCTGATCCGTCGTCCTCATGGCTGATCCTCCAATTGCATGGCGACCTCCAGTAGGTCCGTGAGTTCATTGAGCTTGGCGGCCACCTCGGCCCTTTGCTCCTGTTGTGCGGCGCGACGATGGACCGCCATGATCTTGCCTTTCTTGATTGCCTCGGCGTGCTTGAGCCGCCTCTCACGTTCTCGCTCGGCACGCTGCATGGGGGTCAGAGCTGCCAGCTCAGCTAGCCTCTGCTCTTTTTCTTTCTGATGCTGAATTCGGCTACGACGACGCCAGTGCGTCATCTTATTATGATCCCGTTCCTTCATGCTGAGGCGCCCCATTTCATGCACCCAGTCCGGCCTGAGGCGCCGCATTAACTCCCCTTCCATTGCATCAACACAAGCCACAACCTCAGGGATTGTCCGTACGCGGTCGTAATCTTCATCATCTAGCAGCTCGACATAACGGATTGTTCGGACTAGGTCATACCCTGTCATATTCCGAATAAAGTCTTTATCCTTTCGATCGCAACGCCGTGGGCGGATCTGACGCCGCCATAGATTAACGATGTGCTCAATATGCCGCCGGTTCCGGTAGGCCTTCGGAACCCGGTGCACGCCGAACTCCAGCGAGCACACATAGCCTTGTCGTCCGGCATTGAGCAGTGCCCTTCGCTGGCGGTGCTCGTGATCGGCCAACTTGACCGTGGGCAACACCGCCCGACCGGTCAACAGCGCGTCAAGGGGCTGGGTATCTGGCATCACCGCCACCTCGGGCCGCTGGTCATCCCGACACCACCCGCCAGCGCTCGGCAGAGGTAAGCCGTGGCGTCTAAAGCGTGATCCGGCCCGGTGCAGTCGCCCTGGCGTGTGGGATGCGGCGAAACAGCCAGCAGGCTTGTCCAGTAGTACCGGCATCCCGTCGCGGCATACAGACCTGGAGCACCGCTGTTGCAACGATGGAACCGCTCGGCAATGAGGTTAAAACCGCTCACCCGATCACCCTTGGGGCTTGGCGTCATCACCAGTCCCGCCCGCCCCAGCTCCTCGCCAATCGACCCCTGAGAGGAACCGGTCTGGGCAAAGGCCGCCGCATCGAGCACCCTGTTACGCAGCGGAATCAAGGCCATCAGAACGCCCCAGCGCCGCACCATCGCCCCGACCATCACCGCCACCTCCCGCGTTGTCGCCAGACCGGTGGAACGTTCCGGGTCCAGCTCACCACTCGGCAGTGTCATGGCCGTATGCACCTCATCAAGCAGCACCAGCGAGTCCGGTGCAATGCGAACGCCGTCGATCACCAGCGTCTGAGGAACAAGCCAGAACAGCCCGCACCATGTCGGTACGGTGCCGCCCCAATCCATCGCAAGGAAGACCTCAGCGCCTGGAAGGGGACGCGGAAGCTGCCCATTCCATAGGTGAGCACCGGAGCCGCCTGGCGTTGGGTCCGGTAGGCGGGCAGGAGCTAGGTCGATCCCGGAGAACAACCCGCCGCCACTGGCGTCCCAGGAGCCCTCGATCTGTTGAGCCTCAAGGTGTGGTCGGCCGTAGGCGTCGGCCTTGAGGAGGCGGATGTAGGCCTCGCGCTGGTCCCTGGTAAGCGAGGTGTTGTCGAAGATGCTGGAGTGGGCAATGATCCAGCGCTGACCGCTCCAATCGGGTGAGGTGACGGGCGTGAGGTCACCCCTTACCCTCACCCTCACTAGTGGAGCCCATGCGGCTGAGTAGCGGTCGCCGGGGTTCAGCGTGACCACCAGTTGAGGATGAACGCCTGGCGCCGTGGTCCTCAGGTTTGTGGTAACCCGCCGGACGAGCTTCTGGTCCACAAGGCCGCAGTCATCGACAAGCAAAAACGAGTAATCACCACCCTGGAGCTTGTCCTGAGAGCGACTATCGCCTAACTGCTCAAAAGTGAGCGTGGCGCCATTCGGTAAGGTCCAACGCCGCTCGACCTTCTGAAACTTGGCCTTGCCTTTTGAGTACCAGCGGAGCAAGCCGTGGACCAGCGCCAGCAGCTTCTCCCCGCCTTTGAGTGACTCTCGGGCGATCACACCACGAAAGGCCGGACCATGGCTGTCCATGGCACGTAGGACGAGGATGGCAGCGAGGAGGCTTTTGCCTGAGTAGCGACCACCTGGCAAGGCAACCCAGCAATCGGGGGCAGCCTGTAGAGCTGTGGTGACCTTGACCTGCCACGAGAGGAGCTGAGGCGGACGCGTTGCCGTGGCTGCGGTCTTGGGCTGCGTGGCAGTGACCAACCGACTGCACTTCGCGTCTGCTGGCCGGATCCTAACCCACCTCCATAAATGTATGCGTTTGCCTGGCTCTCGCGGGGTTTAGCTATACCATAAAACCGCCTGTCCACAAAATGCGGGGGGAATGGGAGGCTCTTTCCCGGTACGATGTATGTGTCACCCCCGGCTTCGCCTCTGTTCCGCTATATTGATAGGGTCAGCATGAGAGGTTCTGCTGACTCCATTGCCCGTGGTGTCGGAACAACCTTCGGGGTCCAGTACGGCATCATCATCCCGACCGGGGAAAATGCTCTGCATTAAGCATGGCCGAATAAGGCGGGTAGGTGGCATAACCACAGATCGACAGTCCCCGATGGGTGCACATTCGGCGGGCTGACGACAGCAGTTGTGGGGAGCTGTAGGCAATGACGGAGACACTGGGGCGCCCCCACCTAACAACCACAAGGAATTAAGGAGCGGGACACCGAGCGGCAGTGATGCCGGTGTTCTGCATCATCACCACAACAGGTTTTGTCATGACGTTTTCATGATTAGCGGCATGGGCGCTTGTGGTGCTCGTGCTGCCTTTGGTGGTGGTCGCGTGGGCCACGGAGGCTGAGGGACAGCTATGCCGACGGCTGAGGCGTTACGGCTGGAGCCAGCAGAGGATCGCAGACCACATGGGGATCAGTCGGACGACTGTGAGGAGGCGACTTGCCGGGGCATAGAGGTCTCGACCGCCCAGGAGCACTTGTCGTTATGGAGTGGGTCCAAAGGCAACCCATATCCCAGTATTTACAGGCCACTTGTCGTAAGATATGGAAAGACAAGTCACCAGACCCACAGATGCCTAAGACCAACGGGAGCGGGCAGGCCGCCACCCTCACCAACGAACAGCTAGAGGCCCTTCTGGAAGCCGCTCCATCCCCTGAGCAGCGCTTCCTCTGGGCCGTCATGCGTTACACCGGCTCCCGCGTCACAGAGACGCTCCGGCTCACATGGGGCGCTATCCACAATGACCGAATTGCGTTCGTGGCCAGCACGACCAAAACCCGGACCACAAGGGAGCCGCGCATCGCACCACGCCTCCAGGGCGAGGTGGAGCGATACCGCAAGCATTGGGAGCAGCGTCATGGCCGCGCCTCGCGTCCCAGGGATCTGGTATTTCCCGGCAGATACGGGCTGGGAGAACCGATGACACGTCAGGCAGCAGACCTAGCCCTGAGGCAAACGACCGAGCGGCTGGGGCTTCCGCGTGGGATCAGCCTGCACAGCTTCCGAAGGTCCCTGGCAACGACCATGGTTCAGCGCGGAGCGAGCCTGAGAACAGTGCAGGAGTTCACCGGTCATGCACGGCTAGACCAGTTACAGCGTTACGTAGATGTGAGCCCGAGCGATATAGAGGCGGCATGGGCAGCTATTGGGGCGATGTAAGCAGCGCCGAGCAAATCAATCTAGACCAATAATCAGGGCACCCATTGCGAGGCTTTTTTATTGCCCATCCCTGGAATCGCCAGCATCAGAGGAGGGCAACTGGGCAGATTCTACGGGGGTAACATCAACCACCGAGGATTGTTGCACCTGAGCCGATCCCATAGCAGCAGGAATCCCACCACCCAACAGATCCGCAAGGTCATTAGAGCGGCAATCGTTGACCTCGACCTGGAGGTTTTGATCCAACACCCCTACGATTTCGGCAGAAGTTCGGACGGCACGGATAATCTGATTGGCGATTGGGGCGGCTCTGCCACCCTGACCACTACTAACCATTTGGTGCATGGTACGCGTAAGTCCACTAATAAGTGAATCTAATGTCCCTACATACTCGACTTTCTTCTCAGTTATGTAGCCTGAATCATAGACTTCCTCCATCTTCTCCCTGGCTACCTTCTTTAAGTCAGCCAGCACGGTGTTGTAAGTGATGCCCAAATGGATGGCTATTTCTCGCTTAGACTGCCCTTGGGTATAAAGCTCCCATGCTCTTGCCCGCCTTTCCCTAGGCGTTGGCTGCATTAAGTCCTTTTCGAGATCATGAACTCTGATATTTCGGACGTCCCGACCTCTGATAATGGTGCCACTTTGAGAATCTTTATTTAGGCTAGATCTGGCCATCGCTAATACTGATAATGAGCCCTATTGGCATGAGCGTCGTGAATTTAATAAGCAAAACTTATGTATTTTGCCCATGCCCCGATATCCTTCCGTTCCAGCTACATCAACTAACTCCCGATTAAACAACCCTTCGTAGGACCCACCTGGCTCCTCCAAACAATCAACAGGAACCAACAAAAAGGGCAGTATGGCCATTACTGCTCAGCGGTTCTCCCAATTTTACAGTGGTTCACCAGCCCCAGTGCCTGCAATTCCTCCAGGACCTAGAGGAGGGCTTGTCAGCAGCCTCCTAGGTGAATCCTTCTGGCGGCGGGGGTGGGGGTGGGGGTGGCGGCTCCAGACGTGGAGGAGGAGGTAATGTCACGTCTACAACCTCCACCGCCTCAATGTCTGAATACTCTTCAAGGAAGGCTTCCATCCGCTTTTTCCTATCTTCCTTTGCCTTCTCCAGCGCCTTCTCCTTCTGATACATATTCCATTTGTGGCTGTCGAGCATCTTTCCGCCGACCCACATTGCAAAGAATATCAGATATCCTACAAATAGTGGCGGAAAGATTAGCCCAGCTATTAATGCTACCAGAAATAAGACAACGCCTGGGCTACAACCCGAAGCCTGCGTTGCGTCACTCGCTTGGGTTGGTGCACTCCTACCGCCGCCACTCGGGATAGTGGACGTATAGGAGATCCCGGTTCCTGGGATGCCTGCCGTAACACGACCACGAGTGTTGTACGTAAGGCCTTTCCCGCCTATGGAGGCACTTACGCCTGATTTACTTAGATTTAGATATACCCCTTTCCCCAGTCTTACTCGCTTGCGAAATCTAAAGCCCATTTCCTTTGGGGGCCATTTTCAGTTCAACAGTAGTTATGCCGATACTTTTTGGCAACATCCTTTACCAAGAAATATGACAAGCAACAAGGTATTGACTGCGACATTTCAGTGAGGCTTTAGGTATTGGCTAATTCGCCTCCGCTGCCCGCCACCGCTCAGGGGGCCTGAGGCTTAGGAATTGATCGGTGGGTGAGGCGGCCCTGAGAGCGGCTGTGAGTGTTGCTGGCGTGGCTTGACCCCCTGGGATGCCTGCGAAGGCGCTGGAGCTGGCTGTGGGGCGATCTCAGACAGCAGGGATGCGACCTCTTCCGAGCTGAGGTCGAGGACGACGCCGGAAAAGGCATCAGCGAGGCGAGGGGAGTCCTTGTCGAGGTTGCGGTAGGCGGGGGCAGCGAAGGCGGCCTCTAAGGCGAGGCGGGCTTGGCGTAGCTGGTCTGGCGAGTGCGAGGCCATGGGCGGCAGGTCAGGGCCGAGCAAAGGGCGGCGCGGATTGCCTCAGGTTCGGGCAATGCCGTACTCGGGGAGGCGGTAGTGGGGCACGTTCTCGATGGTCTGAGCGCCGTCGGTGATCGTCCACGTCCTGAGCGGGTGGTTTGGGTTCGTGCGACCGACCACTCGCCATGGGCTAGGCGCACCATCTTCCTTGGCAGCAGCGCGGCCAGTGGGCGAGGACTCGGGCGTGCCGACCTCGGAAAGCTGGCGTGCCGACCCCGTGCCGACCGTTGGAACGGGCATATCAACTGCGGCGCAAGGGATTTCGGGGCGTTCCAACCTGTGCCGACCTAATCGCCCTAGTTGTGCGGGAGTACTGGGCTGTGCGTGGTGGTGTGCCGCCGTGTCCTCCACGCCCTTATTTTCTATTTCCTCCCCTTCTAAAGAAGGTTGGAACGGTTGGAACGGTGCATCAGACCCCGTGACGCCACTGGCTTCTTGGGCGTGCCAACCTCCGTCGGATCGGTCGGCACGGGTCGGCACGGGCGGCGAGGTCGGCACGGCGCCATCGTCTCCACCATCGACCCTCACGGGCATGTACCCGCTGCCAGGTGGAGCGACGAGCCCCGAGGGATTGCGGTAACGCCGCCTCTGCTGGACCCAGGCGTACCGGCCCTCATGGGTGCGGAACGTGGAGCCGGTGACGATACGGGTGGTTCGCATCTGAACGTCTCGGGTGATCCGTTCAAGCCCCAGGTCACTAAAGACCTGTTGGATCAGGACGGCTTGCGCGATGCCGTTCAGCTCGGGGTCAGGCACGCGTTCCAGCTCGGCGCGAATTGCCGTCTCCCATGGGTCGGAGATCATGGCTCCGGCCGCCCGCTCCTCTGCTTTCCTGCTGGCGGGGTCGGCAATCGGCAGCCAATTGTCGAGACCATCCTTAGACCACGAGGCGACCGACTTCCAGATCCGATCACGGTTGGCGGCAATCCATAGCGGGTCGGCTTGATGGACCACTGGCACGAGCCAAGCGCGACGGTTGCCGGTGTGGTCGTGGAGGACTTCGATTTCGTTGGTGGTGCCGAACAGGACCGAGCGGCGCGGATGATCAGTTGACTGCGTTTCCCACTTCTCCACGTAGTTGTCGAACCGCCTGGCCACAAAGCCCTTGAACTCGGCTGCTGACCGTGACCTGAGTACGCGGTCGATCTCCTCGATTTCCAGTAGCCAGACGGAGTTGACGGTGGTGAGGAACTCACGATCCTCCAGTGCCTTGATTTCGGTTCTGGCGGCGGCCATCCCATTTGGCGCCAGGGCGTGAATCGCCGTGCTCTTCCCTAGGCCTTGAGAACCCTGGAGGATCAGCACCTGATCGTGCTGGTGTCCTGGTTTGATGCCGCGCCGGTAGGCCCCAACGAGGTGGCGGGCCAGGAGTTCGTGGGAGAGGTGGTCGTCATCGGCGACGCCGAACCGCGAGGCAACCTCCGTCGGGGTGAGCGGCTCAAGGTCGGTCCGCGCTGCCAGGCCATCGAAGTACGCAGCGACGGGGTTGTAGGGGTTGCTTCGGGCGACGTACTGGAAAGCGCCTCTGACCCGATCACGTGGGGCCTCGATGCCGTGCTGATCGGCGAGGAACTGGTCGGCTAGTTCAATGCTGAGCATGGCGTTTCCGTCGATCTCGACCTCGCGCCTGAGCTCGTTCCAGCGGACGGTGTAGTGGGCACGGATAAGGGCTTGAAGTGCTCGGCGGGCGGATGGATTGGAACGGTTCACCCCCTGAACGGTCGGGGTTCCGCTGGCCCCCCCGTATTGGAGAGTTGGCGCGCAGGTCTTCGCGGCACCGGCCCGAGGGCTCGAAGCCTTACACCGTCGCGGCTCCCGATAGCCCCCGGCCTTGGCGAGGTAGTGCAGGGTGCGGATCGTTGCGGACCTTCCTCGGTGCCCCTTGCCAAGGCTGCTCCACTTCTCCAGACACTCGGCCTCGTCGAAGTTCGGCATTTGGCGGGACCACTCCACCCAGACGGAGAGGAGATCGGGATCGGTGTCGTGGAGCGCCATGCCGGCGCGTAGCCAGTCGCCGTAGGAGGTGTGGGCGGCGGGGTCGATGTGAGCGAGCATCTGCACCGCCCGCTCGGTGTCCTCAGCGGTGGGCGTTATTGGCTCGGTGTCGGGCAGCTCCTGGACTGCCAATGGCTCAAGTAGCCAGTCCGGAGCGACGGCGAGGCCTACGTCTTTTGGGTCACCACCTGGCCGCCACCGGTAGCGGCCGGTTTCGGGATGGGTGCCGATGATGACGGCCTGGTGGCGATCCCATCGCAGCTCCCAGAGGGTTTCGCCGTCATCGTTGCTCCAGGGCCGACGATTGCGGAGTGCTGGCCACCACTCGGGGGGCACTGTGAAGGCACGACCGGAGCGGCCTGGCTTGCCGCTGGTCCAGGAGAGCGTGGCAGGGAGGTCTTCGACGGTGTGACCGGTGACGGCTTGGAATGACTCACGCCACCCCTCGGCGTCAAGGTCGAGGACGACGACACCGGAGGCGGGGCCTGACTTGAGACCCCAAGCGGGCGGCATGAGGTCAAGTTCGGCGGCCTCTTGGGGGGAGAATTCGGAGGCGTCGATACCGCCGATTGGGGTTTTGTTGGCATCAACGCGGCATAGGCGAAGGCCGGTAGGAAGGCGTAGGAGGTCACGGCGAAAACGCTCGATACGCGCCAGGCCACCGGGGCGCTCGATGGTGGGGGAGTTATTGGCGGTAGCTGTGGCGGTCATTTGAGGACGTGGGCTGAACCTTCCTCAGATCCCGTCCGTCCGCTAGAGTCCTGTCATACCAGTTCAGGACTTGCTTTCGGGCAGTTTGCGCAGGCCTCGGGTTCCCAGCCCGAGGCCTTTTGCGTTGAGGGAGTATGTGGGTCCAGCCTATAGGGAAACTGGGCGGAAGTAAGCGACTTTTGAGCTAGTCAGGCGGCATACTTTTAATCGGCCGGGAAACAAGGAATTTAGCAATATTGATGGCTTGGTTTTCTTGGCTACTGGTGTTATTTGGTGGCGCACCGCCAATGGACTCCACTAGTAGCCCACTGGTGAAGTAGCCAGCCTCGCTGTCCTTCCGCGCCCTTGCCTCCACCGGCGTCTCCATCGACCCGAGGTAGCCATCGACGCCGAGGCGCTGAAACTCAAACCGCTCTGCATGGCAGCCGGAGACAAAGAACTGGAGCCCGTATTTCAACGCCACCGCTCGCAGCTCCTGGTCACTGATCCGCCAATCCGCCCACCCCGGCGCCGCCCACTGGGACGCCAGCCTTAGGACCTCGCTGGTGATGGCCTCCTGCCGTTGCTCTGAGGACCGATGGAGCGTCTCCTCCAGCCTGGCGACCTCCTCCCGCACCTCTTCGGCCTGGCGTCTGGCGCGGGGCGTACCCAGCCGCTCAAACGCGACGGCCTCCTCCCGTAACTTCACCAGCTCCACGGGTTCGGGCAGCTCGTGGGGCACGGCCTGATCAGCGATCTGCACGGCTGCCAGCCCAATGGCGCGTCGGATCAGGTTTGGGACCTTGGCGTGGTCGAGGTGGTTGCGGTGGCCTACGGGGCACCCGGCACCGCGTATCTGCCGACAGATGACGAGCACGACACCATTAGGGCGCCGCTTGAGGTGCATCCGCCGCCCGCAAGCCTCACAGACGAAAAGGCCAGTGCCGAGCCGCTCCCGAGAGGCCTTGCGTTGAGCGCCGCCATTGGTGCGGTTCGACTGGCGCAGCGCGGCAATCGCCTCCCACTCATGCGACTCCACTAGTGGTGGGTGCTGCCCCCAGATGATCTCCGGGTTCGGGGTCCTCAATCCATAGACCACCGCCCCACGGAGGTTCGGGCTCGTGATCCATCTGGCAAAGGCCGAAATACCCCACGGCTTGCCGTCTAGCTCGTACCGCTTCCGTCGTGCTGCCGTTGAGCTGCCCGTGGCGAGATAGGTCTCAATCACAGCGCGGGCTTTGTCCCAAGATTCGGGATCGGGCACGAGGCGGCCCTCCTTGGCGAGGTAGCCCCATGGCGGCCGACCGTGATGCTTGCCCTGCTCGCGTTGGTGCGCCAGAGCGTTCCGCACCCGCCGGGAAAGCATCTGGGTTTCGTGTTGGGCGAAGGCCCCGAGGATCTGCGCCTGTAGGCAACTCGATGGATCGGCCGGGTCGATGGCCGCCTCATCCAAGAACCGGAAGGCGACGCCGTACTGATCGATCAGCTCCCACAAGGCGGCGGCCTCGCTTCGGGTGCGCTGGAGCCGGTCCTGACGAATCGCCCATATCTCGCTGACCTCACCACGACGGGCACGGTCGAAGAGCTGGCGGAGCTTTGTCTGGCGGCCCTTGGAGGCGGAGGCGACCTCGACCACCACCCTTTCGCGTGGGATGCCTGCCGAAATCAGCCGAGCCACCTGGCTGTCGATGGAGACGCCGCTGGTCTGCTCTTCGGTTGAGACGCGGGCATAAGCCCAGGCCTCGGGGGAGGAGCTGACGAGCCGAGCGGGCATCCTTGACATCGGCCTTGCTTAACGTCAATACTACACTGAGGTGAAAGCCCGAAGCGGCCAGGGCATGGGAGAGCCCTGCCGCCCGGAACGCCTGCCGCACCGTGTCGGGCAGCGGCACCCGGGCACTGCCGAGCACCAGGGCGGCCAGCACGCCGCCGCGTTCCGGCCCGGCCGCCTCCACCAGCCGCTGGGCCAGGGCCCGGCGCAGATCCGCCACCGGGGTGGGAGGTCGGCTGAGCACCGTGAGCTGCTCCACCTGGAGCTGGGTGGCGGCACCGACACGCCGCAGCCGTTCCGCCGGTCCGGCCAGCAGGGGATGGGGAGCCGGCTGGGGTTGGCGCAGGCGGCCCTGCACCGCCAGCCGCCAGCCGTCCTGCAGCGGTTCGCAGGCGGGGAGCCGCAACTCGGTGCGCCCCACCGGCAGCTGCAGCAGGGCTCGACACTGACCGCCGCCCGCCGGCTGGGCATCACTGAGCAGGCGGCCCCGTAGCAGAACCACCTCCCCGCTGCCGCCGCCCGCAGGCGCCAGGCCCCAGACGGGATCACCGGCCGCGGGCGGCGACGGCAACGCCACCAGCCCCACGGCCCGCAGCAGCACCAGGAGCACCAGGGCACCCCACACCAGCCGCCGGATCCAGGCGCTCCGCTGCAGCGGGGTGGTACCCGGAGGCGCAGGAGTGACCGCCATCGCGCGGGGCAGGAGCACAGGTGCCTGCAGCGTTGCCACGCGGCGCAGCGAGGCTCTAGCCCGGCAACTGGAGCAGCAGCTCGCAGAGCTGGGCGCTGGGCAGGTCCTGCTGCAGCCAGGGCTCCACCAGGGCCGCCAGGGGGCGCAGCCGGCAGGGCCAGATCCGCCGTTCGCTCAGCCGTCCCAGCTGAAAACTGCCCAGCAGCAGCACCAGCAACAGCAGGCGCAGCCGCAGCGGCTTCATGCCGCCAGAGCAGGGCTGGCAGCTGGCGCAGCGTCCGGCAACAGCGGAAAGCCGAGGGCCTCCCGCTCCGCCAGCCAGGCCTCCGCCACCTGGCGGGCCAGGGCGCGGATGCGGGCGATGGTGGCGGTGCGCTCCGTCACCGAGATCACGCCGCGGGCCTCCAGCAGGTTGAAGGTGTGGCTGCACTTGAGCACGAAATCGAGGGCCGGGGCGGGCAGACCCCTGGCCACCAGGTCGGCCGCCTCCGCCTCGTAGAGGCCGAACAGCTGCTGCAGCCGCTCGGGGCTGGAGGCCTCGAAGTTGTAGGTGCACTGCCCCTTCTCGAAGGGCAGCCAGATGTCGCCGTAGCTGCGGCTGCCGTTCCAGGCCAGGTCCCAGATGCTCTCCACGTCCTGCAGGTACATCGCCAGACGCTCGAGGCCGTAGGTGATCTCGATCGACACGGGCCGGCAGTCGAGACCGCCGCACTGCTGGAAGTAGGTGAACTGGGTCACCTCCATGCCGTCGAGCCACACCTCCCAGCCCACCCCCCAGGCGCCGAGGGTGGGGGATTCCCAGTTGTCCTCCACGAAGCGGATGTCGTGGTCGGCGGCGCGGATGCCGAGGGCTTCCAGCGAAGCCAGGTAGGTCTCCTGGATCGCGTCGGGCGAGGGCTTGATCAGCACCTGGTACTGGAAATAGTGCTGGGCCCGGTTGGGATTGTCGCCATAGCGGCCGTCGGTGGGGCGGCGGCAGGGCTCGGGGTAGGCCACGGCCCAGGGTTCGGGCCCGATCGCCCGCAGCACCGTGTGGGGGCTCATGGTGCCGGCCCCCTTCTCCGTGTCGTAGGGCTGCAGGATCAGGCAGCCCTGCTCAGCCCAGAAGCGGTTGAGGGTGCCGATGATGTCCTGGAAATGCATCGCGGGATGCCCGGGGAGGGGTGTGGGGCGGAGGTGCCGCTCCAAGGTTCCCATGCACCGGGATCCCGTTGACAACGCCGACGCCGGAACGGGAGAGTGGTGCTGTGAGGGCTCCAAAGACTTGAAATTTGTTGTCGGAACCCATCACAAGACCGGCTCCAAGTTTTTCAGCCAATCCCTCAAGACCCTCAGGCAGAACAGCGGGCTGAGGATCTGGTTCGACACCAGGCAGAAGAAGAAACTGCAGCCTCCGCAGCGCTGGGACTGCTATTTCCAGAACCACTGCAACTGGCGCATCGACCTGGAGAGCACCAGCTTCCGGGGCATCCACAGCACGCGCAACCCCGCGGCCCTGATCCTCTCGGCGGTGCGGTATCACCTGCGCACCGATGAGAAGTGGGCCCACAGGAAGCAGGAGGAGTTCGGCGGGCGCACCTATGCCGAAACCCTGCAAGCCCTGCCGGAGCTGGACGACCGGATCATCTTCGAGATCGATCACGTGGCAGGCCGCACCATCCGCAACATGCTCGCGGTGTATGAAGATCCACGGTTTCTGCATGTGGATCTCGACCGCATCTCCCGCGACGAGACCATGGCCGATCTGCGGGCCTGTTTTGACTTCTGCGGCCTGGAGCGCTGGTTTGACCTGGACACCTGGCTGGCCTCCTGCCGGCCCCACTGCCTCTGGAGCATGAACACCCTGCCCAGCCATGTGACGGCGGCCCGGCAGGATCGCACCACCCTGCTGGAGTCGTTCGGTCCGCGCGCCCGGGACCACTTCCGCAGCCAGTTCGGCGACCTGCTGTTCAACCTGGTCTTTGCCTGAGGGGCGTCAGGCCTGCAGCTCCAGCAGGCCCATCAGCCCGCCGGCCAGGGGGCGGTGGCGCGCCTGGCGGAACCCCAGCTCCAGCGCCTGCTCCACCAGGGCCGCACCCGTGGGGAAGCGCTCCAGGCTGGCCTCCAGGTAGGCGTAGTGCTCCCGCAGCCCCGCCAGGGTGGCGGCCGGCACCACCACGCCCCGCAGGCAGAGGCGCTGCACCCGGGCGGTGATCCGGCCCTGCAGCTTGGTGGCATCAGCGCGGTTGAAATCGAGCACGGCGGCGCGCCCCCCGGGCCGCAGCAGGCGCAGCACCTCGGCCAGGCCGGCCCCCGGATCGGCGAGGTTGCGCAGGCCGTAGGCCATCGTCACCCCGTGGGCCATCCCGGCATCGAGGCCGGTGGCGAGGGCATCGGCCTGCAGCCACTGGAGCGGCAGCCAGGGCTGGAGAGCCGCCCTCGCGGCCGCCAGGCGCAGGGGCGCAGCGGCGGCGTCGAGGCCGATCACGCGGCCACCCGGCCTGACCGCGGCCGCCATCACCAGGGCCAGATCGCCGGTGCCGCAGCAGAGGTCCAGCAGGATCTGTCCCGGCCGCGGCCGCAGCCAGGCGATGGCCTGGCGCTTCCAGAGGCGGTGCTGCCCCAGGCTGAGCAGGTCGTTGAGAAGGTCGTAGCGCGGGGCGATCTGCTCGAAGAGGTCCTGAACCTGGCGCGGATCGCCCGGCCTAAAGCTGCCCATCCCAGGGGAGCACGAGCGAATCGGGCAGCATCTCAGGCAGCGACACCGCATCGAGACTCACGCCCCCCCTGGGCATGGCCTCCGGAGCCATCACCTGCAAGCGCACCGGCGCCGTGAAGGTGATCACCATCACGGTGGCGAGGCCCACGGCCGCCGAGCACACCATGCAGCCGGCCAGCATCAGGGAGAACTCCTGCCGGTCGTTGGCGGCCTGCATGAGCTGCAGGGCCCAGGCCACCAGCGCCACCACGGCAAACACCATCAGCAGGGCCAGGCCCCGGGCCAGGGTGGGAGGCAGGGAATGGAAGACGTTCAACGCGGTGACCGATCCGGGGACAGTCCTGCAACCGGAGGACCCACCTCTACGGTAACGACTCGTTATGACGGAACGTGAAGGACTCCGGTCCGAATGCCCCGGCACGGCAGGTCAGTCGAGACCCACTCTCTCCAGCGGCCGGATCGGCAGGCCCCGCGCCAGCAGGTCGATCTTGATCGCCTCCACGCTCAGCACGCCGTCGTGGAGCAGGGAGGCCAGCAGGGCGGCCGAGGCGGCGCCGCCACCGGGCTCCTGGCTGAGGGCGGCAGCGATGTGGTCGATGCAGCCCGCGCCGCCGGAGGCGATCACCGGCACGGGCACGGCATCGGCCACCGCGCGGGTGAGGGCGAGGTCGTAGCCCGCCTGGGTGCCATCGCCATCCATCGAGGTGAGCAGGATCTCCCCGGCGCCCAGCTCCACCACCCGGCGGGCCCAGGCCACCGCATCGAGTCCGGTGTTCTCACGCCCACCCTTCACATACACATCCCAGACAGGGCCGGCGGGCTGATCCACGGCGCCGGCAGGCTGGGTACGACGGCGTGCATCGATCGCCACCACGATGCACTGGGATCCGAAGCGGTCGGCGCCCCGGCTCACCAGCTCCGGATCCCGCACCGCCGAGGAGTTGAGGCTCACCTTGTCGGCGCCGGCGCGCAGCAGCTCGGTGATCCCCTCCACGCTCACGATGCCCCCCCCCACGGTGAAGGGGATGGTCACGGCCTCGGCGGTGCGCCGCACCAGATCCACCAGGGTGGCCCGGCCCTGGTGGCTGGCGGCGATGTCGAGAAACACCAGCTCATCGGCGCCGGCGGCGCTGTAGCGGCAGCCCAGCTCCACGGGGTCCCCGGCATCCCGCAGGCCCACGAAGTTGACCCCCTTCACCACCCGGCCGTCGGCCACATCGAGGCAGGGGATGATGCGCTTGGCCACCATGGGATCAGGGTAGGAGGCGGCGCCGGCGCTGTTGGGCAACACGGTTAAGGAGCACTGTTAAGGTTGCGCCACTTTTCCGTCGCGACGGCCATGGCCCAGGCTGCCACGATCAACGTGGGTTCCAAGGTGCGCGTGCTGCGCGTGCGTGATCGCATTCCGGCCGATCTGGTGGAGGCCCTCCAGAGCGATCCCACCGGCACCGTCACCGGCTTCCGCACCGTGGACGGCCAGGGCATCGGTGTGGTGGTGGAGCTGGGCGCCGGCCAGAGCGCCTGGTTCTTCGACGACGAAATCACCCTCGCCTGAGCCCCTTGACCGACAGCCCCGACCCCGCGGTGAGCAGCGGCTCGGCAGCTCGCCAGCTGCTGGGCATGAAGGGAGCCGCGGGCACGTCCAGCATCTGGAAGATTCGGCTGCAGCTGATGAAGCCGGTCACCTGGATTCCCCTGATCTGGGGGGTGCTGTGCGGCGCCGCCGCCTCGGGCCAGTTCAGCTGGACCCTTCCCAACGTGGGGGCCTCGGTCGCCTGCATGCTGATGAGCGGGCCGCTGCTGGCGGGCTACACCCAGACGATCAACGACTACTACGACCGCGAGATCGACGCGATCAACGAGCCCTACCGCCCGATCCCCTCCGGAGCGATTCCGCTGGGTCAGGTGAAGGCCCAGATCTGGGTGCTGTTGCTGGCGGGTCTGGCCGTGGCCTACGGCCTCGACCGCTGGGCCGGCCATGAACAGCCGGTGCTGCTGGTGCTGGCCCTGGGCGGCTCCTTCGTGAGCTTCATCTACTCCGCCCCACCTCTGAAGCTCAAGCAGAACGGCTGGCTGGGCAACTACGCCCTCGGGGCCAGCTACATCGCCCTGCCCTGGTGGGCGGGTCAGGCCCTGTTCGGCCAGCTCACCTGGGCCACCGCCCTGCTCACGCTGGCCTACTCCCTGGCGGGTCTGGGGATTGCGGTGGTGAACGACTTCAAGAGCGTGGAGGGCGATCGGGCCCTGGGGTTGCAGAGCCTGCCGGTGGTGTTCGGCATCGAGAAGGCCAGCTGGATCAGCGCCGGCATGATCGACCTGTTCCAGCTGGCGATGGTTGCGGTGCTGATCGCCATCGGGCAGCATTTCGCTGCCGTGCTGCTGGTGCTGCTGATCGTGCCCCAGATCACCTTCCAGGACATCTGGCTGCTGCGCGATCCGGTGGCGTTCGATGTGAAGTACCAGGCCAGCGCCCAGCCCTTCCTCGTGCTCGGCATGCTGGTGACGGCCCTGGCGATCGGCCACAGCGCCCTGGTGGCGTGATGTGAGCAGCACTGCCCCCACCAGAGCCGCGTCCAGCGGTCGCCCCAGTGGCCGCCGCTCAAGCGGCAGCCCCGGTGGCGGCAAACGCCGGCTGGTGTTCACCGGGGTGGCGGCTGCCCTGCTCGGCAGCGGCGTGGCGGTGGGGCAGTCGGTGGTGGTGGGCAGCTTCGACAGCATGCTGCCCGATGCCCGGGGCATCAACCACTACAACCGGCCCGGCACCCTCACCATCCTCTCGGCCGACGGCCAGGTGGTGCACAAAGTGGGCCCCGTGTCCCGCGAGAAGCTCTCGGCCAGCTCGATCCCGCCCCTGGTGGAGCAGGCCTTCATCGCCGCCGAAGACCGGCGCTTCTACCAGCACGACGGCATCGACCCGCTGGGCATCGCCCGGGCCCTGATCCGCAACATCTCCCAGGGCTCGGTGGAGGAGGGCGCCAGCACGATCACCCAGCAGCTGGCCCGCACCGTGTTCCTCAGCCAGGACCGCACCCTGGTGCGCAAGGTGAAGGAGGCGGCCCTGGCGGGCAAGCTCGAGCGCCAGCTCACCAAGCGCCAGATCCTCACCGAGTATCTGAACCTGGTGTATCTGGGCTCCAGCGCCTACGGAGTGGCGGATGCGGCCTGGATCTACTACTCCAAGAACCCCAACCAGCTGACCCTGCCGGAGGCGGCCCTGATCGCCGGCCTGCCGCCGGCCCCCTCGATCTATTCGCCGCTGGTGAACCCCGAGCTGGCCCTGGAACGCCGCGCGATCGTGCTGCGCCGCATGCAGGAGTCCGGCTACATCAGCGAGGCCGAGCGGCTGGAAGCCGATGGTGCGCCCCTGGGGCTCAGACCGGCCGAGCCCAAGTACTGGGTGAGCCGGGCGCCCTATTTCAGCAGCTGGGTGCAGCAGGAGCTGGCTGACGTCCTCACCCCCGAGCAGCTGGAGGTGGGCGGCGTCACGGTGCGCAGCAGCGTCAATCTGGCCTGGCAGGCCGAGGCCCAGAAGACGATCAACGCCTCCGCCCCGGGCAGCATGGAAGGCGCCCTGGTGGCGATGGAGCCTGGCACCGGGCTGGTGCGGGCGCTGGTGGGGGGCAAGGACTACGAGGCGAGCCAGTTCAACCGTGCCACCCAGGCCCTGCGATCACCGGGCTCCACCTTCAAACTGTTCGTCTACCTCACGGCCCTGAAGGAGGGGATGCTGCCGGAGCGGCGGGTGGTGGACAAGGCCCGCTGCTTCGCCGGCTACTGCCCCAAGAACTTCGGCAACCGCTACTACGGCACCGTCACCATGGTGCGGGCCCTGCAGAACTCGCTCAACGTGGTGGCGGTGTCTCTGCTGCAGGAGCTGGGATTCGACAAGGTGATCGCCACGGCGCGCAGCCTGGGCATCACCGGCCCGCTCGGCAAGTTCTACCCCCTGGCCCTGGGCGCCGAGGAGCAGACCGTGCTCGACATGACCGCGGCCTATGCGGCCATCACCAACAGAGGTGTGTACGTGAAGCCCACCCCCTTCGAGGAGATCCTGGGCCCCGACGGCGAACTGCTCTGGAGCCGCCGCAGCGACGGCGACCAGGGCCGCCGGGCCGTGGACAGCGACATCGCCGATGGCATGACCTGGATGCTGGAGCAGGTGGTGCGGGGCGGAACGGGCGGTGGCGCGGCCCTCGGCAACCGGCCCGTGGCCGGCAAGACAGGCACGTCGGAAGGAGGCCGCGACCTCTGGTTCATCGGCTCGATTCCCCAGCTCACCACCGGGGTGTGGCTCGGCTACGACAACAGCCGCGAGACCAAGAGCACCAGCGTGGTGGCCACCTATGCCTGGCGGCGCTTCATGGCCGCCATCACCAAGGACCTGCCGGTGCTGCAGTTCCCCCCCAAGCCCAGCCTCAGCGGCAGCTGGAAGCCGGCCAAGCCCACCAGGCCGGCCAAACCCGCCCCCAGCCGCAGCCAGCCGTCGAACCCGGAGCCCACCACCGAAGACAGGCCGCCGGTGGAGGACAGCACGGCGCCGCCGGGTCCGGCCGAGCCCGTGGCCCCGCCCGCCGAGCAACCCGAGCCCCCCGACGCCCCATCGACCCCGCGCGTGGGCGTGGATCCGGCTGCCCGCCCACGGGGCCCCGGCAGCACGCCGGCCCCAGCGCCCGCTCCTCCTCCGGCGCCCCCACCGCCGCCGCCGGCTCCACCACCGCCGCCGCCTCCTGCGCCCGCGGCACCGGCGCCACCCTGATCAGGGCGCCTGCAGCAGGGCGGCAAAAAAACCATCCCCACCGGCCGGCTCGGGCCAGGCCTGCCACTGCTCCAGCCCCCGCCAGCCGGGATGGGCAGCGAGCAGCGCCTCCACCACCGCGCCGTTTTCCTGCGGGTGCACCGTGCAGGTGGCGTACACGAGCCGACCTCCCGGCCGCAGCAGCGGCAGCAGACCCTCCAGCAGCCGGCGCTGCAGGGCCGCCAGCTCCGCGATCGCGCCGGGCTGCAACCGCCAGCGGGCATCGGCATGGCGGGCCAGGGTGCCGAGCCCTGAGCAGGGGGCATCCACCAGGATTCCATCGAACTGGCCGAGCCATTCGGGCCGCAGCTCCGCCAGGGCAGCGGCATCGGCGGCCAGGGTGTTCACGCCATTCAGCCCCAGCCGGGCCGCATTGCGCTCCAGCCGCTGCAGCCTGGCTGCGGAGCGATCCACCGCCCACACCTCCCCATCACCGCCGAGGCACTCGGCCATCTGGGTGCACTTGCCGCCGGGGGCGGCGCAGGCATCCAGCAGGCGCTCGCCTGGCCGGGGATGGAGCAGGGGCACCACCCGCTGGGCGTTGCGGTCCTGCACGCTCCAGTGCCCCTCCCGGAAGCCCGGCAGGCGGCGCAGATCCCCCACCCGCCCTTCGAGCGTGAGGGCATGGGGGCTGTGGGGCAGGGCCGCGGCATCGATGCCGGCCGCGGCGAAGGCGGCCAGCAGGCTGTCGCGGCTGCAGCGCAGCGGGTTCACCCGCAGGTCGAGGGCGGGAGGCTGGTTGGCGGCACTGGCGAAGGCCTCGGCCCGCTCCGGCGGCAGCCACTGGAGCAGCAGCGCGGCCAGCCAGTCCGGCAGGGACTGGCGCAGGCCCAGGCTGCCGGCCGCATCGCTCGGCAGGGTGAGGCCCTCCCAGGGGGGAGCGGCGGGCGAAGCGTGCCGGCGCAGGGCCTGCCGCAGCAGGCCGTTGGCCACTGGAGCCAGGCGGGCCAGGCCGCCGCGCTTGGCCAGTTCCACCGTGGTGCTCACGGCGGCGGCGGCCGGCACCCGCGTGCTGAAGAGGATCTGGTAGAGCCCGAGATGGAGCAGCCAGCGCAGCCGCGGCGGCTGGCGCTGGCTGCTCACCCGGCCGAGGGCGTCGAGCCAGGCGTCGAGCAGCCGCCGCTGGCGGATGGCGCCGTAGGCCAGCTCGGTGGCCAGGGCCCGGTCGGGCCCCTCGAGGGCGCTGCGCTGCAGGGCCCGCTCCAGTGCCACATCGGCGTAGGCGCCGCCGCCCACCGCCAGCAGCACCTCCCAGGCGAGCAGCCGTGGCGCCAGACCAGTGGCCGGCGCCGGAGCGGACGACACCGGAACCGAGGACGCATCGGCGGAGGCGGAATCAACCAAGCGGCGGCGGGTCCAGGGGCGGCACCCACAGATAGCGCCCCAGTGGCAGCTTGCCCTCGGCATCCACCGGGATGCCCTCGGCCAGCAGCAGCTGCCGCTGCATCCAGTCGCTGCCCTCCCGGCTGGGGGTGAAGCTGATCTGGCCGCGGGCGTTCACCACCCGGTGCCAGGGCACCGCCGAGGGCAGGGGAAGGCGGCGCAGGGCCCAGCCCACCTGGCGGGCGCAGCCGTAGGCGCCGATCGCCTCGGCGATGTGGCCGTAGGTGGCGAGGCGGCCGTACGGAATCCCGGCCACCTTGGCGTACACCCGGGCATCAAACGATTCGGTCATCCTCCATGCAGGGGCCTGAGGCGACCCCTAGGTTGGATGAGAGCGAAGCTACGGAAGAGGGAATCGGCATGGCAGTGACTGTGCAGGTGTTGCGCAAGGCCGACAAGGGCGCGCTGGTGAGGCCCGGCGACCGTGTTGCCGTGTTTTATGAAGGCTTTCTGACCAACGGTCTGCGCTTTGACGGCAACTACGACTTCAAGAACTATCGGGCCACCCGCAATTTCTTCCAGTTCGTTCTCGGCAGCGGCCAGGTGATCCCCGGCTGGGATCAGGCCCTGGCCAACAAGCGGCTCGGCAGCGTGCTCAAGCTCCGCATCCCCCCGGAGCTGGCCTATGGCCCCAATGGCCGCGCGCCCTTCATCCCCGGCAACGCCACGCTCGAGTTCACCGTGCAGCTGGTGGCCAAGCAGTCTCCGGGTGAGCCAACCGCTTCGGTGTTCCGCCTCGCCGACTTCCGCCTCAACGTGAAGAAGCTGGGCATCCCCAGCGAGGAGGCGCTGCTGAACGGTGTCAATCAGACGTTGATCGGGTACGACACCAAGGACCGGATGACGGGTGGCCCCAGGGTGGATCTGATCATCGGCCTGGATAAGAACGACAAGCTCATCGGCCTTCAGGGAGCAGACCGGCTGATCGGCGGCAAACGTAAAGATCGCTTCATCTACAAGAATGTGACGGACTCCCTGCCCGGGCAGGGCAACCGCGACGTGATCCTCGACTTCTCCGCCAAGCAAGGCGACAAGGTGGATCTGCGTGCCATCGACGCCAACCCCTTCAAGGCGGGCAATCAGAAGTTCCGCTGGATCGGCAAGCGCAAGTTCAAGGGCAAGCCGGGGTTGCTGCGCTTCCGCAACGGATTGCTCCAGGCCGACCTGAACAAGGACCGCATCCCGGATCTGGAAATCGCCCTGGCCAACGTGAACAAGCTGGGCCGTGGCAGCGTGGCGCTCTGATCCCAGGCACGGAACAGCGTTCCGCACACTGGTCTGAACGCCGTTGCCCCGATGCCGCTGCTGCCCCGCCGCTTCGAGCGCCTGCAGGCGGTGCTCAACCGCCGCATGGCCGACCTCACGGTGCTGCTGGAGCACGTGGAGAAGCCCCACAACCTCTCGGCGATCCTGCGCAGCTGCGATGCGGTGGGGGTGCTGGAGGCCCATGCGGTGTGCCTGAAGGGGCGGCTGCCCACGTTCAACAGCACGGCCCAGGGCAGCCAGAAGTGGGTGCCGCTGCATCGCCACCCCAGCGCGGCGGCCGCGCTGCAGAGCCTCAGGGAGCAGGGGTTCCGCCTCTACGGCACGCACCTCAGCGCCGAGGCGGTGGACTACCGCAGCTGCGATTTCACCGGCCCCACCGCCTTCGTGCTGGGAGCCGAGAAGTGGGGCCTCAGCCCGGAATGCGCCGGCCTGGTGGACCAGGCCATCGTGATTCCCATGAGCGGCATGGTGCAGTCGCTCAACGTGAGCGTGGCCACCGCCACCCTGCTGTTCGAGGCCCTGCGGCAGCGCCAGGCCGCCGGCACGGTGCCCAGCGCCGGCGAGGGGCTGGCGCCGGAGCGCTACCGGGCGCTGCTGTTCGAGTGGGCCTATCCGGAGGTGGCGGCCTGGTGCCAGCGGGAGGGCAGGCCCTACCCGGAGCTGGATGGGGAGGGGGCGATCACCGAAGCCCTGCCCCGCTCGATCCGGATGCGCTGCTAGGGGCGGCCGCGGCCCGGCGGAAACGGGGGAGTACCGTCGCTGAGGCCGTCCAGCTCGTGGCTGGCCAGTCTGCGGCTGCTGGCGCTCGGCAGCCACAGCGCCACAGCCAGGGCCACGAGCTCCAGGGGGATCTGGCGGCCGCCCAGCAGCACCACCGCCACGGCCACCACGGCGAGCATGCGCTGGAACAGGCTCCACACGTCGTCGCGATCGGCGCTGCCGGTGAACCAGAGCACCACCGCCAACACCAGCAACACCAGATCCAACCACCAGGGCATGGCCAGGGCCGCGATCGGGCCTGCGCACTCCAGATCAGTGTGGCGCGTCAGCGAGCGCCGCGCTTGAACAGCCCCGGCGCTTCAACGGGCGGCGCGCCCGGCCTGCCCCTCGCCGCTCAGCCAGCTCTCCAGACCCTCCCCGAGGAAGGAGAGGCCCAGCACCAGCACGAACATGGCCAGGCCCGGGTAGAGGGCCGTCCACCAGATGCCGGTGGGCAGGGCGGTGAGGGCCTGCTGCAGATCGCCGCCCCACTCGGGGATGGTTTCCGGCAGGCCCAGGCCGAGGAAGCCCAGCCCCCCGAGCACCAGCACAGCATCGGCGGCATTGAGGGTGAGCAGCACCGGCACCGAGGTGATCACGTTGCGGAAGAGATAGAAACGCAGGATCCAGAAGGCACTGGCGCCAAGGGAGCGGGCCGCCTCCACGTAGAGCTCGGCCTTCACCTGGGCCGTCTGGTTGCGCACCACCCGGAAGTACTGGGGGATGTACACCACGCAGAGGGCGGCGGCGGCATTGGGCAGACCACGGCCCAGCAGGAAGGCCAGCACCACCGAGAGCAGCAGCACCGGCAGGGTGTAGAGGGTGTCCATCAGCAGCACCAGCAGCCGGTCCACCCAGCCGCCCAGGTAGCCGCTCACCATGCCGAGGGGCACACCCACCACCAGAGCCACCACCAGGGCGAGCAGCACCACCTGCAGGGCCACGCCACTGGCGGCCAGGGTGCGCACGCACACGTCGCGGCCGAGGCGGTCGGTGCCGCACCAGTGCTGGGGCGAGGGTGGGGCGTAGATGGGGTTCTGCAGGCCTGCATTGGGATCGGGCAGCCAGCCGGCCTGAACCAGCAGTGGCGTGAGCACGGCCACCAGCCCGTAGGCGAGCACGATCAGCAGCCCCCAGCGGGCCATGCGCGCGGAGAGGGTGGTGGGTCGCCAGCGGAGAAGCACCGGGGCGGGGCAGCAGGCCCCATTCAACCGCCGCAGGCCAAGGGCAACGCTGGGGAGCACCAGAGGCCAGGGTCGCCAGCCCGTGAAAACCTGGCCCAGACTGCCGAGGCCCCAAGCGCTCCATCCCCGCCTTGTCCGGCCCCCGCCTGCTGATCGTGGATGACGACCCGGAGCTGCGCCGCTTCCTGCGCACCGAACTGGAGCTGGAGGGCTACAGCTGCGAGGAGGCGAGCACCGGACAGCAGGCCCTGCAGCGGGTGCGGGCCGGTGGCTGGGAGCTGCTGCTGCTCGACTGGAGCCTGCCCGATTTCAGCGGCGTGGAGATCTGCCGCCGCCTGCGGTCCACCGGCGACACCACCCAGGTGCTGATGGTGACGGCCCGCGACGATGTGCAGGAGCGGGTGGCGGCCCTCGATGCCGGCGCCGACGATTACCTCACCAAGCCCTTCTCCATCGAGGAGCTGCTGGCGCGGGTACGGGCACGGCTGCGGCGCCGTGGCGCCGAACAGACCCAGGAGCCGGCCCTGCAGGTGCTGAGCCTGGCGGATCTGGAGATGGTACCGGCACGCCACGAGGTGAGCCGGGCGGGGGCCGTGGTGACGCTCACCAACACGGAATACGAACTGCTGAAGCTGCTGCTGGAGCACCCGAAGCAGGTGCAACGCCGCGCCGACATTCTCAAGGCGGTGTGGGGCGAAACCTGGGTGGGCGACGACAACGTGCTGGATGTCTACATCCGCTCGCTGCGGCGCAAGCTGGAGCCGCCGGGGTCCACCACCTTGATCCAGACGGTGCGTGGCGTGGGCTTCATGCTGCGGGAGGGCGAGCCACGCTCCTGAGCTCCCGCGGGGCCGCCGGCAGCCACAGCTGGAACTCTGCTCCACCGTCCGGCGCGTCCACCACCCCCACACGGCCGCCCATCGCCTCCATCAGCAGCTTCGCCACGGCGAGGCCGATGCCGCTGCCGCGCTGCTCGGCCCGCAGGCCGGCCGAGCCACGCACGAACCGCTCGAAGATGAGCTGGCGCTCATCGGGGATCACGCCGGGGCCTTGGTCCCGCACCCAGAACTGCAGGCCGCCGTCGGCAGCGGATCTGGCCCCCACAGTCACCGGAGCGGTGGCCGGGCTGTAGCGCAGAGCGTTGTCCACCAGGGCGGTGAGGCATTGCTGCAGACGGTCGGGATCCCCCCAGGCGAGCAGGGGCGCCTCGTGGGCCGGGTGGTCGTCGCTGGGGGCCAGCCGCAGCCGGCCCTGGGCAGTCGCGGCCATGCGCTCGTACAAGGCCAGAAGCACGTCATCGGCCTGCAGGGGCTGGCGCCGCAGGCTGAGGCGGCCGGAATCCTGACGCGCCAGATCGAGCAGATCGGCCACCAGGGTGCCCATCCGGGCCGACTCCTGCTGGATCAGCCGCAACGACTGCCGCTCTACCGGATCCTGGCAGTGGCGCAGCTAACGCTGGGCATGGCCCGACACCAGGGTGATGGGGGTGCGCAGCTCATGGGCCACGCCATCCACGAAGTTGCGCTGCCGCTCCCAGGAGCCCGAGAGCCGCTGCTGCAGGTCGTTGAAGGCCAGGGCGATGGGGCGCAACTCCTCGGGCTGGGAGTCCAGGGGAATCAGGTCGCCCGGCTGGGGTGGTGCCTGCATGCGCCCCAGCTGCTCGGAGAAGGCTTCGAGCGGCCGGGTGAGCCCGCGCCGCAGCACCAGGCGCAGCAGGACACTGGTGAACAGGCTCGAAACGCCGGCGGCCACCACAAGGAGCCAGAAGCGCAGCTGCTCCTGCTGCACCGAGGCGGTCACGTCCTGGCTCACCTGCAGGCCGAATGGTTTACCGCCGTCCTGCACGATGGTCACGGTGCTCACGAGCCAGGACTCCGCGCCACGACGCAGCAGCTCGGGCTCGGGCAGCTCCAGCGCGGGATCATCCTGGCGAGGCACGCTGACGAGGCTCAACTCCAGACCTGGCAGGGAAGGACGCTCCCGCAACAGGGCTCGCAGCTCCGGCAGGGACAGGTCCCGGGCCCGCAGGTCGCTGCCCAGCAGGCCAGCCTGCTGGGCAGCGAGATGGAGATGGACTTCGCGACGCTGGACGGCCGAGAGGGCCTGATGCATTGCCAGCAGCAGGCAGTAGCCAGCCAGCACCGCCATCAGGGAGGCGCTCTGGAGCCAGATCCGCAGGGGCGCGATTCTCACGGGACTCAGCCTTTCAGGCAATTCTCATGCAATCGACCCTTGCAGTGGGCTTGGCAACTCAACTATTCGTCCGTAGAATTGACATCGAAGTCACAGCCCCCTGGCTGACCCATCCCATGACCTCCCGACTCCAGGCCAGGCTGCTGGCCCAACGGTCTCTGATTCAGGCCATCAGCAAGAAGCCCAGCAAGCGCAAAGGCCTCGCGGCCGGCTTTACGCTGATCGAACTGCTGATCGTTGTGATCATCATCGGCGTGCTGTCCGCAATTGCCATTCCGGCGTTCCTGAACCAGCAGAATCGGGCCAGGGCTGCTGCGGCCAACACGAGGGCGATGGACGCCGCTCGAACATGCGCGGCTCTCCAGATCACTGCGCAAGAAGCCCAGTACAACGCAGAGCCAGCCCCAGGAGTCAACGGCACATGCACCGCGGCCGGCACTCCAACCACATTCACCTTCCCAGCAGGCACCGGATTTACACAAGCTGTAGCCAGCATTACTTCAGGCGGCACTGTTAACCTTACCACCCTATCGCAACCAAATTAAAGCCTTCTTCCCTCAAATCTGTTTTTCAACAGGGAGGTGAAAACCTCCCTTTCTTTGTAAATAAGCATCACCTTGTTGCTCGAAGCGCTAACCTTGAGGACAAGCTCGTAGCGTCGGCGACCTCCGGCGACCTAGATCCCGTACAGTCATAAACCAGCTTCGATCTAAGCATAGATCAGCAAGTTAACATAGAGACCCCCTGCACTCATCTAAGCAAGTAATCATCACCGCAGAAACCCTGACAACAGGGTCGTCTCCCCATCCGATGCCATATTATTTCTCAGCACTTGAAGCGGGCGTTGACAGCAGCTCTCCCAACGCTCTTGCCTAGAGGGCTAGAGATATACTTAGACCCTGATTATACAAGTCTCTCAGATCAGAACTCCTTGGCAACCCTTCCAAACAGATCAGAGCAAAGACATAACTAGGCACGATAATCTTCTAGGCGCCTAGGCATCCCTATTCAAATGACCTATCGCCTCGATTGTACCAAGCAACCAAATTACCCTATTGTTAGACCTGCTTTCCTCAAGGCCATCCAACACCACCCGGTTCTGAGCGCTACTAGGCTTAATACCACCATCCAACCCATACGACGGCCCACACCGCATCAGCACATTGCCCAGCCAAATCGCATCTGGAGCCACCCCCTGCGAGTAACTGATTACACCATGAACTGTCTGCAGCTGCAGCACCAGCTCACGCCCCCCCAAGTTGCAGGCCGGCACTAAACTTAGGGGATTACCCGTCCCCACACTCACCAAAGAGGCCTGCTGCACTTCACTGCGGATCAGCTCCAACAGTCGCTCACCGGCCTGGCGTTCTCTCAAAAGCCTGGCAAGTTTCTGACCGTTGCGGCTTTCGCTGAACACGCACTGAAGCATGATGCCACTGAGCAGGCACCCAAGCAGCAAGCCAAGCAACAGCTCCACCAAGGTGAATCCGGAGCGTAGTTGGAGCTGCGGTCGGGTGCCATTCCAGTTGTTCATTGAATCAACCATGATTGCTTGATGAAATGGTCTGAGTGCAGTCAAAGCTGGCGATCAGGCCTGCAAAGGCTGCTGCTGGGCCCCGCCGCCGGGTCGCCCTCGTAGCGCCCCGCCCGCACAATCCCCAGCGGCAGACTCATCACCAGGCAGCGGCGCAGATCCGTACCCGTTGCACTCACGACAGCCGTGCCCCCATCGATCACCAGCCCATTGGCCGTGAAGCGCAGCTCGCTGGGCATGTTGTGATCCAACGCCAAGGAAACATCGCCCTCCAACACCTCCTCCTCCAGGCCACCCTCACCCTGGAGTGGCAACACCAGCGGGCTGCCGGCCTGCTCGGCCCGGTCACGAGTTCGCTCCAGCAGGGTGCCGAGGCGCCGGGCCGCCGCCTCCACCTTCACTGCCGCCAGCTGGCGCCGGCCACTGTCGATCACCAGCGATGCCAGCAGAGCCAGCAGGGTCACCCCCACCAACACCTCCACCAACGACAATCCTTCGGAATGCGCTGGCCGCAGCCCCCGATTCCCGAAAGCTCTGGCGCCGCTCATGGCGTGACCTCCAAGGCCCCATCCGAGGGAATCGCACCGTCGGAGGGAATTGGCTCCTCCTCAGCCTCTGCGGCTACCAGGTCAACACCACAGAATCCATAGGCGGCTGGATCGAACCATCGCTGCCGGGTGCCCCCCTGGCCGCCCTCCACGCGCACGAGAAGGCCGCCGTTGCTGACGGTCATCTCACCAGCGATGCCATCCAGCTGGCCCTGAAGCATCTGCAGCGCCTCGGTGCAATCAGCTGCGAGCACACGTCCGGCCTGCTGCTGCAGCGCCGCCTGCACCGCCACCACTCCGGCCTCGAGCTGATGGTGCTCCTGTCGAACCCGCTCGGCCCTCTGGCTCCAACGCGCGGTACCGCTCCACACCTGAAACGAGCAGGTGGCCGCCAGCACAAACACGCCTGATCCCACCAGCACCTCAATCAGGCTCATGGCGCCTCCTGGGGGCAGGGGGCCGGCAGGGTCACGCCCCGAAGCCGTCCCCGCTCCTGGAGCCCTGCCACGCGCAGTGGCGCCAGTGCTGTTTCTCCCGCCGCCAGAGCGAGCTGATAGGCCGCCCGCTGGGACTGCGCCACCTCGGTGAGCTCCAGCACGAGGGCGGCCCGCGGCGGCTCACTGAGCTCCGGGCAATAGGCCACCAACCGCACTCCCGCCGCGGGGATCGGCAGCGTCGCTGCCCCATCGGACCCGCAGGCCGAGGGCTCCGACTGCGCCGCTGCCCACTGCTCGGCCGGCACCCCGAGCAGGCAGCGATGGTGCCGCTGCAGTTGGCCCGTGAACCCCTGGGCCGCAGACATCAACTGATCGTCCCAGCCCCGCTGGCGCTGGCGACCCGCCAGGAAGGCCCGCTCCTGCAGGGCCATCGCCTGCAGCGACAGGCTACTGAGCAGCAGCAGCATCGCCCCGGTGCTCGCCAACGGCAGCACGAAGCCTTGCTCGCCGCGGGAGGCTGGTGGACGGGTCCGACGGACTCTCGCTAAAGGTCTCGCCACAGGGAAGACTGCGATCAACGCCGTTCAGCGTTGCCACAGGCGCCCTTACACCCCATCGCTCCGGTTGGCCGCCTGGGCTGAGCCAAGCGACAACTGAGTCATGGCCTGCGCTCCTGGTGATCGGAGGAGTGCCGGCAGCGTCCGCAGGCCCTCTACAGGGGCCCAACTGCCCCCCTGGGACTCAGCCGATCTGGGAACTGCGCCGCCCGACCGTTTCATCACCGTGGCGGAGCGCTAACGGCGGATGGGCGCTACCGGTGGATGGATGAACTCGGGAGCCGATCATCAGGACCTTCATTCTCGCTGTGCACAACGTTCCCTGCGCCCGAAGCATCGGGGAGCTGATCGGGGGCATGGCCAGCAAACTGGCGCTGCATGTGGTGGCCCAGGGCGTGGAGGATGAAACCACCTTCCACGCCCTGAACAACCTCGGCATCACCGCTTCAACGGCTACGGGTTCCAGGCTCCGGTGAGCGCCGTGCGCTGGTGCGAGCAGGGCTCAGAGCCCGCTGATCGGCACCACCCGCAGCTTGGTGGGATCCACGCCACGGAAGCCCATCACACCGTTGCCGTAGGACACCAGATCGCTGAAGCGGAAGGTGCGGCCGATGTTGCGCAGGGTCACCACATCCTCCTTGCCGAAGTTGCGGATCACGAACCGCTGCATGTGGTTGAAAGGGCCGTGGGTCCTGGTGTTGTTGGTGAAGAAGAACTGATCGCGCACGGCATCCTTGCCGAAGTTGATCACGCTCTGGCTGCGCTTGGTGATGGCGCCGGCATTGGCCTGGAAATCAATCAGATCGGAGGCCTTCGATCCCCTGAACACCCAGTTGCGCGCCATGGCGTTGTTGACGCGGAAACCGGTGACGATGTCGGCCGGATCGATGAGGCCCTGCTGGGCAGCCTGGCGCTGCTTGAGGGAGGAGGTGCGCATCGTGGCCTGCCAGGCCACCGGCTGCCGCAGCCAGGTGGAGTTGCCGGTGAGCTGGATCACGGAGGACTTACGGCCTCTGGCCCGCTGGGCATTGATCCAGCTGGGCTTGGAAACAAAGGACGAGAGTTGGGCGGACACGCAGGGCGTGCGGAGAAGCCGCTGTTGTAACGGTTCCCCCGTGCTGGGCAAGATCGGCTGGAACCGGATCGGGAACTGACTCCAGGCCCCAACAGCAGGAGATCCGGCGGCACTAAGCGGAGCCAGGCCTTAGGACTAGCGGTTGAGCTTGAGCACCGCCATGAACGCCTCCTGGGGCACGTCCACCTTGCCCATGGCCTTCATGCGCTTCTTGCCCTTGGCCTGCTTCTGCAGCAGTTTCTTCTTGCGGGAGATGTCGCCGCCGTAGCACTTGGCGAGCACATCCTTCCGCATGGCGCTGATGCTTTCGGAGGCGATCACGCGGCTGCCGATCGAGGCCTGGATCGGAATCTTGAACTGCTGGCGGGGGATCAGCTCCTTGAGCTTCTCCACCAGGCTCTTGCCCACGCCATAGGCCTTGTCGCGGTGCACGATGGTCGTGAGGGGGTCGGCCTTCTCGCCGTTGATCAGCACATCGAGGCGCACCAGCTCGTTGCGGCGGTAGCCGATCAGGTGGTATTCCATCGAGGCATAGCCCTTGGTACGGCTCTTCATCTGATCGAAGAAGTCGGTCACCACTTCGGCCAGGGGCATCTCGTAGTGGAGCGTCACCCGGTCTGTAGTGATGTACTTCATGTCGATGAACTCTCCCCGCCGCTCCTGGCACAGCTCCATCAAGGTGCCATTGAAGCTGTTGGGGGTGTAGATCTCCAGGCTCACATAGGGCTCCTCGATCGATTCGCGCTTCTGGGGATCCGGCAGGGTGGCGGGATTGTCCACCATCACGGTGGTGCCATCGAGCATGTTCACCTGATAGATCACCGAGGGGGCAGTGACAATCAGATCGAGGTTGTACTCCCGCTCCAGCCGCTCCTGCACGATCTCCATGTGCAGCAGGCCGAGGAATCCGCAGCGGAAGCCGAAGCCCATGGCACTGCTGGTTTCCGGCTCGTAGCGGAGAGCGGCATCGGAGAGTTGCAGCTTGTCGAGGGCCTCGCGCAGGTCGGGGTACTGGTCGGCGTCGGTGGGGAAGAGGCCGCAGAACACCATCGGCTTGGCCTCGGTGTAGCCGGGCAGGGGCTCGGCGGCGGGGTTGGCCACCAGAGTGATGGTGTCGCCCACGCGGGCATCGGCCACGGCCTTGATCGAGGCGGCCAGGTAGCCCACCTCCCCGGCATGGAGGGCCTCCACCTGGCGCTGGTCCGGCGCCATCACCCCCACCTCATCGAGTTCGTAGGTTTTGCCCGAGGCCATCAGCAGTACCTTGTCTTTCCGGCGGATCGTGCCAGCGATCACCCGGAAATACACGATCACCCCCCGGTAGGGGTCGTAATAGGAGTCGAAGATCAGGGCCCGCAGCGGTTCGGCCACGGTGTCGGCCGGTGGCGGCACCCGGTCCACCACCGCCTGGAGGATGTCGGGCACACCGAGCCCGGTCTTGGCGGAGCAGTGGATGGCGTTGGTGCAGTCGAGGCCGATGATCGCTTCGATCTCGGCGGCGATGCGATCGGGGTCGGCACCGGGCAGATCGATCTTGTTGAGCACCGGAATGATCTCCAGATCGTTCTCCAGGGCCAGATACACATTGGCCAGGGTCTGGGCCTCCACGCCCTGGCTGGCATCCACCACCAGCAGCGCCCCCTCGCAGGCCTGCAGCGAACGGCTCACCTCGTAGGAGAAGTCCACATGGCCGGGGGTGTCGATCAGGTTGAGGATGTAGGTGTGTCCATCCGCGGCCTGGTATTCCATGCGGGCGGCCTGCAGCTTGATCGTGATGCCGCGCTCGCGCTCCAGCTCCATGTTGTCGAGGAACTGCTCCTGCATGTCGCGATCCGCCACGGTGCCGGTGGTCTGCAAAAGGCGATCCGCCAGGGTGGATTTGCCGTGGTCGATGTGGGCGATGATGCAGAAATTGCGGATCCGGGAAACGGGAACGTCGGTCATGCGTGGGGTGCGGCCGCTCCGGATGGGGCTGGTGGGCGGCGGAACGGAGCTGGAGAACGTCAATCCTAGGCAGAAGCAGCAAAGTGCCTGTATGGTCAGGCCGACTGCAGCCTGATCACGGGAGCCGAGGCTGGTGATGGCAACCCCCTCCAACCGAACCTCCCAGGGCGGGGGTCAGCAGGAGCGGAGGCGCATCAGCCGTGATCAGGGTCGACTTCTCTTGTTTGCCGCCGCCCAGGACCTCGCCCGCCAACGCGGCCAGCTCGGTGAGGGGGTGGGCGCTTCGCTCGATCAGTCTTCACTCAGCCAGACGAGCTTTGCCCTCAAGACCAAGGAAGGAAAGCTGATTGCCCGCATCCGGCTGCCGGAGGTGCGCCGGATGCTGCGCTTCCGCCAGCGGCTTGCCAGCCAGTCCGTGGCCCGAGCTCAGGGCGGCCCTGAAGCCCAGCTCACCATGATGGACATGCGCATGCGCTTGCGGTTGCGTAGCGACGAGGAGCGTGCGGTGGTGTGGGCCATCAGTTACGGGCGGCGTTTCCCCTATGTGGGCGCCTGGTGGCGCCATGTGCTGATCGGCGCCGCCCTGCTGCTGCTGGGCGTGGTGCCGGGCGTGATCTACTTCATCTGGCTGGGCGGTCGCTACAGCACCTACCGCAAGGACCTCTCCGATCTGGTGACCCGCTGGCGCAGCCTGGGCAAGCAGGACCCGGATCCCAGCTTCTTCCGGCTGTACAAGCTGAACAACTGACCAGAAGCGGCAGGCCCGTTTCTATGATGCGGGGTACCAGGAGCGGATCAACACCATGACCACCGAAGCTGCCAGCACGAGCCAAGACCCACGGGCACTCACCATCGAGAACGTAGAGCGCACCCTCGATGAGCTGCGCCCCTACCTGATGGCCGATGGCGGCAATGTGGAAGTGGTGGAGATTGATGGCCCGATCGTGAAGGTGCGGCTGCAGGGGGCGTGCGGTTCTTGCCCCAGCAGCACGATGACTCTCAAGATGGGGATTGAAAGGAAGCTCAGAGAGGCGATTCCCGAGGTAAGCGAAGTGGTGCAGGTGCTCTGATCATCTGAGTCGGGTCACTGAAACAAATCATCAGCAATCCCCAATCTGACCACCGGATCCAATCGGTGGATTGCAGATAAACACAGTCTTCGCCCTAGCCACCTGACAATTGGAGTAGTCACCTCCACCAGAGTTGGCAAAGGTCAGATTATAAACGACAGCTCGGTTGGTGCTAGCTTCTGTACAGCCACCTCCGGCATTAACGATGGCCATGGTAGTACGGCGGGCCACCACACCGGTGACATTAGCTCCTCCGTGGTTTAGCACACCATTGCGGTTGGAGGGTGGTCCGCATCGGCGGATGTCCCCATTCTGGTTGTAATAAAAGACCCTGGAAACATTGGTGGCGTCGGCATAAGTTCCAGCGGGTCTGGGGATCACGAAACTCACGAGCGACGTGCCGGAATCGGCACAGCCGGCGAGGGCGGTGTTGTACGTGATGTCGGAGGCCTCACCCGCCTCCACAGCCACCAGGTAGTTGAAGCGGTTGGCATCCTCGCGTGTGCGCTGGCCCCGTTCCACCTGGCGCACGCTCAGCATGTGATTGAGCATGAGGTTGCCCACCACGGTGAACAGCACCCCGGCGATCACGAGGCTCACCAGCAACTCTGGCAGACCGATCCCCGCCGACACAGCCGGATGGCCAGGAGGAGAAGCAGCGTACCTAAGAGCCTGTCCTGGAGCTGGTGATGGGGAGCGAGACGGCATGGGCGGAGCGGCTTGATTCAGAGCGCGACGTAATCGGTGCAGTTGGCCCCCACATTGTTGGTATTGGCCCGGCCGATGTCGATCGAGCCGAGGGTTTCGGAGAGCCGGACACAGCGCAATGGTCCTCCACCATCCAGGAGCAATTTGATTTCCAATGGCCCCTGCACGGCCGGGTTAGCTATCCAGAGACCTCGGGGGGTGAAAATGATAGAATTACCATTGGTGCTTGACCCCGTCACGGTGCCCTGGAGATCACGGGGCAGGCGTAGCTGGGGGTCACGGGCGCCACAGGCATTCTCGGCAGTGGCAAGCACCGCATTGGCCGCCATCCCTGCGGAAAGACTCAGCGTGATAGCACAGCCACCGGCATTGGCATTGGCATCCACTCGCCGAGCGGAGAGGTTGCGCACTTCCTCAAGCCATCCCGCCACCTCCAGTGCGGCCGCATTGATCCGCTCCCTGCGCAATACGAACAGCAGACCGGAGGTGCTGATCGCAGCCACCACTCCCAGCACCACCACTACCGTGAGCAGTTCGGTGAGCGTGAGCCCATGGCCTGCCGGTCGGGTAGGCAGCAGCCTGCGGGCAAAGCGGTGTCGCACAGAGGCAGAAAGCATACACCTGGCCATCAGGGGCACCATGACGACACCACCGGGGTGACCTTGATCACACGCGCCGGATTCGCTGTAGGGGTTTGCCAGCTCACCACCACCACATGGTTCTGCGGGTCGACACTATTTTCGCGTACCGCAGTGAGGCGGGTGACTCCGGCGCCAGGCTGGGCCAGATTGTTGACGGCGGTGATGAAATTGGCCGTGATGTGCGAGCCGGCCGCCGTAGCGTTGCAGGCATCGTAGAAGGCCTGAACGTTAGCAACGGTGCCAGGGAAATAGTAGAAGGAATTCCCCTGGGCCTGTCCAGGGCAGGCCGCAAACGAGCCTGCGGAGTTGGTGCAGGCGTTGTAGCTCACCGAGATGTTGCCGATCCGGCTCACATCAGCCTCGATGGCGGAGCTCTGGGAGGCCTGATCCCCGGTGAGACGGATACCGCGGATAGCCGTGGAGAATACCGTGAAGGTGGCAGCTACGGCCACGGCAATGATCACGGTGCCCACTAGGGCTTCGACCAGCGTGAACCCTGTTGTGAGAGGTGAAAAACGCGCCCCTGCACGGTCTTGCGCAGGAAGGCTGGGAAGATCTTGGGACATCCCTCAGAATCCCGAAGAGTGGGTAAAGCTGCGGGCCATGAAATCAAAGAACGGCACCCCTCCCCCGGTGGGGCAGCTGGCTGATCCACAGAAAGATGGCAGGGAGGAAAATGTACGGATTTTGATGTTGCCCCGCATATCAATGCCATCCGCCCAAATTCTTCCCATGAAGTTAGGATCGGCGTTGCCACCACCATTGAGACGAATGTCAGCTCTTGGGGCATAAATGTTCATACCTACTGTGGCAGTGGTGCCATTCAGATCAAATCGACCCGATCCAGTGGCGAACACATTGAGCAGTTCAGATGCATTAAAGTCCTCACAACTAGTGGCGCCGACAGTACAGAGACTCTGGAAGGTGCGACCGGTATCGGGAGGAGTCAGCACCCAAGGGATTGGACGAGTGCACCGAGAGGCTCCGCTGGAGTAGTTGGTAGTGGGCGGCGCCCCAAGGCTGCCGGCAGCCCTGCAATCCACACGCTGGTAACCTTGATTACCCTGATCCATAATTGTACCAGTGTAGGAGGAGTTATCAAAAAACAGATTGATCTTCGCAGAGGTTGTGTCGATGAAAAAGGTATTGTTATTCCCAATATCGATACTGCCAAGGCGGCAGTTCATTTCTGTGTACGGGCGAGGAGGGGAAGCACTGATGTCCGCCGCAGCCACGCGATAGCAGGGATCCGGGGTTGTGGCGGTGAACTGCTGGTTATCAAGCCGCCGACAGTTGGACACAGAAGAACCACTCAGCTGGCAGAGCTTTACCCGTTGATCTACAGTATCGTAGTAAACATAACGACTCTGGCCGTTGCCAAAACTCAAGTCAGCGTAACCCACCGTCCCAGCAGGGTTGTTGTACACAGGGAGGGTGAGCCCAAACTCGTCCGGAGCAAACGAAATACCAGTATTACTGTTGTTGTTTGGATTACCGATCGCCAAGTTGCCCGCAGCGCAGGCCGGATTTGGAGTGCCGTTAAGGATCGTGGGAGTAGCACCGCCGTTTCCTTCCCAGCAAATCGCTTGAGTGATGAGATCCCCATTCTCATCGCGGATGTCTTTCTGGTTGTTGCTGCCTTCCACCACACCTCCATCCAGCGCCCCAAGAATCCCGCGCCCACCCCCAGGGGTCTGGGTAATGTCACAGGCTCCCGCGTCCCTCCCCCAGTTGCGAGCCCCCTGGCTGCCGAACGAGCGCTTGCAGCACTTGGGCACCACCTCGAATTCCCGAGCCACGCGAGCGGAGCTGGTTCGCCCGTTGCGAGTCACCAGACCTCGCACAGTGATCCTCAGTAGCGTCCGACCTCCTCCATCACGGATGTCGTTGAGAAAATCAGGGTTGGCGGTAATGGCCGTGGCAAAGGTGTTGCGGTTTTCATCGAGATACTGAATCGATTCCACCACAAAGCGCCGATTGGCATTCCCCGCCACCAGGTTCTGCTCGGTTGTGCTGGGAAGAAACCGGTCGCGATCCGCCGCGATGATGGACTGGGATGTGGTGGATGTCTGGGTGCCGGCCGCGTTGTACTGGGTGCAGGGGTTGGTTGCCGCATTCCAGGTGGCGGCGTCGGCATTGCCAGCGGTGAGGATCCAGCGGTTGCGCTCCCGGTTCATCGTGTTGGCGAATTCCGCGATCGCGCTCTCGGCGGTGTCCCGTGCTTCCCGGTTCACCCCCTGGGTGATGGCACCGAAGAAACCTGCGGTGGTGCGGGAGGAAAAGGCGGCGGTACCGATCACCAGCGCCAGAAAGGTGATCAGAGCCAGCTGGAGGATGTAGCCACCCTCCCGGCCAGGATGGTGGCCGACGGAGCGCTGAAGGCTGCTCCCGGCTCGCAACAGGAGCAACAAGGAGCGGCTGGATCGTTGCCGACGAGGAGCTGGAGGCCTACGCGGACGCATGGGAGAAATGGGTGTGGCCACGGTCTGCTCCGTGGGCTCACGTTGTGATGTGATGCTAGCCACCCCAATCCCTGTCGTCCCAGGGTGGTTGTCCGTCCTGCCGGGGCGGCCGGGGCGGATCTCAGCCAACTTCTAGGCTCCCCCAACCCGCCGCCACCCCGTGCTCGACCAGCGCCTGCTGCGCGACGACCCCGCCCTGATCGCCGCCCCGCTGGCCCGCCGCGGCCTCAGCCCCGACCTGGCCAGCCTGCAGCAGATCGCCCTGCAGCAGCGGGATCTGCAGGAACAGCGCAGCGGGCTGCAGGCCGAGGGCAACCGCATCGGCAAGGAGGTGGGCCAGCAGATCAAGGCCGGCGCGGCCGCGGGCGGTCCGGAGGTGAAGGCCCTGCGCGAGCGCGGCAACGCCATCAAGCAGGACGTGGCGGCGCTGGAAGAGCGGGAGAAAGACCTGCAGCAGCAGCTGCAGGAGGCCCTGCTCGCCCTGCCGAACCTGCCCGCCGCTGCCGTGCCGGACGGCACCAGCGAGGCCGACAACGTGGAGGTGAAGCGCTGGGGCAACCCGCGCCAGGAGAGCGGCCTGCTGGAGCACTGGCAGATCGCCGAGCAACTCGGCCTGTTCGACACCGAGCGGTCGGTGCGCATCGCCCAGAGCCGTTTCGTGACTCTCCTGGGACAGGGCGCGCGCCTCGAGCGGGCCCTGATCAGCTTCATGCTCGATCGCCACGGGAGCCGCGGCTACACCGAGGTGATGCCGCCGATCCTGGTGAACAGCGCCAGCCTCACCGCCTCCGGCCAGCTGCCCAAGTTCGCCGAAGAGAGCTTCCGCTGCTCAGGCGACGACCTCTGGCTCACCCCCACCGCCGAGGTGCCGCTCACCTCCCTGCACCGCGACGAGGTGATTCCCGCCGAGCAGCTGCCGCTCAAATACTGCGCCTACACCCCCTGCTTCCGCCGCGAGGCCGGCTCCTACGGCCGCGACACCCGCGGCCTGATCCGCCTGCACCAGTTCAACAAGGTGGAGCTCTACTGGTTCACCCGCCCGGATCACTCCGCCGAGGCCCACGAGCAGATCACATCCGACGCCGAGGCCATCCTCGAGGCCCTGGAGCTGCCCTACCGCCGCATCGAGCTCTGCACGGGTGATCTGGGATTCTCCGCCGCCCGCACGTTTGATCTTGAGGTGTGGCTCCCCGGCGCCGGCGCCTACCGCGAGATCTCCAGCTGCTCGGTGTGCGGCGACTTCCAGGCCCGCCGTGCCTCGATCCGCTTCAAGGACCCCGACACCAAGAGCACCCAGCTGGTGCACACCCTCAACGGCAGCGGCCTGGCGGTGGGCCGCACCATGGCGGCCCTGCTCGAGAACGGCCAGCAGGCCGACGGCACGGTGCGGCTGCCCAAGGCCCTCGTGCCCTATTTCGGGGCGGAGAGGATCGGCTGAGGGAGCGTGGCCAGCCGCCACCGCTAGCGTGAACTCACCTGCGGTGCAGGCCCGATGCCTCTCACGATCGACGCCTTGGCGCCCCTGCGCCTGCCGAAAGACCTGCGGCTCACGCCCGAGCAGTTCGAACAGGTGTGCGCGGCCAATCCGGAGGCGGTTCTTGAACTCAGTGCTGATGGGTGCGTGATCACCATGACGCCCACCGGAGGTGAGACCAGCCAGAGCAACGGCGAACTGCTTTTTCAGTTGAAGACCTATGCCCGCCTGGCAGGAGGCTGGAAGGTGTTCGACAGCTCAGGAGGATTCCACCTCCCCGATGGCTCGGTTCTGAGCCCGGATGCCTCGCTGGTGCGAATCGAACGCTGGCAGGCCCTCAGCCGCGAGCAACGCCGCGGATTCCCCCCGTTGTGCCCCGATCTGGTCGTCGAGCTGGCCAGCCCCAGCGATGAGGGGCCCCGCGGCCTCACCGCCCTGCGCCGCAAGATGACCGCCTACCAGGCCAACGGCGCCCAGCTGGGCTGGCTGCTGCTGCCTGACGACAAGGCCGTGGAGATATGGACCGCCGACGGCGAGAGCCGCCACCTGACTCAGCCCGCCGTGCTGGAGGGCGGCAGTGTGCTGCCGGGGCTGCGGCTGGAGCTTGACGCCATCTGGGCCGCCTGACGCCGACAGCCCCGCACCCGCCACAATGAACCTTCTCAAGAGGAAGCTTGCATGGGTGTTCTGGCGGCACTGGCGATCCTGGCGGGGCTGATCGTGGTGCACGAGGCCGGCCACTTCCTCGCCGCCACCTGGCAGGGCATCCGGGTGAGCAGCTTCTCGATCGGCTTCGGGCCCGTGCTCTTCGAGCGCCAGCGCCGCGGCGTGCAGTTCGCCCTGCGGGCCATCCCCCTGGGTGGCTTCGTGGCCTTCCCCGACGACGACGAGGACAGTGCGATCCCCAAGGACGACCCCGACCTCCTCTCCAACCGCCCCCTGCACCAGCGAGCCCTGGTGATCGCTGCCGGCGTGCTGGCCAACCTGCTGCTGGCCTGGCTGGTGCTGGTGGGGCAGGGCCTGGTGGTGGGGATTCCCGCCGGCTTCAGCGCCACTCCGGGGGTGCTGGTGTCCGGCGTGCAGCCGGGCCTGCCCGCCGCCGCCGCCGGCCTGCAGCCGGGCGATCGCATCGTGACCCTGGCCGGCGAGGAGATCGGCGGCGGCCAGCAGGCGGTGGCGGCCTTGGTTGAGCAGATCAAGGGCTCTCCCGAGCGCACCCTGCCCCTGGTGGCCGAGCGCGGCCAGCAACGGCTGCAGCTGCGGCTCACCCCCGACGACCTCGCCGGGATTGGGCGGATCGGAGCCCAGCTGCAGCCCAACGGCACCGAGCAGTTCCGCCCGGCCCGCAGCCCCTTGGAAGCGATCCGCCAGGCCAACCGCGACACCTCCCTGCTGGTGCGCCGCACCGCCGGCGGCTTCCTCACCCTCATCACCCACTTCGGTGAAACCGCGTCCCAGGTGAGCGGTCCGGTGAAGATCGTGGAGATGGGCGCCTCCCTGGCCCAGCAGGGCGGCGGCAGCCTGTTCCTGTTCACGGCCCTGATCTCGATCAACCTGGCCGTGCTCAACGCCCTGCCCCTGCCGCTGCTGGATGGCGGCCAGTTCGTGCTGCTGCTGCTCGAGGGCCTGCGGGGCCGGCCGCTGCCCCAGCGGTTCCAGATGGCCTTCATGCAGTCGGGCTTCGTGTTCCTGGTGGGCCTCAGCCTGGTGCTGATCGTGAAGGACACCTCCCAGCTGCCGGCCGTGCAGCAGCTGCTGGGGCACTGAATTCGGGTTCCAGCTGATCCCTCTCCCCCATGCCCCGCCTGCCCACGGCCCGCCAGCGGGCACCCCAGATCCTCGAGCGCCTCGGGGCCCTCTACCCCGAGGCCACCTGCTCGCTCCACTGGCGCACGCCCTACGAGCTGCTGATCGCCACCATGCTCTCGGCCCAGTGCACCGACGAGCGGGTGAACCGGATCACGCCGGCCCTGTTCGAGCGCTTCCCCGATGCCGCCGCGGCGGCGGCCGTGGAACCGGAGGAAGTGGAGCCCTACGTGAAGTCGGCCGGGTTCTTCCGCAACAAGGCCAAGGCCATCGTGGGCGCCTCCCGGCTGCTGCTGGAGCGCCACGGCGGTGAGGTGCCGCGGAGCATGGAGGAGTTGCTGCAGCTGCCCGGCGTGGCCCGCAAGACCGCCTCGGTGGTGCTGGCCTGGTGCTACGGCATCAATGCCGGCGTCACGGTGGACACCCACGTGAGCCGTCTGGCTCAGCGTCTGCGGCTCAGCCGCCACAGCGAGCCGCGCCGGATCGAGCCCGACCTGATGAAGCTCGTTCCCCGGGAGCAGTGGCAGACCCTCTCGATCCGGCTGATCTTCCACGGCCGCGCCGTGTGCGCCGCCCGCAAGCCCCTCTGCGCCGCCTGCAGCCTCGCCGACCTCTGCCCGAGCGCCCCACCCCTGGCGCGGCAGGCCGCAGGGTAGGCTCAGAAATCCGTTACCGATCGCAGTCCAGCCCGCATGGCGAAGAAGTCGATGATTGCGCGCGATGTGAAGCGCAAGAAGATGGTGGACCGCTTCGCCGCCAAGCGCGCTGCCCTCAAGGCCGCCTTCGAGGCCGCCGCCGATCCGATGGAGCGGCTGGAGATCCACCGCAAGATCCAGTCGCTGCCCCGCAACAGCGCTCCCACCCGGGTGCGCAACCGCTGCTGGGCCACCGGCAAGCCCCGGGGTGTTTACCGCGACTTCGGCCTCTGCCGCAACCAGCTGCGCGAGCGGGCCCACAAGGGCGAACTGCCCGGCGTGGTCAAGTCATCCTGGTAAGTCCGGGCCCAACCGGCTGAAGCCCCAACCCAACGAGTCCAAGGGCGCCTGCGGGCGCCCTTTGTTGTGACCAGCTCCAGCCTGGAGCCTTAGAACAATGCGGGGGTTCCGCCGGCCGCCAGGGGGCCGAATGCGAGAATGCCCCTTGACAAAGAGAGATAAGGCCCAGTGCAAGGACAAACTCAGTCGATCTCCTTCGATGGTCGGGAGATCCGGCTGACCACCGGTCGGTTCGCTCCCCAGGCGGGGGGCTCGGTGATGGTCGAGTGCGGTGACACCGCGGTGCTGGTCACCGCCACCCGCTCCGGCGGCCGCGAAGGCATCGACTTCCTCCCCCTCATCTGCGACTACGAAGAGCGGCTCTACGCCGCCGGCCGCATCCCCGGCAGCTTCATGCGCCGCGAGAGCCGCCCGCCCGAGCGCGCCACCCTGATCGCCCGTCTGATCGACCGGCCGATGCGGCCCCTGTTCCCGGGCTGGATGCGCGACGACCTCCAGATCGTGGCCACCTGCCTCTCGCTCGATGAGCGGGTGCCGCCCGATGTGCTCGCCGTGACCGGCGCCTCCATGGCCACCCTGCTGGCGAAGATCCCCTTCCACGGCCCCATGGCGGCCGTGCGGGTGGGTCTGCTGGGCGACGACTTCGTGCTCAACCCCAGCTACCGCGAGATCGAGCGCTCCGACCTCGACCTCGTCGTGGCCGGCACCCCCCAGGGCGTGATCATGGTGGAAGCGGGCGCCAACCAGCTGCCCGAGCAGGACGTGATCGAGGGCATCGACTTCGGCTACGAAGCCGTGAGCGAACTGATCAAGGCCCAGCAGGCCCTGCTCAAGGATCTGGGCATCGAGCAGGTGTTCCCCGAAGCCCGCAGCGACGATCCCACCCTGCCCGCCTTCCTGGAGAAGGAATGCAGCGACGCCATCGGTGAGGTGCTCAAGCAGTTCAGCCTCACCAAGGCCGAGCGCGACGCCAAGCTCGATGCCATCAAGGCCGAGGTGGGCGAGAAGATCGCCGCCCTGGCCGAGGACGACCCGATCCGCACCGCCGCCAGCGGCAAGGCCTTCGGCAACAGCTACAAGGGCCTCACCAAGAAGCTGATGCGGGCCCAGATCGTGGGCGAGGGTAAGCGGGTGGATGGCCGCAACCTCGATGAGGTGCGCCCGATCCAGGCCGCCGCCGGCGTGCTGCCCAAGCGGGTGCACGGTTCGGCCCTGTTCCAGCGCGGCCTCACCCAGGTGCTCTCCTGCGCCACCCTCGGCACCCCGAGCGATGCCCAGGAGATGGACGACCTCAACCCGTCCACCGAGAAGACCTACCTGCACCACTACAACTTCCCCCCCTACTCCACCGGCGAGACCAAGCCGATGCGCTCCCCCGGCCGCCGCGAGATCGGCCATGGCGCCCTGGCCGAGCGGGCCCTGGTGCCGGTGCTGCCCGCCAAGGAATCCTTCCCCTACGTGCTGCGCGTGGTGTCGGAGTGCCTCAGCTCCAACGGATCCACCTCGATGGGCTCGGTGTGCGGCAGCACCCTGGCCCTGATGGATGCCGGCGTGCCCCTGAAGGCGCCCGTGAGTGGCGCCGCCATGGGTCTGATCAAGGAGGGCGAGGAGGTGCGCATCCTCACCGACATCCAGGGCATCGAGGATTTCCTCGGCGACATGGACTTCAAGGTGGCCGGCACCGAGAAGGGCATCACCGCCCTGCAGATGGACATGAAGATCACCGGCCTGGCGGTGGGCACCGTGGCCGAGGCGGTGAACCAGGCCCGTCCGGCCCGGCTGCACATTCTCGAGAAGATGCTGGAGGCGATCGACAAGCCGCGTGACACCCTCAGCCCCCACGCGCCCCGTCTGCTCAGCTTCCGCATCGATCCCGAGCTGATCGGCACAGTGATCGGCCCCGGTGGCCGCACGATCAAGGGCATCACCGAGCGCACGAACACCAAGATCGACATCGAGGACGGCGGCATCGTGACGATCGCCAGCCACGACGGTGCCGCGGCCGAGGAGGCCCAGCGCATCATCGAGGGCCTCACCCGCCGCGTGTCTGAGGGTGAGGTGTTCACCGGCGGCGTCACCCGCGTGATCCCGATCGGCGCCTTCGTGGAGATCCTGCCCGGCAAGGAGGGGATGATCCACATCTCCCAGCTCTCGGAAGCCCGGGTGGAGAAGGTGGAGGACGTGGTGAACGTGGGTGATCAGGTGACGGTGCGCGTGCGGGAGATCGACAACCGCGGCCGCATCAACCTCACCCTGCGCGGCGTTCCCCAGGCGGATTCACCGGTGCCTGTGTGAGCCCCAAGCGGCTCATCAGAAGAACAACAGGCAGGAAGTGCCGGGGGTGGACACGGCCGGCGACGGCTTGAATCCCACACCACCCGGCACCACGGCCGAGATCAGGATCATCAGCACCCCGGTGAGGGCGATCAGCCGGTAACGAACCGGCGGCAGCGCGAACCGTGCCAGCACAGGCGCCAGCCTGGCTGGCACGGGCCAACCGTCCAACGCCCCATCGGGCAGCAGCGAGGGCAGCATCACCAGCAGCAACGCCAGGGAGAGCGGCCGCAGCCAGATGTCATCCACCAGCTGGTAGGCGAACAGCGTGGCCAGCAAGGGCGCCGCCATGGCGTTGTGGCGAAAGCCGCTCCAGCGCCTGGGCACGAAACCCGTGGCCAGCAGCAGGGCGAAACCCGAGCCCAGGATCCCGATCCAATAGACCAGGGCCAGCGGCAGGTTGTGGGGCCCGCACAGGCCCGAGCCGGCCGGCACCGCCTGGATGCCCACGCCCCACAGCGGCGAGGCCAGGAAGGCCTGGGCGTAGACCTGCCAGTTCAGCAACCGCCGCATCGAATCCTGGGTTCCCTGCACCAGTTCGTTGCTGTTGCGCTGCACGGCGTCGGTGAAGAAGCTGGCTCCCCCCACCAGCACGGTGCCAAGCGCTGCCAGCAGCGCCGCGGCCAGCAGCAGCAGCAGCGCGGTGCCGAACAGCCGCCGCCGCTCACCGCCGCCGCGCCAGGCCTGCCAGCCCACCATGGCGGTGCCGAGGGCCGTGGCGAGGAACGCGCCATCCCCCTGGCTCAGGCCGATCTGCAGCAGGCAGAGCAGCGGCACAGCTGCGCAGATCGGCCACCAGAAGCCGCGCCAGCGGCGGATCGTGCCGCTCTGCAGTTGCTGCAGCAGGGGCAGGAAGGTCCACAGCAGCAGCACCGTCAGCTGGTTGGCCCAGCGGGGGTTGAGCGAGAGGTAGGGCACGCTGAACACACCGCTGGGCAGCGGCACCCGCACCCAGGCGTAGGGCTGCAGGCCGTTGAGCTTCACCGCCAGGGCGATGCCCACGTCGATGCCCACCACCGCCACGGCAAAGAGGGCCAGCAGCCGGGCCGTATCGGCCCGGTGCTGGCGCCAGGCCGGCTGCAGCAACGGCAGCAGACCAAACTGAAGCAGGGCCAGCCCCAGGAAGCCGAGCGAGATCCAGGGCACCGGCCCCACCGCCCCGCCGAGCAGGGCCACGGCCGCCAGGCCCAGAAGACCCAGGCCATACCAGCCGCCGATCGCCGGCACATCGAAGAAGCTCCGCGGCTGCGGGCGGAAGCACCACAACAACAGGCCCACAGCCGGCAGAAGTTCGGCCAGCCGCTGGGTCTGGAATTTCAGCAGCGGGTAGCCATCCACCAGGCTGATCAGGATGCCCAGCAGCAGAGCCGTCAGGTACCAACGCAGGGGATTGCGCCGGTCTGCAGCAGGAATCACCCGGACGTCCCATCTGGGCGGACGGTAGCGGTGGTCACGGGAAAGGCCAGAGCCGCCGCTCTTGCCCTCACTGCAAGCCTGGCCCCCTACACCGCAAAGCCGGGATCGATCCGGGCCATGGCGGCAGCCGCCCGTTCGCACAGTTCGCCGTGGGCGGGGCCGTGGCTGGCGATCAGGCAGCCCGCCTGGCGCACATCACCGGTGTTGTAGGTGAGCGGCGCACCATCGGCATGGGAAAAGGCACCGCCGGCGGCCCGCAGCACCGCCTCCGGGGCGGCCATGTCCCAGTCCTTGGGGGCGCTGCGGCCCGACAGCGACACATAGAGGTCGGTTTCGCCCCGCAGGATCGTGGCCACCTTGCCGCCCACGCTGCCGATCGCCTTGGTGTCGCCCAGCTGCAGGGCCTCCAGCAGCTGCTCCAGCCGCTGGTCGCGGTGGTTGCGGCTGGCCACCAGCACCAGCTCACCCAGATGGCGACGGCTCGAGAAGCGCACAGGGCTGCGCTCGCCGGCGCGGTTCTCGCACCAGGCTTCTCCTCCACCCATGCCTCCACCGTCACCCACCACTCCCATCCAGAGCTCCTCCATCTCCGGCAGCAGCACCACCCCCAGCACCGGCGTGCCGGCGCGCACCAGGGCCAGATGCACGGCGTACTCGCCGGTGCCCTGCAGGAAGTCCTTGGTGCCATCGAGGGGATCCAGGATCCACAGCCATTCGGCCGCCAACGGCTGCCCCTCCACCAGCTGCTCCTTGGCCGTCTCCTCGCTCAGCAGGGTCCAGTCGGCGGCGGGAAAGGCCTCCCCCAGGCCATCGAGCAGCCATCGGTTCACCGCCAGATCGGCCGCACTCACCGGCCCCTCGCCGCCGGCGTCCACGCTCAGGGCCGCCGGAAAGCCGTAGGGGGGCTGCTGGCCGCGGGCATAGGCCCGCAGGATGTCGGCGGCCCCCCAGCTCAGGCGGCGCAGCTCGGCCAGAAGCGTGTCGAGCGCGATCCCCGAGGGCAGGGTGAGGCTGGCCGGCATCATGCTGAAGCTGCAGGCAGCATTGTGCAGCAGTCCGTGAATCCACAGCCCGAGCCGGCACCGGGGGTGCTCTACCTGGTGGGCACCCCGATCGGCCACCTGGGCGACCTCTCCCCCCGAGCCCGCCAGGTGCTGGCCGGCGTGAGCCGCGTGGCCTGCGAGGACACCCGCCGCAGCGGCCTGCTGCTGCACCAGCTCGGCCTGCGCAGCCGCGAGCAGGGGCCACGGCTGCTGTCGTTCCACCAGCACAACCAGACCTCCCGCATCCCCGAGCTGCTGCAGGCGTTGCGGGACGGGGAGGCGGTGGCGGTGATCAGCGACGCCGGCCTGCCCGGCATCTCCGACCCCGGCGAAGCTCTGGTGGCCGCCGCCCGGGCAGCGGATCTGCCGGTGATCTGCGTGCCCGGGCCCTGCGCCGTGACCACGGCCCTGGTGAGCAGCGGCCTGCCCTGCGGCCGCTTCTGCTTCGAAGGGTTCCTGCCGCCCAAGCCCCAGCAACGCCGCCGCCGGCTGCAGGAGCTCGCCGGCGAGGAGCGCACCCTGGTGCTGTTCGAGGCGCCGCATCGGCTGCTGGAGCTGCTGGAAGACCTGCTCGCGGTGCTGGGCGACCGGCCCCTGCGGGTGGCGCGGGAACTCACCAAGCGCCACGAGGAGCAGGTGGGACCCAGCGTGAAGGCGGCCCTGGAGCACTTCCGCCGCACCGCGCCCCAGGGCGAATGCACCCTGGTGCTGGGGGGCGCCCCACCGGCCGAAGCGGCCGCATGGGATGAGGAGTCGCTGCGGCAGCAGCTGGCGGCCCTGATGGAGCAAGGCCTCAGTGGCCGTGATGCGGCCCGCACCCTGGCGGAACGCAGCGGCCACAGCCGGCGGGAGCTCTACGCCCTGCTGCACCAGACCTGAACGGCAGAGCAGGAATGACCAGGCAGACTGGGCGCCTGCCGGCCTTCACCTCGATGCTGCTGCGTCTGCGCCTGGTGCTCAGCAGCCTGGCGGGGGCCACCCTGCTGCTGCTGCTGCTCTGCCTGGGGGCCCAGAACCTGGACCAGCGGCCGCGGCTGTGGCTGGGTCGCGGCAGCACGGCGCCGCTGCCGGCGGGTTTCCTGGTGGGAGTGGCCCTGGTGGCCGGGGTGATCAGCGGCGGCTGCGCGGCGGCCCTGCTGCTGCCGGCCCGCAGGCTGGAGCCCTGACTAGGAGCCCGGCAGCGCGAACAGGCTCCCCTCGATCACCACCCGGCTGATGCCCTGGGCCAGCAGGAAAGGAGCGGTGCGCTGCAGCAGGGAGGTGTCGGGCAGCTTGATCACCCGCTGGTTGCGGCCGCAGTGGCGCTTGGCCTGGCGCGGATTCACGAACACCATGAAGGCCTGGCGTTCCGCCTCCTCATCGGGCAGGGGGCCCAGCTCGGTGAACTCCCGCAGGGGGCGGGCCTCCAGCTCCACCTGCTTGTCCACCAGCAGGTAGGCGCTCTCCGGCAGGGTCGCCTCGGCCAGGGGCCGGCAGGTCACCGGCTCCGCCTGCTGCTCCAGGGCCAGCACCGGCACCGCCATGAAGCTGCCGGCCTCGTCGTCCTCACTGTCGTCAGCGTCGTCGCCGTCGGTGTCGTCTCCGTCGGGGTCGTCACTCTCCTCGTCGTCGCCGAAGTCATCGGCATCGTCGATGGCCAGCTCGCGGCGGTGGTGGGGCGCTTCGGCCTCCTCTTGAAGGCTGGCGGAATCGTCCTCGAAGGAGGCCTCGGCGGCGGCGGACTGCGAGCGGGTGGAGGCTTCGGGGCCTTTGGCTGCTGCACTTGCACCAGCTGCTGAACCAGCACCAGCGGAGCCGGGTTCGTCAGCGCCGACGTCGGACGCGGCCGCCGCCTCAGCGTCCGAGCTGCCCAGCGGAGAGCTGGACCGCGCTGGTCTGGCGCCGCGCCGCTGCTTCAGGCCCTCGTACTCCTGGGGGTCGAGGGCCGCCTTCACCACCCGGGTGATCGTGTTGGCACTGCAGCCGAACACCTTCGCCAGCTCCGTGCTGGAGTCTCCAGCCCGGTAGCGCGCCACCACCTCACCCTTCTGGCCGTCGGAAAGCCGGCTCGCCACCATCGCCCGTCGCATCCAGAGCAGCAGGCCACTGTAAGGGCCACCCCTCGAAGGACTGCCACAATGCCCGGAACCGGCCCGCCGGGCCGTCCTGCTCCCTTAGCTCAGCTGGATAGAGCAGCTGCCTTCTAAGCAGCCGGTCGATGGTTCGAATCCATCAGGGGGCGTCAGCAGAAATCGCAGTCCCTGACAGGGTTTAAGCCAGGCGGGAGAAGGGGTTTCAGGGGTTGCCGAGACGCAGCCACGGGGCCCCTAATGGCCCCAAAAACCCCAGGAAATGCCAGGATTTCACGCAGTTTGCGTGAAAAGAAGTGGCCTCGCCTCCCTGGCTGAGGAACCTCAGCCGCTCTTTCAAGCAGCACCGCCTGGGGCGCACCGGCTGGTACGTGGAGGTGATGCGCGACCGGCTGCGCGTGGTTTCGGCCGAGCTGCCCCCGAGGCCTGACGAACCCCCAGGCAGCCCGCCGAAGCGTCGGGCCGTCACGCTGCAAGCGCCACCGGGCCCGGCCACTGCTGCGGCGGGGCTGGCGGAGGCGTGCGCCCTGTTCGATGCCGTCATGGCTGGCTACTGGCGTTGGCCAAATCCAGATGCGCCACCGCCAGCCGATGACCCCGGGCACCTATCCGCCACGGCCTTGAACCGCCTTGTCGAGCAGCTCCGCGCCGAGCTGGTGGGCGAGCGGATGGGCGAGCGGACATGGGCCCGCACCTGGCTTCCCTACCTGCGCCAGCTGGCAGCGACGGCGGAGCAGGGTGGGGCTGGTGACGATGCGGCCTTCCTGGCCCGCTACCTGCGCCGCTGGCAGGCGAACAGCAGGGCCCGGCAGATGGCCTACGACCGCGCCCGCGCCCTTTGGAAGCACGCCGGCTGGCCATGGCCCAAGGAGCTGGCCCAGCTGCGGGGCAATGGCAAGGCTGCGGCTGATCCTGACGGTGTTCGCGCGTTCACCGACGAGGAGATCAGCGAGCTGCGGTCCCGCATCGAGGCGAGCGCCCGGCTCACCCCATCAGACCTGCTGGCCTGGGACTGCCTGACGGTGTTTGGGCTGAGGCCCCAAGAGCTGATCGACCTGGAGATCAAGCGCGGCCCACGCGGTGGCCCGGTCGCAGTGGTGACCCGCTCGAAACGATCAAGCAAAGGAAGCACGCGACCGCGGCAGGTGCCGGCCGTGCCCCCGGCTGGCTGGCCTGCTGACTGTCACCGCCTGCTGGCTCGCTGGAAGGCTCACGGGCTGCCCGAGTGGAGCCAGCGGCTGGCCAGCCCCGGGGAGCACCTGTCCCAACAGCTGCGACGGTTGCGGATGCCGCAGGGGCTGACTGCCTACGGGCTCCGTCATGCGTTCGCCCTTCGGTTGGGCGTGGAGCTGGGGCTGCATGTAAGGGAAGCCGCCGAATTGTGCGGCCACAGCCCTGCGGTTCACCTGGCCACCTATGGCCGCCGATTGGACGGCCCCGCGCTGCGCTCGAAAGTCGCAGAACTGGTAGCCGCCAGGAGCTGAGAAAGCAGACGGGGCAGGCAATTCCAGCGACGGAGTGCACCGCTTAAAAAACCGAATAAAGGAGAGGATTGATATTCGGTTTCTTGCAGGATTGCAGTCCGAACTTGCGCGGCGTATTGTGAAAACAAGGGGGCACAACTGGCCTCCTCCGCGCTTTCCAGTCATGAGCTTTTCGTTGACCACCAATGAGGTGGTGGATTCGTTGCGCGTGGGCAAAAACACGATCACGCGATTACGTCAGGCCGACGTACTTCGCCATGGCGTGCACTACGTCAACGTGGGAGTAGGTGCTCAGCGCCCCACCTTCCGCTGGGATCTTGACGCCGTTCAGGCCACCCTCATCAAACGCGGCAAGCAGCGCAGGCGGGCCGCCTGAGATAGCCGACCACATCGATCAGCTGCATCTGTGCCGCAGCTCAGCCCGCTGGGATCGCTGCCGGGCCGCCTACTGGCTGGCCCGGCCATGGGCTGCAACTCGCGCCGCCCGTTTCGAGGCCATGGCCGCGGCCTGGGACGCCCAGGGCGATGCGATCGAAGCCGAGCAGCAGCGCGAAGAGCTGCCCACCGGCTGACAGCACCAGGCCAAAAGAGAACCCCGGGAGCGGTGACCCCCGGGGCGCAGTAACTGACAACCTGTACCACCATCCTAATGGAATCCCGCAGCAAAGCCCAAGAGCAGGCCGCCGCCTTCGATGCAGCGATGGCCGCCCGCTTCCTGCAGCTGCTTGGGAAGGACCCGGCAACAACGCGAATCCGGGGATTCTTCGAGAAAGGAGATCCAAGGAAGGACAGCGACCGTGGCCGCAAAGGCACCTACAGCCACGAGCTGGTGGAGCAGTGGATCACCGAAGGCCGCGGCGTCTATGTGGTGATCAATGACGGCGGCGACACCAAGACATCGATCAGTGGCTGCCGTGCACTGTTCAACGAATGGGACGACCAGCCGCGCCCCTGGCAGCTCACCGCATGGCGCGCGCTGGACATGCCTGAACCGACAGCCCAGATCGACACCGGCCGGCAGTCGATCCACACCTACTGGCGACTGCTGGAGCCGATCACAAAGGAGCAGTTCAGCGACCTACAGAAACGGCTCGCCGCCCGGGGGCGCTCCGACCCATCCATCCACGACCCCTCGCGGGTGATGCGCCTGCCGGGCTGCCCGCGTGGCGATGGCGACCGGGAGCCGGTGCTGCTGCTGGAAGGCACCGGCACACCCCACGACGCGGACACCTTCGAGGCCCTGCTGCCACCACTGCCGGAGCGCCCAGCACCCGCGCCAGCAGCACCAGCCAACGGTGCCGGGCTGCCACCGCTGCAGATTGCCAGCGACCTGCCGCCCAGGCCGCCCGAGGCCCTCGAGCACGCGCTGCAACAGGTGCCGCCCTTCGAGCACAAGCAAGGGCGGCGCCAGGAGCTCGTGGCGCTCTGCTTCCGCATGCACGTGGAGCTGGGCGCCGATGAAGCCCTGGCCGTGATGCAGCGCCATTCGCCAGCCGTCCGCGACCTGCCCAGCTATTTCCGCACCAAACCGACGGCGATCAGCCCCGGCTCCCTCTGGCCCTTCCTCCGCGACGCCTACGGCATCGACATCAGCCGCCGCGACCTCAAAAGCACCCGCCCCAGCAGCGACGGCGCCGAGAGGTTCGAGGCGATCGGAGACGCTGCCGGGGCTGGTGGGCAGCAGCAGGCCGCCAGCAGCGTCCAGGACCGCCAGGGAGCCGCCCAGGGGCCCCAGCAGCAGCAGGGCATCGGCACACCCGAGGAGGCCCTGGAGCGGCTGGCAGAGCGCGCAGCGCAGCTCCTGGCCGATCGCGTGCAGTTCAGCGCACGGCTGCCACTTATGCGGATCGCCGCCGATGACATGGGCATCACCATGCGCGACGCCGAGCTGATGGGAATGCTCACCAGCGCGCGACGCCGCCGCCTGCACGGTGATGCCGCGCTGCTGGAGCCCGGGCAGGCCCTCGACGGATCCGACGCGCCATGGGCGTGGGATGGCCTGATCCTGCGCGGCTGCATGAACCTATTGGTCGCGCTGCCAAAGGTCGGGAAAACCTCTCTCCTGCTGGCGATGATCGCCGCGTGGCATCGCAACGAGCCCGCCTTCCTGGACCGCCCGCTCTGGGGACCCTGCCCGCCTGTCCTGCTGATCGGCCCAGACCAGCCAGGCCGCGACTGGCGCCGGATGCTGATTCACGTCGGGCTGATGGCCGACGACGGAAGGATCAAGGCGCCCCTGGTCGGCCTCGCGCACTCCGGCCAGCCGCTGCACCTGACCCCCGAGGGGATTGACACGATCGCCAGCTACGCGCAGCGCCACCCGGGGCTGCTGGTGATCGTGGACTCACTCACCACGGCCGCAACAATGCCCCTGGGCCTCAAGGAAGAAAGCCCAGAGGCTGCCATGCCGGTACAGGAACTGATGGAGCAGCTGGAACCGCACGGCGCCACCCTCGTCCTGATCCACCACGCAGGCAAGGGGAACGCCCAGGGCAGCGGCACAACCGCCAGCAGGGGAACGACCGCAATCCCTGGGTTCGCGTCCCAGGTGCTCAAGCTCGAGCCCGTCAACCCGAACAACCCTGGGGACCGGCGCCGGATGCTCACCACATCCGGCCGCGAAGGCGAGCCCCTGGGCCTGGTCGTGGAGCGCACCGACTGCGGCTGGGTGCTCCACGGCAGCGCGGCTGAACTGAGCCAGCAGCAGGCAGACGACACCCTGCTCGAGAAGCTCACCGCCAATCAGTCCGACTTCCTTGAGCTGGCGATGGAACGCAGGGAGAAAGGGCTCGACTTCGTCACCAGCGCCGAGGTGGTCGAGCACCTGGGCCTGGTTGGCAACGGCGCCCGGCAGCAGGCCCGATCCATCGGACAGGCCCTCAAGAACCGGGGGCTGGTGGTTGAGCTGAAACAACCCCGGCCAGGGATGGGTGGCGCCGTCTCCAGATACGGCCTCACCGATAAGGCAATCCAGGCCCTCTCGCGCGCGCGCACGCGCGCGGGGGCCACAAAATCAGGGTTCTCTGGGTTCCCTGGGTTCC